>DATAJQ010000080.1:0-6661 GCA_036262095.1 Chitinophagaceae bacterium | reverse complement strand
TCACTCCCCATCCTCCGGGCAACCTTTCAGCGCTTTTAATACCTAATGGCTTAAGTATATCAAAAAAGCGGAACAGGATAAACCCTACCAAAGCATATTTTATATCCACAGGTGCCCACAACAAAGTAATCATCATACCTGCCACTTCATCTATCACCACCTTACTGCTGTCGTGTCCCCATCCACTTTCCACTTTATAAGAACTCCATGTACCTAGAAACAGTATGGCCAATGCCAGAACGATTGACCATACTGTTGATATATTTTCTGCAACCAATAGCCATACCACGCAATACGCTGCGGCCGCCACGCTTCCGCCTCCTTTCCCCATATAACCGATGCCGCAGGTGGCTATGGCTTTTGCTGCTTTGATCATAATATGTCTACCAGCTCCTGGTAATAATCCAGTCCCAGGTGCGTGATCAGGTCTTCACCCATTAAGTGGCGAAGTGTATTTTGCAATTTGATCAGTTGTTTGAAAATATCATGTTCAGGCCTCAAACCTTCCGCTGTTTGCGGTGATTTCAGGTAGAATGATAACCATTCCTGGATGCCGGACATATCTGCACGTTTGGCCAGGTCGATAAACAGGGCAAGGTCCAGCACTACCGGCGCTGCAAGAATAGAATCACGGCAAAGGAAGTTTACCTTGATCTGCATCTGGTAGCCCATCCATCCGAAGATGTCGATATTGTCCCAGCTTTCTTTATTATCTCCGTGTGGAGGATAATAGTTGATACGCACTTTGTGATAGATATCGCCATAGAGGTCCGGATTGTCTTCAGGTTTGAAGATATCTTCCAGCACACCCAGTTTGGAAACTTCTTTTGTTTTGAAATTATCCGGATCATCCAGCACCAATCCATCGCGGTTGCCAAGGATATTGGTAGAGAACCATCCAGACACGCCCAGTGCTCGTGCAGACAGGCCGGGAGCAAGGATGGTTTTCATCAGTGTCTGTCCTGTTTTGAAGTCCTTACCGGCAATAGGTGTATTAGTTTGTTTTGACAACTCAACCAGTGCAGGAATATCCACTGTCAGGTTAGGGGCGCCATTTGCAAAGGGAACACCCAGTTTAACCGCAGCATAAGCATAGATCATGCTGGGAGAAATGTTCGGGTCATTATCCTTTAAGCCTTGCTCAAAGTTTTCAATGGTTTGATGCACTTCAGATGCCTCAAAGAATATTTCAGTTGAACCGCACCATACCAGCACCACGCGGTTGAGATCATTGGCATCTTTGAAATTCTCGATATCATCCATTACCTGTTTGGCCAGGTCCCATTTGGTAGCACCTGTTTTAACATAAGTGCCGTCCAGGTTCTTTACGAATTTCTTGTCGAATACCGCTCTCATCGGGCGGATCTTTTCCAGTTCTGGTTTGATCTGAAGCAACAGGTGTGGGTCCAGCACTTTTGCATGCGCAGCAGCTTCATACACGTTATCTTCATAAAGGTCCCAGCCACCAAACACAATATCTTTCAAATTTGCAAGAGGTACGAAGTCTTTGATCAGAGGGTTACGGTTTTCAGTTCTTTTCCCAAGGCGGATATTGCCCATCTGGCTCACCGACCCGATCGGCTTTGATAGTCCTTTATTGATGGCGATCACACCGGCCATTAATGTAGTGGCAACGGCGCCCATCCCGGGTGTCAATATGCCCAGTTTCCCTTCTGCTTTCCGTATTTGCTGACTCATGTTGGTTGTTTTAAAACAGTATATTAAATGTGTTATATCCAATTATTGTGCTTATACCAGGCCAGGGTTTCCTGCAACCCTTCATCCAGGTCATAAGCAGGCGTGAAACCCAATTCCCTCTTTGCCTTTTCAATGCTGCAATGCCAGTTCAATGCTGTAAGTTCATTCAGTTTTTCACGGTTCAGCGCAGGCACTGCATTCATGAAGCGGTATGTTTTCTCCAGTATAAATGCCAATCCTTTTACTACTGAATAAGGCAAATGTATTTTGGTTGTTTTCTTATGCAGAAAAGCCTTTACAGAATTAGCCAACTGGTAACGGCTGTAAGACTTTCCATCCGATACATGGAATACATCCCTTGATGCGCTCTTATTAAACAAGGCATTGATGGCGATCACTGCCAGGTCTTTTACATAAATAAAACTCAGTTGTTGTTCCTTCTTCCCGATATAAGGTTCCCATCCGCGTTTGATGGTCCGGAACATGATAAAAATATCTTTCTCCCTCGGGCCATATACAGCTGTCGGCCTTAACACCACATATGGTACAGAAAGAGTGGCCAGTTGCTGTTCTGCCAGTAACTTGCTTTTGCCATAGGCAGTAACAGGGTGGGGGTGGGTCTGTTCAGTGATCGTTTCAGAGGCTTCACTCAAAGGCCCCAGTGCTGCCAGGCTGCTGATAAAGACCAGTTTCTTAAAAGAAGGTCCCAGTGCTTCCGCAGCTTTGGCAATATTATAAGTATAACCGGCATTGATGGCATTGTAATCTTCCTGTGTGCCGGCTTTGGTAGTGCCTAATGCATGAATGATGTATTGGCATCCGGACTTTTCGAGTTCATTCTTCAGGCTTTCCACGTCATTGAAATCAGGATAGCAGTACTGGATATTGTGCACCTGCAGGTGGCGGACATCGCTGTTGCGTCGCACTGCAGCACACACGTCCAGTCCCATTTCCAGGGCAGCTTCTATCAGGTGGAACCCGATGAAACCACTGGCGCCTGTTATCAATACTTTTTCTTTCATAACGCTTTTTCGTAAATCCTGTATTTCTTATAAACCTTTCCGTTGATGCTTTCGATCCCTTTTTTCATCATTTCGTTATGTTCCAGTATCCAGGAAGCTTCTCCGCCGTCCAGGTTGCGTTCCTGCGCCCTTTTGATGATCCTCGCATAAAAACAAGCCTCAATCCCCAGCTTCCGGTATCCTTCAACAACTCCGAGGGCCAATACCCTTACATATTTTATTTTTTTCAGGCCAAACAACAGCTTGAATATGCCGAAAGGCAGTAAACGTCCCCTGGGTATGGTACGCAAGATCTCGTTGATATTCGGTATCGCCAATGCGAAACCGATGAACGTACCATTATGTTCGGCGACCAAACAAAATTTCGGGTCGAGGATCATTTTCATGTCCTTGGCCATGTAATTAAACTCCGCATCGGTAGCCGGCACAAAACCTAAGTTCTTATCCCAGGCAGAGTTATATACTTCTTTCACTTTCCTCACCTCATTGGCGAAGTCTTTCATATTGATCGGCCGAATAGTTATTCCTTTGGTTTTCAGCCGGTTTTCCAGAGCTTCCTGTAATTTTACCGAACGTTCATCCGCTGCAGCAGTAGGGAGGTCGTAGGCCAGCAGGTCTATCTGTTTGGTCAGGCCTGCGCCTTCGATCAGGCGGCTGTAATACTCCTTGTTATAGGTCATCATGGCCACAGGAGGAGAATTAAAGCCTTCAACCAGCAATCCGCAGGCATCATTGGTAGTAGGATTAGTGGGGCCAACGATCGTTTCCGCACCTTGTTTTCTCAACCATTCACTGGCTGCATCAAAAAGTTTCAGGGTTATTTCCTGGTTATCCACGACATCAAAAAAGCCAAAAAAACCATCTTTGGTTTTGTTGAAACTATTATGATTATTATTCATAATAGCAGCGATGCGACCAACCAGAACATTGTCCTTGTAAGCCAGGAACAACTGGGCTTTGGAGTGTTCGTGAAAGGGATGCTTTCCCGGCGTCAGGATATCGCGCTGCGCGATGAACAGCTCCGGTACATAATTCTTATCCCCTTTATAAAGATCATGCTGAAAATCTATAAATAATTTTAATTGTTTCGGGGTATGAACCTCCACAATGGCAATCATAATTCCTGGTTTTGAAGGGCCGTTTTTATATCCAGCTTCACTGCGGCCTTGTTCAGTTTCTCGATCGCAAAATCGATCTGGCTGAATGTATGCGTGGCCATCAATGAAAACCGGATCAATGAAGCATCAGAAGGTACTGCCGGAGAAACAACCGGGTTTACAAACACGCCTTCCTCCTGCAGCATGCGCGTAAGCAGGAAGGTCTTTTCATTATCCCTGATATATACCGGTATGATCGGGCTTTCGGTAATACCGGTATAGAAACCGCAATCTTTCAACAACTGGCTTGCATACTTGGTATTTGACCAGAGGTTTTCTATATGCTCGGGTTCGCTCTGGATCAGATCAAGCGCAGCGATCACGCTTGCCACGGAGGCTGGCGTCATGCTGGCGCTGAAGATCAGTGAACGGGCCTTATGTTTTAAAAAGTCTATCACATCACTATTACCTGCTATGAAGCCACCCAGTGATGCCAGTGATTTACTGAATGTGCCCATGATCAGGTCCACTTCACCGGTGAGATTGAAATGTGAGGCAGTGCCTGCACCTTTATCACCGATCACTCCTAAGCTATGTGCATCATCCACCATGATATTTGCACCATATTTAGTTGCCAGCTGCACGATCTCGGGCAGCTTCACAATATCACCTTCCATGCTGAAAATGCCGTCTACAGCTATCAGCTTCAGACTGTCGGCAGGCAGGAGAGCCAGTTTGGCTTCCAGGTCGGCCATATTATTGTGTGCATATTTGATCACTTTTGAAAAAGACAAACGGCAACCATCTATAATGGAAGCGTGATCATATTCATCGATGATCAGATAATCATTCCTCCCGGTAAAACTTGAAAGAGCACCCAGGTTGGCCTGGAAACCTGTGCTGAACAATACTGCTGCTTCTTTACCCGTATACGCTGCCAGCCTTTCTTCCAGCTCTATGTGAATATCCAGTGTACCATTGAGGAACCTGGACCCGGCGCAACCGCTGCCATATTTGTCTGCAGCCAGCTTTCCGGCCTCCACTATTTTAGGATGATTGGTAAGGCCCAGGTAAGAATTAGAGCCAAACATCAATACTTTCCTGTTTTCCAGCATAACCTCTGTATCCTGTCCCGACTGTATCACGCGGAAATAAGGGTAAATGCCTTGCTGCCTGATTTTTTCTGCATCTTGAAAAGACGCGACCTTTTGCTGTAGTTTTTTATGCATTTTTTTCCAAGTATTCCATTGCAGTTTAAAGCAGGAACCCTATTCGCGTGAAATTACGCAAAATTGAACATAGTTCACGGGCCTGCCAATGTCTAAAACGCTCTTTAATATGTCTAAATCCCTCTTTCATACGCACACAATCCTTCTGCTCCTGGTCCGTTTAAAAGGTTTTTCTGTAAGCACTGGGGGTTATTCCAGCATGATTCTTGAAGAATTTACTGAAAAAAAACTGATCACTGAAAAACAATTCTTCTGAAACCTGAGCGACAGACAAAGATAAATCGCTTAATAATACCTTAGCTTCCATCATCACCATTTCGTCGATGAACTCACCTGCTGTTTTCCCCGATACTTCCTTCACTGTTTGTGATAAATATTTCGGTGTCACGAATAGATGATCCGCGTAAAATTGAAGGCTTCTTTCCTTCCTGGTATGTTCAGGAAGCAATTTCAAAAACCTTTTTACGAGGTCTTCTTTCCGTGTAAGCTTGATTTTTTCTTCCGCATGGTACTTGCGATGAAGCGATGCCAGTTCAAACAGGAAGGCAATAAAATGATGCCTTACCACTTCATCCTGGTATTCTCCGGCAGCACCGGCAGATTGATTCTTTTTGTACAAAAGGGCGATCAACTCCATCAGTTCATCTGCCTCCGCCTGCTCCAGCCCCAGATGGGGACTGCCGCTTGCGGCAAAAAAATCAAAAGCCCCGTAATACTTCTTGGGGATGCTGGATTGCATCAGGAAATCGGGGGTGAACATTACACCTGTAAGCGAGCAGCCATCCTCGGCGCCAATAAACTGGCGGACCGTATTGGGGCCGATCACCAGCAGATCATTTTTCTGCAGGTGATAATCAAACAGGTTAAGTTTTATATGAAGGGAAGATTCAGTAACAATAAAAATAAAAAAAGCGTCTGCCCGGAAAGGGTACCGGATATGACCATCCTGCTTTTTTGCCGACTTTGAAAACACATGCAGGCCACTTTGCTGGGGACCTTCACCTGCTATTTTCAAAAGATCGCTGAGCGTAAGATGCTTTATGACAGTATTTCTCACTACTTCAGGCATTGGATGGTGGTCGGTTTATAAAATTTTTTCAGAGTTAACTTCCTAATCCGGTACGGTCAGCGGCTTTGATCAACAATCTTTATTCCTTGAAATGTTTATCCGCCAACACTGCGCTCCTGGTTCTCACGGCCGGTATTAAAGGTGTTTCCCTGGCAGCCCATTTACGGTGCTTATCAGACAGCATCTAACTATCCATAAAGGTATCATTGTCATACCCCCAGGATAATAAATTTCATACAAAGATAACAGGCTTTATGATATGGCTATCTAATCCAGACTGTAATCTACCCCCCAAAAACGGTATTTGACCGGGTTTTATTGAAATTTGTACTGTCAAAATGCCCGCAAAACCAGACATATACTGATTAAAATATATACAAATATTTGATCGGGATCATCCGGTTTTTTCTTTTCCCCAGTTGTTAATAACTCCAAATCCATAGTGCAAAAGCCTATTTGGTATATTTGCCCGATTGGGAATCCGGGAAAAACCGAGGTAACCTCCTGGATTAAAACCATATAGAACTGATGGCAAAAGAAAAAGAA
>DATAJQ010000079.1:0-3284 GCA_036262095.1 Chitinophagaceae bacterium | reverse complement strand
GATCCGCCAATCGCTGATTTCTGATTGTAGATATAATAGGGAACCCTGGGGTCAGCAAGACCTGTAAGAATGTTCGGGTTCCTTCCTTTCATAATCTCATAAAGCCATGGGCTGAACAACTGACCACCGCGCTGAGTTGCGTTGTAATCACCAAATGCAGGGTGCCTGTCATCTGTTGCGCCGATTGGTCCATAAGGCAGCATAAAGCTTTCTGACTGGGCATTGATAAGTGTAGAAGGTGAAGAAAGTAAAGCTGTCACTTCTGCACTTACATTCTGTACAAGCCTGATCTGTGTATACATTTTCAGCTTGATGGTGTTTGCAGCCTTGATCCACTTGGCTCTATTACCTTTATAAATGTAATCATCATTGCCAGGCAACAAAGGATTGATCGCCGTATTATTAAGATCAGCTATCCCCTCGTCCAACAGTTGGATGAGCTGCGGATAAATATCCTTGCCATTATCAAATTTTGGCTGGGTGATACCTTCAGCAAATTTATCAAATTCGGAAAATGGAATATCACCCCATACATCTACCATCATGCTCATTGTATAAGCCTTCAGGATTTTTGCAATACCTGAATAAACAAAAAGCCCATCATTTGTGCCACGAGTAATAATTACGTTCAGATTGGCTATTGCGTTGTAAAGGCCATTCCAGCCCGACTCACCTGCACCATACCTGTCAGCACCAATACGCCCTGTGATCTGGTGTGTGTACACACCCATGGTAGTGCCGAGGCCTGAGCCGAGAGCCAGGTTATTCGAAATATTGCGCTCAGCAGCACTCAATACCATGGACAGTGTCACTGAATTGGGTGTTGCGTCATTCGGGTTCTGGTTCACATCGAGATATTTCTTACAGCCACTTCCCAATACAAGGAAAGCTGAGAAAAACGCTAATGCATATATTTTATATGTGCTTCTCATACTTGAAGTTTTGCTTAATGATTAGAAGGTTACGTTTAAGTTGACACCGTATCTTTTTGTACTTGGAGCACCACCTGTTTCAACACCTTGTGTACCGGACCCAACTACTGAGTTCATGTCTGGATCGAAATTCGTGTATTTTGGAACGTTCGGTGCAAGGAACCACAGGTTACGGCCATTAAGTGATACAGTGATAGCTGAAGCTCCGATTTTTTTTGCTACCGATACAGGTAGTGTATAGCCAAGGCTCAGCTCTCTAAGGCGGTATACAGTTGCATCCCATACAGCGTATTCAAATGCGCCATTGGTTGCAAAGCTCGCACCAGTACCAGCTGTAAAGAACAGATCGTTAGTAGTCACCCTTGTTTGGTTACGGATGGTTTTTCCACCACCATCAAGAAGCGGAACGTAATGATTAAGACCGTCAGGGCCTGCAACCTGGTTAGGATTACCATAGATACCAGAGATTACAGCATTCTTTTCCCTGTCGTAAGTATCCATTGTCACACCACGACCCAGCATGTTATTGATAGTTTCAGAATAGAAATCACCGCCGATAGTTGCATCAAAAAGTACGTTCAGGTGAAATCCTTTATAAGAAAATCCGTTAGTGATGCCGAACTTATAGTTAGCATTGGGATCACCTACCTTTCCAGGATTCGGATCAGCGAAAGGCATACCTGAAGTAGGGTTGATCAGCAATTGGCCATCATCAGAACGGGCAGAGAATGAACCGCGCAGATAACCATAAGGCATACCAGCTTCAATCCAGTTAAAGCCACCAAGCTGAGAACGGATCAGACCAGGAGCAAGCTCGAGAACAGTATTCCTGTTACGAGTGAAGATCCCGCGAACATCCCATACAAAATCCTTTGTTGAAACAGGGATTACATTCAATGAAGCTTCCCAACCTTCGTTCCTGATCTTACCCAGGTTCGTGTAGAAACTGGTGTAACCGGTTGTGTTCGGCAAGGTAATGCTATAGATCAGATCAGTTGAAGTCTTGTTGTAGTAAGTTACTTCCAATCCAAGTCTTCCTTTGAAGAAACGTACATCAGTACCGATTTCAAATTCATTACTAAACTCTGGTGAAAGATCCGGGTCATACGCCGTACCACCTCTGGTAGACAATGGCTGACCCAGAAAACCCAGTGCGTTAAGACTGAAAATAGGATCAATATTATATGGACCTGCATCACGTCCTACACGTGCAAAACCAGCACGGAGTTTACCATAATCGAACCAGCTGCTTTTAAGTTTAAGGGCGTCTGACCAGATCAGCGATCCACTGAATGCAGGGTAGAAATATTGGTTATTTTTAACAGGAAGCGTTGAAGAGATATCTGTTCTTGCAGAAGCAGTCAGGAACGCAAGGTTCTTATACCCGACTGTTGCGTCAGCAAAAAAACCAACAAACCGTTGCTTGTACCTGCTGTCATCGATAAATGATTGGCGACGGGTATTTCTCAGGTTGAACAGGCCGGGAATAACGAAGTCAACGCCATATACCTGCTGATCACGCCTGTCCTGGTTACTGATCTCAGTACCAACGTGAAAGTCATAAGAAAAATCAGTTGAAAGTTTCGGGTTCAGAGTAACGATGAATTTACCATTGATCTCCTGCCTTTTGGCCACCACTTCTGTGAGAGTGCCAAGAACGTTATCTGCACTTCCGTAAGAAGACTTATCAATGATCTGATCCCTGAACAGTGCATAGCTGTTAACACCAGCGTTCATATCAGCTCTGATCCATTTATTAAATTTATAAGAAGCCCTGAAGGTTGCAACGATACGGTCATCTGTTGAAGTAATCACATTGTGATAGGCTGCCCATACGGGGTTCGTGTATTGGCCATCATTGAAACCGATCTGTACGCCGGATCTGGTTGTAGATGGATAACCAACTATATCCCAGTTACGGGCCATTGTGTAAGTACGGCCCCACTGTGATAAGAAGCTCTGAGCCTGACCAATGAAGCCACCAACCTGAGTAGATCTTGTGTAGGCCATATTTGCGCCGATCGTCAGGTTGCCAACTGCAGTTTGACCGCCAACACTGATGTTGTTTTTCTTATAAGAAGAGTTGGAAATGTAACCGTCCTGGTCTGTACGGGAAAGCGTTACATTGAAGAGTGTATTTCCCTGACCACCATTCAGGCCAATGGAGTGTTCCATCAGACTACCAGTGTTGAACAATGCTGCTACGTTGTTTGGATAAGCTTTATACGCTGCACGGCCATTAGGGAAAAGCTCCGGATAAGCAGCATACATAGAAGCCCAGGTAGTTGCCGGAATAGAATCAACTCCAGATGTAGTTGTACCGATCACCTGACCACTGGCGTTGTAAATAAC
>DATAJQ010000078.1:0-2805 GCA_036262095.1 Chitinophagaceae bacterium | reverse complement strand
GGTTGTTAACAATATGAAAAATGAACGCATATTAACATTGTTTAAGTGAACCCGGTATCATTATTTCCGTCCTAAAGTAAATTCATTCATCATGAAAAGAATAAGAATTGTACAAGCGGTCGTTTTAGTGGCCGTAGCGGCGGTAATTACCAGTTGTTCTACTACCCGGTATGATTATGATCCTTATCCCCCGCCTCCGCCCCACACTTCCGTTTCGCTTATTATAACTGCAGGGCCTGGCATGGTCATCAACCGTTATCACGACGGGCGGTATTATTACCGTAACCCCAGCGGATGGATATACTGGAGGGGCTACGACAACAGGTATTACCTCGACAGAAAATATATACACAAATCCTACAAGAGATACCCACAGTATAACGACTGGAACAGGGGGCGTGGTCATGCTTATGGAAGGAGAAGATAGTAAGGCTCCCACCATTGTCATCACGGCCCTGGTTTAGAAAAATCAGCAGGTACAATATATGAAAAGCCGGGTCTCCCCAACGTTGGGGAGACCCGGCTTTTAAACTTATATGTTCCCTAAATCAGGACGTGGATGACATCGGAAGGATTTGACTATCGACTGTCAACTAAAGACCACCGGCTATTTTACATATCCCAAAATCTTCAGCATGCTTTGTGCTGTTTGCTCCTTCGCATAAAGCCAGTCTACCAGTTTTCCATTCTTATCATACCCAACGATAACATGTTTGGGCGAAGGGATCAGGCAGTGCTTGATGCCGCCATAACCACTGATCTGGTCCTGGTAAGCACCGGTGTGGAAAAAGCCGACATACAATGGTTCGCCATTATTTATTTTAGGCAGGAACACTTCATTGATATGCTCTTCTGAATCGTAGTAATCATGACTGTCGCAGGTGATGCCTCCAAGCACCACGCGCTGGTATTCTTCATCCCACTTGTTGATCGGCAGCATCAGGAAGCGCTCTCCAATGCCCCAGGTATCGGGAAGTGTGGTAATAAAGGATGAGTCGATCATGTACCAGTTTTCCCGGTCGTTCTGCACTTTCTCCCCGATCACACTATAAATATGCGCCATGCTCTCCCCTACTGTGTAGCTGCCAAATTCAGTAAAGATATTCGGCATGGGAACTTTTGCTTTTTTGCAGGCTACTTTGATATTACCAACGATCTCATTGATCATAAACTGGTAATCGTATTCAAAACCGAGAGAATGTTTGATCGGGAAACCGCCGCCGATATTGATGGAGTCCAGTTCAGGACAGATCTTTTTCAGCTGGCAGTACAGGTTGATGATCTTGTTCAGCTCACTCCAGTAATAGATATCATCCTTAATACCTTTATTGAGGAAGATATGCAGCATTTTCAACTGGAATTTGCTTTCGTATCCTTCGATCCGGTCTACATAAAACTCAAGTATATCCTTTGCACGGATGCCCAGGCGGGAGGTATAGAATGGGAAAGTCGGCTCTTCCTCCGCCGCTACCCTGATCCCCAGTTTGAAAGGCACTTTTACAGACTTGGCATATTCCTTCAACTCTTCTTTGTTGTCGAGCACCGGGATCACATTCTGAAAACCAGAATTAAGCAGGCTGGCGATCCGGCGGGTATATCCTTTCTGCTTATAGCCGTTGCAGATAATATGAATATCCTTGGTAATCTTCTTTTTTTCGTACAGCTTTTTAATGATCTCAATATCGTAAGCATAAGAAGTTTCCAGATTGATATCATGTTTCAACGCTTCTTCCACCACAAAGCTGAAATGTGAGCTTTTGGTGCAATAGCAATAGAAATATTTACCCTCATACTTATGCTTCTTGAAAGCAGTGGCAAACATGGTTTTTGCTTTCTTGATCTGCATCCCGATCTTGGGCAGATAGCTAAGCTTCAGCGGAGTGCCGTACTTATCTATCAGTGCTTTAATATCAAGGTTGTTGAACTGAAGGTAACCGTCTTTTACATCAAAGCCTTCCTGGGGAAAATTGAAGGTTTGTTTTACAAGGTCGTTATAAGTATTATTCATTTACAACGGGAGGGTTAGTCTATGTGGGGTATCCCATTTTTTTTAACAAGCAAAAATATATTTTTCTGAAATAAAAAAGACCGTCCCGGTTTCGCAGGACGGTCTTTTTATTTTATGCTTTTGTAAAGCTTTCCCCGGGTTTCGATCCGGGTCTGGTCCCGGATCAAGGTCCGGGATAAACTTATTTAACGGAATCAACCAGGTTTTTGAAAGTCTCAGGATTGTTCATGGCGAGGTCGGCCAGTACTTTACGGTCCAGCTCGATACCTTTTTTCTGGAGTTTGTTGATGAACTCAGAGTAGGTCAGACCTTCAGCGCGTACAGCAGCATTGATACGGGCGATCCACAAAGTGCGGTATTCCCTTTTCTTCAGCTTACGACCTACGAACATGTAGGTCATACCTTTTTCTACAACGTTTTTAGCTACCGTTAAAACGTTTTTACGTTTGCCATAGTAACCTTTGGCTTGTTTTAATATTTTTTTTCTGCGGGCCTTGGAGGCAACAGCATTTTTTGAACGAGGCATATCTAATTAGTTTAAGAGTTTTAAGAATAAATCTGAACAGCCATAGGCTTATTTCAGGCGCAAAAGGCGTTTTACAAAATCCATATTTGGTTTTGCTACCAGGCCATCGATCCGCATGTTACGCTTACGCTTTTTTGATTTTTTCGTCAGGATGTGACGCTTGAAACTCTTTTGGTGAGTGATCTTTCCTGTGCCGGTTACTTTAAAACGTTTTTTGGCACTGGAATTCGTTTTTACTTTAGGCATTTTACCCAGTATTAAAATTATACCC
>DATAJQ010000077.1:0-3558 GCA_036262095.1 Chitinophagaceae bacterium | reverse complement strand
CGCTACAAGGCTGCGCAGTATTTCCATCGTTTGTACGCAACCGGTGCCGTCATCATGCGCTCCTTCACAATTGTCCCAGCTATCGAGGTGGCCGCCAATGGTAATGATCTCATCGGGGTAAGTGCTGCCTTTCAGTTCACCGATCACGTTATGACCGATGGTATCAGGAAGAAAATGTCCATTTGTTTTCAGTGATACGCTAACAGGTTTTGTTTTCAGCAACGTACTCAGTTCATCAGCGTCTTTTAATCCAATCGCTACTGCAGGCAGTTTGGGATATGCAGAATCGTAACGGGTAGAACCTGTATGCGGATTATTATCTGTGCTATGGCTCATGCTCCGAACGATCACGCCAACGGCTCCGTATTTGGCAGCCTGGCTTGGGCCCTGTCCGCGGTATTTTACTGCATCGCTATAGGCATTGAAGGTTTTAACGAAGTTTGGATTAAACTTATAATTGTAGAATACAATCTTTCCTTTAACCTGGTCTTTCTTTTCTTCCAGATCGGCAAATGATTTTACTTCCACTACTTCTGCTTTCAATCCTTTAGGGCCGGTGCCGATGGAATTGCCCAGGGCTACGATATCGAGGGTTTTTTTTACTTTTTTACCATTGTTATATTCTGCACTTGCTTCGTCTTTACCGCCTCTCACCCAATGCGGCACCATGCATTCCTGCAACCAGGTATTGGCCGCGCCTGATTCTTTCATGGTCTTAGCACCCCATGCTTCTGCTTTCACCATGCCGGGTGAACCAGCAAGCCGGCCACCGATCTGCTTGGTAAGCACGCGGAGGTTTTCATAGGCCTTACTGTTCTGAAGTATCTCGTCGGCTATCTTACGGATCATCAGGGAATCATCCTGGGCCGGAAGGATTTGGGCTACTAATAAAAAACTTAGTAAAAAAAGAAATGCTCGCATTGCAGTAGAATTTTTTGCTTAAAGATAAAAGTTAAAGGGCAAGGAAGAAAGATTTAAGATAAACGTCAAACCTTAGTGCCTTAAAACTGTTAACTTAGGTGCTATGGGGCGTTGTCCGTTGCTCGTTAACCGGATGAACTCTCAGTCGCAGTTCCTGCGATCGGTCAACGGACAATGAGCAACGGACAGCGCTCTCGGGCGGTCATTTTAATCTACAATCACAATAATGCGTATCGGAATCGTTTGTTACCCTACATTTGGCGGAAGCGGTGTTTTGGCAACAGAACTCGGCAAAGCTTTGGCACAAAAGGGCCATCTTGTCCATTTTATTACTTACCAGCAGCCTGTCCGTTTATCCGGGTTCATTCCCAATATATTTTATCACGAAGTACAGGTACCCACCTATCCGCTTTTTGATTATCCTCCTTATGAAACGGCTTTGGCCAGCACTATGGTGGATGTGATCAAGAACAATAACCTGGACCTCCTCCATGTGCACTATGCCATTCCCCATGCTTCAGCGGCTTTTATGGCCAAGCAGATCCTGGCGAAGGAAGGAAAGCATATACCCGTGATCACTACTTTACATGGCACCGATATCACCCTCGTGGGAAGGGATAAAACATACGCACCGGTTGTAGCATTCTCGATCAACCAAAGCGATAGTATCACTGCTGTATCGAAAAACCTGCGTGATGAAACTTTTAAAACATTCTGTATTGAAAAAGACATCGAGGTCATTTACAACTTCGTGGATGTAAAACGCTTTATCCGCAAACCGATCGATGCATTCAGGAAAGTGATCGCGCCCAATGGAGAGCGGATACTTTTACATGCCTCCAATTTCCGTAAAATAAAACGCGTGCAGGATGTGGTGAAGGTTTTCAATGAAGTACAAAAGCATATTCCGGCCAAGCTCCTTTTTGTTGGCGATGGGCCTGAGCGCTCCACTGCAGAAGATCTCGCGAGGGAATTAAATATCAGTGATGAGATCAGGTTTGTGGGCAAGCAGGAACAAATGGAAGACATTCTTGCTATCGCTGATCTTTTCCTGCTCACCTCCGATTATGAAAGCTTTGGCCTGGCAGCACTGGAAGCGATGGCAGCAGGAGTGCCGGTAGTATCAACCAATGCAGGCGGCTTAACGGAAATAAATATCAATGGTGAAACCGGCTATATGGCCAATGTCGGCGATGTAATGACCATGAGCCAGCAATCCTTAGCCATTCTTAAAGACGATAAAACGCTCAAAGGTTTTAAAGAAAGGGCAGCGGTGCATGCAAAAAAATTCGATATACATACGATCGTGCCGCAGTATGAGAAACTGTATGAGCAGTTTCTTCAGCCTGCTACCTCCTGAGCCAGGGAGCAGGGTTCACATTCTTTGCTTCGATCATCAGCATAAAGTCAATCCTTCCGCTGGAGCCATCATCTGAATCGCCGGCACGGCCGATCACCTGTCCGCGTTTTACAGTCGCGCCTTTAGATACGTTCACGCCGGAGAGATTGCTGTAAGAAGTATAATATTTACCATGCCTGATAATGATCGCTGCACCATCACCATAATTGTGAACGGCAGAAACCACTCCATCAAACACGGCTTTTACCTGAGCGCCTGAGCGGGTGCCGATGGTAAGGCCGGGATTATCATCCCTGAGTTTGGTGCCTTCAATAGTATAAGGGCCAAAAGGTATACTCACAAATCCGTTATCAACCGGCCAGGGAAGTTTTCCACGACTGTTGCCGAAATCGGTACCGAGCTCAATATCTTTTGCATTCAGCTCAAGATAACTTTCAGGTTTTTTGGCAGGTGCTGTTGCTGCAACAGAAGGATTGGTTGCAGCAGGCTTACCAGGCGTAGGCGTTACAGACGCATTTCTTGCTTTTTCTTCTTCGGCTGCTTTCTTGGCAGAAGCTAATCTTGCCGTCTCTTCTTTCTTCGCTGCTTCAATTTCGCGGCGGATGATTGCTGCAATAGCATTCTGAATATCCCTGTCGCGTTTTTTCTTAACAGCTATTTGTTTTTGCAGATCTTTCTCCTGCGATTTTAACCCGGATACGATATGATCTTTTTCCTGGCGTTGTTCAGCCAGTGATTCCCGTTCCTTTGTCTGCGTTTTCAATGCATCATTCTTCTGCTGCTTTCTGACAAGTTGCTGCTGCTGGCGTTTAGCGATCAGTTCCTGCGTTTCATGAATGGTATTCACCTGCTTTTCCCTGTAAGCCCTGTAGCTTTTCAGATAGGAAATGCGGCGGACTGCATCATTAAAGCTGGTAGCGGAAAAAATAAAATTGACGTAGTTGAAGCTGCTGCGATTTTTATACGCATACACCACGGTGCGGGCATATTGTGATTTAAGCGTGTCCAATTGTTTCTGCAACCGGTATATTTCCAGGTTGCTGAGATACATATCGTCGTCAATGATCTTAAGTTCTTTGTTGATACTGGTGATGTAACGTTCCTGCAGGGAGATCTTACGCTTGAGCATGTTCAACTGGGCAAGGGATTGGTTCTTTTCACCTTTCACCCTGTTATATACGTCCTGGATCTCTTTCAACTCGCCCTGGATGTCTTTTCTTTCTCTTTCCAGTTCTTCCTTATTGTTGGTTTGCTGGGCCATGGTCCAGCTTATTGCA
>DATAJQ010000076.1:0-1533 GCA_036262095.1 Chitinophagaceae bacterium | reverse complement strand
AAATTCATCCTGCACTTTCTTCTGAAAATTTTCCGGGTCATTGACCTGTCCGAAACCTTGCCAGTACTTATTTTGGCTCATATTTATCTGAGTTAGCAGCCAGCGTTTATTTATGGTAGCGCCGACTGTTTTGTTGAAATTACTATTCTTACTCTGTGCTTCTGTTTACCCGCCTACGCTAAAGCTCCGGCGGGTTAAACCATTCTGGTTTAATAGTGACATTTCTGACATTCGAGGCCGCCGATATCTTTCACAGTCACGCTGTCCATTTTACCGTTTTTGATATCGTTGTGGAATTTCTCGTAAATGCTATAGAATTGGTTCCCCTTAGTGCTGTCGTAGTTGAACTGAACTTTTGTTTGACGGTGACAGTTAACGCACCAGCCCATGCTCAGCTCTGATACTTGTTTCACTTCATCCATTGCAGTGATCTCGCCGTGGCAGGTCTGGCATTGAACATTACCAGCTCTTACGTGCTGTGCGTGGCTGAAGAATACGTGGTCGGGGAGATTGTGGATCTTAACCCACTCAATTGGTTTGGCTTTGGAAGGATCCCATGCAGCTGCATTTTTAGGATCGAAACCAGCGTATTTGTAAAGTTTTTGAATTTCGGCAGTACCATTGATCTCATTGCCGTCTTGGTCATACAGTTTTGGACCTTTTTCGTACGACTGAATAGCTTTATGGCAGTTCATACATACGTTCACCGAAGGAATAGCAGCAGATTTGCTTTCCCAGGCATTGCCGTGGCAATACAGACAGTTGATCTGGTTGATGCCGGCGTGAACTTTATGTGAGTAATAGATAGGTTGCTTAGGTTCGTAGTTGGTCTGGCGTTGCAATCCGATTGCCCCTTTGGTAACAAAATAACCACCGACGATAAAGAAGAAGATCGCAGCCATAGCGATATAGACCTTATTGCGGTAGAAAGGAACAGGTTCTGGTCTTTCAATGCCTTCAGCATCGTCAGACATTTTTTTCAGGTTGCTGTTTACCTGCATCAGCACCAGGGCGATGATGGCGAGAATAAGGGAGATAACACCAAAGATCACGGCATTCTGGCTGCTGCTTTGGCTTGCTGCTTCACCAGTTTCGCCACCACCTTCAGGCTTTTTATTCCTGTTAGCCACTTCACTATTAATATAGGAAACGATCGCGTCTACATCTTTAAGTGTAATATCCGGGAACCCGGTCATAACAGAGCCGAATTTCGCTTTCAGACCTGTGGTATATGCGTCTTTGGCCATATAACCGCCAGGATTGTTGATCCAGGCCAGCAGCTCCTTATGGTCAGCCCATGTATGTCTTTCTTCAAGACCCATCAGGGCGGGACCGGTCAGGTCCTTAAAGATATTATGGCAGCTTTGGCATTTTGCCTGGAAGAGTGCCTTACCATCCTGGGCCGAAACTTTATTAAACGCAGTAAAAACGACGAGCGAGAGTATAAAGAGTGTCAGTTTTGTGGCCGTTGGTTTACAAGGAATCATAGACGCAATTAATCTGAAAAATGTGGATAAATAGCTCTAACCGGCT
>DATAJQ010000075.1:0-1524 GCA_036262095.1 Chitinophagaceae bacterium | reverse complement strand
ACAAATCGTAGATTTACGCTTAATATTTTTTTCTCAGATAATGCAGCGTTTTGCATCTAAAAGTGCATCTTTGTAATGGTTTTTCATAGGATATTGGATTTTAAAAACGAGGCTGGATTTCTATCCGGCCTCTTTGTTTTTTAGTCCGTTAAACGTTGACCGTTGTTCGTTGACCGATTGTCAGCAGAGCTATTTTGCTTGTTATGGATATTGCCAGTCAACGGTCAATGAACAACGGTCAGCGTTTAAGCCAACGATTTCCATATTTTTGCGCCTAAACCTGATTTAATGGCTGATATACTGATCATTGATGATGAAAAGGCGATCCGTAAGACCTTGACCGAAATTCTCTCGTTTGAAGGCTATAAGCTGGATGAAGCATCCGATGGTGAAGAGGGACTGAAGAAATTCAAGGAAAAGACCTTCGACCTTGTTCTATGTGATATAAAAATGCCTAAGCTGGACGGGATCGAATTCCTGCAGAAGGCCAGCGAGATCAATCCTGATATCCCGATCATTATGATATCCGGGCACGGCAATATTGAAACCGCTGTGGAAGCTGTAAAAAAAGGTGCTTACGACTATATCTCGAAACCACCTGATCTGAACCGCTTGCTGATCACCATCCGCAATGCCATGGAACGCACCAGCCTGGTAACGGAAACCAAAGTGCTGAAACGCAAAGTGAGCCGTGTGCAGGAAATGATCGGCAGTTCTGCACCAATGCAAAAAATCAAAGACACGATCGATAAAGTTGCACCCACTGATGCCCGTATCCTCATCACCGGGGAGAACGGGGTGGGTAAGGAACTGGTAGCGCGTTGGGTGCATGAAAAAAGCAATCGCAATACCGGTCCGCTGGTGGAAGTGAATTGTGCTGCTATCCCTACCGAACTGATCGAAAGCGAACTGTTTGGTCACGAAAAAGGATCCTTCACCTCTGCGATCAAACAAAGGATAGGAAAATTTGAACAGGCCAACGGAGGCACTCTTTTCCTGGATGAGATCGGCGATATGAGTCTTAGCGCCCAGGCGAAAGTGCTGCGTGCACTGCAGGAAGGCAAGATCACCCGTGTTGGTGCAGATAAAGACATCAACGTGGATGTAAGAGTGATCGCTGCTACCAATAAAGATCTCTTAAAGGAAGTGGATGCAAAAGCTTTCCGCCTCGACCTTTATCACCGTTTGAGCGTGATCCTTATTCATGTTCCTTCCCTCAACGACAGGCGGGATGATATACCCGTGCTGGTGGACCAGTTCCTTGAAGATATCTGTGCTGATTATGGAATTGTTAAAAAAGGAATAGATGAAGATGCATTAAAGCTCTTGCAGGAATATAACTGGACGGGAAATATCCGCGAATTGCGCAACGTAGTGGAACGTCTCGTCATCTTATCGTCCAAGAATATCACCGGCGACGATGTGAAAAGCTATGTGATGCCCCGCTGACCACTTATCCATATTAGCAAAAGTTTCTGTTTGAACGACGCCTTATAAGTAATACTTTTATCCGATTAAAATAAA
>DATAJQ010000074.1:0-29155 GCA_036262095.1 Chitinophagaceae bacterium | reverse complement strand
GGTTTGTACTGGCACTTTGTAGACCTGGTATGGGTATTCGTATTCCTTTGCTTCTACCTGATCTAAACAGCTTTAAACTTATTTTACAATAAACGAATTGAACGAGATGGAACATCAATCAGCATCTTCAGAGATAACCTTTCAGCACCATGTGTCTGATACAGAGTTCAGCAAAAAGGTGAAGAGAACAACGATCCTGCTTTCTGTGATCACAGTAATAGAGCTGGCAATCGGTCTTATTATTTACACTATCCATAAAGGCCCGGACCCCAATGCTTACCTGGTACTGGCTTTTAAAGGGGTGGTATGTATTCTTACCCTTGCGAAAGCATATTACATTGTATCAGTGTTTATGCACCTGGGTGATGAGATCCGTAATATGATCATGACCATTGTGGTTCCTCTGATGTTGTTCATCTGGTTTATTGCAGCATTTATCATTGATGGTAATTCTTACAAGGACTTGCGAAATACTTATGATAAGCATTTCCAGGAAACGACTACTCCAAAACATCACGTAGAGGAAAAGAAAGTGGAAGAGCCCAAGCCGGGAAAACAATAACGCATAGGTTTATTTATATCATATTGAATCACCGGCTTATGTTGATAAAGCCGGTGATTTTTTTATGTCCGGCATGTACAACTAGCCTTTCGTTCCTGGCGATACTTCCATGCTGACCAACTATGTTAGGCATGTTTTACAGAAATATTACCGTATCATTCGTGCCTGCGAGGCCTAAAATGGAATAATTTCGCGCGCAGGCCGGCCCGGCTCCCGCATAGCCGGCAATTAAAATGAAGTGATTTGAATAAAACTGCTCTATATGCCATCCTGCTGGCGGCACTTTTACCGCTGGTTTGTTATTTCGTGGTCAAAGGCTTTAGCGAATCTGCCATCGCCATGCCCCGGCATTATTATGCCGACTCTGTTATTAACCGCACGGAAAGGGGAAAGGAAATGACTGATACGGTTTGGCACCGTCTTGCAGATTTTGCACTTGTAAACCAGGAAGGCGATTCAATAAGCTGGGAAAAGCTCAAGGGCAAAATCGTAGTGGCCGATTTCTTTTTCACCCATTGCCCCACCATTTGCCCCCCCATGACCCGCAATATGAAATGGGTGCAACAATCCATTACCAATGCTCAAAGGGTAGGAGATAAAACACCTGACTTTCTTCATTTCCTTTCTTTCAGCATAGACCCTGAAAGGGACTCAGTAGAAAGATTGAAACAATGGGCCGACCGGTTCCAGATCAATCCTGAACAATGGTGGCTGTTGTCGGGCGACCGGAACACGATCTATAACATGGCTATCCAGGAAATGAAGCTGGGTACTATTGATGGACATGGCATAGATACCGATTTTGTACACTCTGATTATTTTGTGCTGATAGATACCAACCGCCACGTGCGCGGTTATTATCATGGGCTCGACAGTGCTGATCTTGCAAGGCTATCAAGTGATATTATTTTTCTCAGCATGGAAAAAGATCCCAGGCGTAAGAGTTTTTTGGCTGGGAAGCTGGAGATCATGGGAGTGGCTTTTATAGCAGCAATTATCGGTGTGGGATTATTGATATTCTTCATTCAAAAAAGGAAAAAAGATGTTAGCTCCAGCCTGGAAAAGGAATGACAAAAAAGCATCTGTACTGATCGTCGCTTTTTCGTTTATTGTTTTTGCTGCGGTAGTATTGTTGAGTCGTGTTCAACTAAAAGTTGATCTGGGCTTTGATGTCCATCTTTTTGCTAAAGCAAATGCCGTGATCAATTCATTGGTGGCAATATTACTGATAGCGGCATTAGTAGCTGTTAAAAGAAAGCAATACCTGACACATAAGAGTATAATGATGACAGCGATGATATTGTCGATACTCTTCCTGGTAAGCTATATCTGTCATCATCTGTTTGCTGGCGAAACAAAGTTTGGTGATATTGATCATAATGGTGTGTTGAGTGATGAAGAAGTAGCCGGTGTCGGTTCATTGAGATGGGTTTATTATATCATTCTGGCTACGCATATCCCGCTGGCGGGTATTATCCTTCCTTTTATTCTGTTTACAGCTTACAGGGCGCTGATCGGCGAATGGCCCAGGCACCGTAAGCTGGCAAAGATCACCTGGCCGGTTTGGTTGTATGTGGCTGTTACTGGCGTGGTCGTTTATCTTATGATCAGTCCATACTATTGATAATGGGCTTATTCCCCAATTGATTTAAAATTGTCAGGTGTAGGGTATTGCATTAAGATCAGCCAGTGATTTTGCCTGCCCGGGATTTGAAGACCCAGCGCATTTCAATAATTTTTTCAGGAAGCAAACAGATATGCGCCTTCAGTGTTCAGGAGCTCCTGACCTTTAGGACTTGCTTTTATTATTGCTGTTTGAAAGTGATCCCTCCATCATCTCTTATCAATTACAGGCTGGCACTCCTCTGCCTCAATAAATCTTTAATCTGATTATATTGGACTGGATGATTTTAATTTTGATCTAAAGAAGCAGCTCAAACAAATTCATACCAGCAAAGTACGGTATTAGCTACCCCTGAAAATCTACAGTTTTTGCATAAGGCACTGTGTTGTTAAGTAAAAGTCAATCATAGATCGCTTTTGTATTTTTATTATATAAGAATGCTGAAAGATGTTTTCTTCATGTTGATCCATGGCAAACAGGAAGAAAGCCTGCCTTTAAAGGGCAGTATTATTAACTATTAAAAAACAATAATGAAAAAACTGAAGCAACAATTGGCCTCAATGGCCGGCGTTGAGATCCTTTCCAAGGACCAGATCAGAAGTATTTCCGGCGGAGCTGGTAAATACAGCAATTTCGGAGTTTCATGTGCTTGCATGCAGGGTGGGTCTGTTGGCACAGCCAATTGTGACGATTGTGAAAGGTATTGCTCAACACGCGGGGGTCAAAGCAATGAGTCTGATTGCTGTGTTGAAGTCACCGAGTAATGGTTTTTACTTATCCTGGTATATAGATTTTAAAGGATGTTAATAATTCTGATAAACTGCTTTATATACCAGGATAAGTTTATTCGTAGCCATAATAGATCATAGACGTTTACTCCGTATGAAAGGGTTGTTTTTCTTGGCGCATTTATTAATTTGATTTAATTTGTAATGATCATGGAGGCGACCAGTTAAAAATATGCACCTATGACTAAAATTGTTTCAATCATATATTTTACGCTGTTTTTGGGTGGGGTGGTTCCCGAGCAGGCGCATCAGGTTACTACTACGAACGCAACAATATATGACCATCTGGTCGTTTATAAATTAACTTATCAGAAAGACAGCACAGATCCAACTATCAAGGAAGCAAAAATGGCTCTTTTGCTTGGCAAGGAAGGGTCTGTTTTTGGTGTTTATGGAAATTTGAACAGGGATACCGCAAAATTTCTTGATCAGCAACGGGGAGGAAGAAAATTCAGGTTTAAAACAGGTTACCCTGTTGACTATTATATTGATTACAGGATATTTAAAGAAAAAGACAAAATATTAACCTACGATCGGATAGCGGCAGTGCAGGCGCCTATTTTCAACTACACTGAAAATAAAGCTGACCTTAAATGGAGAATAACAGAAGACACTGCTACAATTGCCGGTTATTTTTGCCAGAAAGCCGTTTGTGAACTCGGGAACAGGACCTGGAATGCCTGGTTTACTGCTGAATTGCCTATCAGTGACGGGCCTTACAAGTTTTGCGGTTTGCCTGGTCTCATTATCCAGGTCAGTGATTCAAGAAATTTCTGGAACTTCTCTCTCCTTAGCCTCGAGAATAAACCTTATACTTATTATGATGACATGATCAGGAATAAGGAGTCTATTTCAACCAGTAAGTCTAAGTTTCTTTCTCTTTTAAAAAGTAGCTACGATAATGGCTTTGAAGTAGAGCAGCAATATGGATTAACGTTTAAGGATCAAATTGATGAACAAAAAGAATATTATCAGCAACGGGCAAAGAAAGAAAATAACTGGATAGAAAAGATCAGCCCTTAAACTATAAAGCATGCTGAAGTGCTCAGTTCTTTTTTTAGGGCTTTTATTTGGTATTGGTCATATTAATGCGCAAATCACAATTCAGGGAATTGTTTCGGATTCATTGGGTAAGCCGGTAGCTGGTGTAAATGTTACATCAACAGGCAATAAACCCTCCGGCCCTATCAAAGCCTTTTCCATCACAGGTGTCAACGGAGCCTATATACTTAATCTGTCTGCTGCCGAAGGAGATTCCATTTTTATTAAAGTTTCTTATGTAGGATATGCAACTGTATCAACAATAGTGAAGGCTCAACTTTCAACGACTATCCATTTCACATTACATAGCCATTCGATCCAATTGCCTGAAGTAATGGTCAAAAATCTTCCTGTTTATGTAAAGGAGGATACGATTAATTATGATGTTGCCAAATTTAAGAATGCCAACGACAGGGTTGTGAGTGATGTCTTACGGAAGATGCCCGGCATTGATGTGGCAGCCAATGGGCAAATTTATTATCAGGGCAGGCCTATTCAGCAGTTGACCGTAGAGGGGCTTAACCTGATGGAGTCCCAGTATGGAATGATCAGCAATAACCTCGGCGCTGATGCAGTTTCGAGGGTGCAGGTGATAGAGAATGATCAGCGCATTAAAGCCCTCGATAGTCTTGTCCCATCAGATCAAACAACAATTAATCTGAAGCTCAAAAAATATGCTGTTGCTGGTAACCTGGAAGTGGGTGCCGGTGTTTCACCATTTCTCAGACACATAAAACTGACACCGCTGATCTTCAAAAAGGATTTTCAAATGCTCCATTCGTTTGCCAGTAATAATACTGGCGATGATCAGTCGGAGCAGCTCAGGTCAATGCAGGTAGGAGGGACCTTTAGCAATAACAATGGCTTCCGGCTAACCGGTATCAGTCACATCATCAGCACCACTGTTCCTGCATTCAACAGCAAGCGATGGCTTGATAACGATCTGAACCAGGTAAGCAGTAATATTTTAAAGAAGTTGAATAATGACTGGATATTCAAGCTTAATCTTGCTTATATCAATGATCATCAGAAACAGTTCGCATCAACCACTTCAGTGATCTATCCCGAGGGGCAAGCACCGGTTACCATTTCAGAAGAGCAGAAAAATACCTTTAACATCAGTAAGCTCCTGGGCAATATTGCAGTGGAGAAAAATGTGAAAGCATTTTTTTTCAGGAATAATCTGACGGTTAATGCAAGCTGGGTAAGAAACACCGGCAATTTAGAGCGGGGTCCGCTATTGGTCCGTCAGCAAAATATGAATGAACCGTTTGTTATAAATAACAGGCTGACAGTAACCAGACCAATAAAGAAACAAGTGGTTACATTCAATAGTATCTTCAATTATTCCAATCTCCCTGAACGCCTGTTGGTGTCACCAGGCCCCTTTGCGGAACTGTTAAACGGTGCTGTTGAATATGATCAGGCCATCCAGCGGATCAGATCTTCAGGATTCAATACAGACAACTCCGTATCGTTTACGAGGCGTATGAAAAACTTTGTGCTTAGTACAAAATTGGGTGCCGTTTTTTCCAGTATAAAATTAAATAGTGGAATTACAACCTATACGACCGGAGATATAAAATTGCTTGATACTCCTTTTCAAAACTTATTACGTCTTACAAGGCTTGCAGGCTATGCAGCATTTAATGGCAGTTACGAGTTTAAGAAAGGATACGTTTCACTGGGAGTTCCAATGCAGCTGATGCATTTAAGCATGAAGAACCAGGCTAAGCTGAGCAAGCAGGAGCTTATATTTCAACCCTCGTTATATGGGGAATTTAGGATTAAGAATAGTTTAAAATTTTATTCAACATTATCCAAGACAGATACATTCGCAACTGACCCTTCCACGCTTTACCCTTCCTATATTCTTTCCAACTACCGGACAATTACAAAATATCCCCAGGTTTTTGCAAACACAAAAACACTGAGTGGTATTGCCGGAATTGAGTATAAAAATATATTAAGTGGGTTTTGGATGAACCTTGACTTTGGCCTTGAACGAAGCCGGACAAATATTCTGTATAACATTGACATCTCACCAGACGGAGCAGGCGCCGTGGAAGCATTATTGAATCCAAATGCCCAGGTGAGAAAAAGGATTACGGCAGCTTTCAGTAAAATAATCCCGGAGATCAATACTATAGTAAAACTGGGGGGAACTATGCTGCTCTCATCATATAAGCGGGTACTTAATCAAAACCTTTTGCATTTACAAAACAGGAGTTTCCAGGTCCAGCCTGGTATCATCAGTACGGTCTCAAAACATTTATCTGCCAGTTACAATAGCTCTTTTTCTTTTATACGCAGCAGATCGGGAAAAAATGAGCCGGCCCGTAATGTTGTATGGCAAGATCATAAGTTGGAAATAAATATAACTCCTGTTGAAAGGCATGTACTTATTACCAGGTTTGATTATTACAGTTTTGGGCAGGCGTCAATGAAGGGCCAGCAATTCCTTGATATCATCTACCGGTTTACAGCATTTAAGAAAAGGAAAACAGATTTCGAATTACGTTGTCAGAATCTTCTGAATACAAAACAATTGTATTCATTCTATACGGATGGATATACTACTACACAAAGCAATTATACGTTGCGCCCGCGACAGATATTGTTGATTGCAAGATTGACGCTCTAATATATTGATCGGCGTGTAAAATAAGGCATTTCGATTATGATCGACTAGTATTTAACACTTATCATATTCGGTTTTGGAATATTATTAAAGAAAATCATTTTATCGGGAAGGGTTTTAAATTAATAATGCTGTAATTTCCTTATAACCATTCTTGCTATTATACATGCGATTCCCTTTTCATAAACAACCAAATGCAATGGATTGTGGGCCTGCATGCATTCGAATGATATCTGAATTTTATGGCAGAAAATATCCTCTTCAATTCTTAAGGGAAAAGTGTAACGTAGGAAAACAGGGAGCAACCCTTTTAAGCATTAGTGAAGCGGCCGAACAAATTGGTTTCGGGGCTGTAGCGCTAAAAATAAATCTTCTTCAGCTGGCTGAAGTTACACTGCCTTGCATTGTGCACTGGAAGCAGGATCACTACATTATTGTTTATAGGATATCGAAGAATAAGATTTACGTATGTGATCCCGCCCGGGGAAAGATTACTTATAGCAAAGATGAGTTTCTTGATGGCTGGGTTTCTGACGGGCAAAGATCTAACGGAGTGGCGCTAATACTGAAGCCGCAGGCCAATTTCTTCCAGCAGACTAATGGGGACAGTCCCGGAAAAATAAAACTAAAAAACATTCTGCTTTATTTTCTCCGGTATAAACGCCTTTTCTTTCTATTGCTGCTTGGCCTTGGCATAGGCACTATTCTTCAGCTAGTGATACCTTTTTTTACCCAGGCCGTAGTAGATACAGGGATTGCTTCCAGTGATCTGAATTTTATCTATTTAATACTACTGGGGCAACTGATGATCTTTGTTGGCAGCACCGTGGTTGATTTTACAAAGAGTTGGATCCTGTTGCATGTTAGCACCCGTATCAATTTATCCCTGGTTTCTGAATACTGGATAAAATTGATGAAGCTGCCACTTGCATATTTCGATACCAGGATGACAGGAGATGTTCTTCAAAGGCTGTCAGACCATAAGCGAATAGAATCCTTCCTGACTGGACCAGCGATCAGCGTTGTATTCACTTTTACCAACCTTATTGTTTTCAGCTTCGTAATTGTTTCCTATGACCTGGTAGTCTTTGGTGTATTCCTGGCAGGAAGCCTTTTATATTTTCTGTGGATATTCCTGTTCATGAAAGCCCGGCGGAGCCTCGATTTTAAAAAATTTTCAGCATCTTCTACTAATCAGGAACTGACAATACAACTTTTATATGGCATGCAGGAAATACGGCTGAACAATTGTGAACGCATCAGGCGATGGGAATTGGAAAAGGAACAGGTGAAATTGTTCAAACTAAACATTAGCTCTCTTTCATTATTACAGATACAGCAAGGAGGGGCGATGTTTATCAACCAGGTAAAAAATGTTGTGATCACTTTTTTTACAGCAAAAGCAGTCATTGAAGGACAACTCACTCTTGGAGGCATGTTGGCTATTCAGTATATCATTGGCCAACTGAATAATCCAATACAGCAATATGTGCAATTTTTTCAATCTTTCCAGGATGCCAGAATGAGCCTGGAGAGAATAAACGAAGTGCACCAATTGGAAGATGAAGAGCCGGATGAAAAAGAGCTTGCAAAACACCTTCCATCAAATAGAAGCCTGTCTTTTAAACAGATCTCTTTCAAATACCCGGGATCCGATAATAGCTGGGTTCTTGACAATATTAATATGTTGGTCCCTCAAGGAAAAACAACAGCCATTGTAGGCTCAAGTGGTAGTGGGAAAACAACTTTATTGAAGATATTATTAAAGTTTTATTCTGTTGAGAAAGGACGCATTAAGGTCGGACAAACCGATCTGGATGATATCAGCCCGGCATATTGGCGGAGCAATTGTGGAGCAGTTATGCAGGATGGATTTATCTTTTCTGATACTATTGCGAATAACATTGTGCTGAGCGACGAAAATTACAATGCTGAAAGATTTGACCACGCAATTAAAGTTGCTAACATAAAAGATTTCATAAACACACTCCCTATGGGCCCCAATACCCGGATTGGTTCAGATGGTACCGGGCTGAGCCAGGGGCAGAAACAACGGATTTTAATAGCGAGAGTCGTGTATAAAGATCCGCATTATATTTTTTTTGATGAAGCGACTAATGCGCTTGATGCAAATAATGAACGGATTATTATGCAGAACCTCGATAGCTTTTTTAAGAACAAGACAGTAGTAGTAGTAGCTCACAGGCTTAGCACAGTAAAAAATGCTGACCAGATCATTGTATTGGATAACGGAAAAATTGTTGAAGTGGGCACACACCGGCAGTTGACTGAAATAAAAGGCGACTATTACGAATTAATAAAGAATCAATTAGAACTGGGAGTTTGAACCACTTTAGGATCTCTAAACTTTTTGAAATGCAAAAGAGTAAAGAACAGGGAATATACAGTCAGGAGCTCCATGAGATTATTAATAAAAACCCTGTTGGAATGTTTATCCGGGCAATAGTTGTGTTTTTATCTGTGATAATAATTGTTGTTGTTTTAATGGTCGCCGTACGCTATAAAGAAGTGGTAAGGGGGGACTTTTTGTTTGCTTCAGAAGAAATACAGCATACACGAAACGATGAGCCTGCTTCCTGCGATTTTTACGGAACAGTTTTTATAGCTCCTCATGATATACAAAAAGTAAAACGAGGCCAGGCAGTATTAGCACGCTTTTTTGATCCTATCTCGAAAAAATCATTCAGGCTCAGAGTTATTATAACTGTTGTGCCAACAGATATTACAGGGGAAGCTAAATATCCTGTAGAAGTGTGTTTTAAAGAAACTGGGGCATTGATGAAGCTCGGGTCTGGGCCATTAAAAAAGGGTATGACCGGTACAGTAGAAATAGTTACCGGAGAGATGAGCATCTTACAGACATTGGCTGGCAGCTTTCATAATAGTGTATCTGGGAAATGATCAATTCTTTCATCAAAAAAATTTTCTTACTATGTCTTTGCTACGATATATCAGGAAAATGCAACAACTGGATGGCTTTATTAAAAGGAAGTCGACAGGGAATCAGTTGAGTTTTGCTGAAAAAACCGGTATGAGTAAAAGCATGCTGAACGAATATTTAAAAGAGATGAAAGAGCTGGGCTTTCCAATTAAATACTGCCGCAAAAGGAATAGTTACTTTTATGAAAGAGATGGATGCCTGGTAAAATCATTGTTTGAAATGAAAACAGATAAGGCTGACCTGAATAAAATACAGGAATGACGTCCATATATAATCAACCAGCTAAAACCACTTTAATTATATGAATCTGACCGAGATCTTCCAGTCAAACAACACTGATAGTGTGATCCTGGTAGCGAAAAAACTTCTTGATTTGCTGCATGTTCCGGCAACGAAAAGTGGTTTATCCAGGTCAATGGAGCAGCATCCGGATTATCCTATGCTCACAAGTTTCAGTGATGTTCTCGAAAGTTATGGAGTTGAATCAGCTCCGGTGAAGGCGACTATTGAAAATGTTTTGGAATTTCCCGTACCATTTGTCGCGCATGTCAGGAATGTAAACAGTCATAAGGATGAATTAATAATTGTAACGCGGGTTGATGAAGAAGGGGTTTTCTTTTTTCACCCGCATCAACCCGGTCTGCAAAAGATAGTACTGGAAGAATTTATAAAAAGATGGCATTCCCGGATAGTGCTGCTTGTAGACGGGGAAAGTTGTCATGGTGAAAAAGATTTTCAGACCAATAAAAAAAAGGAAAGGCAAATAACGTTAGCGAGAATATTGGGAATCCTGTTTATACCATTGCTTATCCTGATAGGCTGTATTGCCGGTCTTCTGTCAGGAAACACTAATATATGGGCATATTCTCTTTTCATGATTTCTTCGTTGGGCGGCGCATTCTTTAGTGCTTTACTGATCCAATATGAGCTGGGTGAGGACAATTGGGCATTGAAACATTTTTGCCCGACTGGAAAGAAGATAAGTTGCAACGCAGTGCTTAGCTCAAGAGCATCTTCTATCGGAGGAATAAGCTGGAGTAAGATAGGGTTTGTATATTTTGGCGGAACAACCTTATTTCTATTGATAAGCGGGGCTGCTAATATAAGGACCATTTTCCTGTTCAGTTGGTTAAGCTTCTTAGCATTGCCATATGTCGTGTTTTCTTTGCTTTACCAATGGAGAGTGGTGAAACAATGGTGTTTGCTGTGCCTGGCTGTTCAGCTGGCCATTATTACTCAATTCAGCATAACAGTTTTTACAGAAAGTTACGCATTGTCTTATGCTGCTTCTTTATCGGCGATAACTCATGATTGGGTTATCCTGCTACTATCCTTTAGCTTGCCGGCGTTACTGATTTTTGTGCTATTGACTGCCTTGAAAAGCTCAAAGGAATTAAGACAAAGCAGAATGGAGCTGACGCGCCTTAAGAACAATGGTCATATATTTCAAACATTATTGCTCAAACAAAAACAGATTTCAGAAGCTCCGGACAATCTGGGGATTTTGATCGGAGACCCTAATGCACGTAATAAGATCGTCAAAGTATGCAATCCTTATTGCGGGCCTTGTGCTAAAGCCCATGCAGCTTTGGACGAGATGATGAAGGATAATGATCAGATCTGCATGCAAATAATATTTACTGCTACTGGTGAAGTGACAGACAAAAAAACCTTGCCGGTGGCTCATCTGATGACTATTGCGGAAAATGGCGGCCAATGTCAGCTACGGCAGGCCTTGAATGACTGGTATCTTTCCGGTAATAAAGATTATAATTTATTTTCTACCAGGTACACGCTTGACCAGGAGTTATCTGCTCAAAAGCCTAAACTAAGAGCAATGAATTCCTGGTGTGAAAGGATTGGGATCTCTAAAACCCCTACTGTTTTTATAAATGGGTTTCAATTGCCTGAGATGTACGATCTGGAAGATCTGAAACATTATCTGGCAACCGGTAACGATTGATCTCTATTCGTCTTTGAAGCGCACACTATAGTTTTCCTCTTCGAGGTCAAGTAATCCATTATATTTCCGGATGATGTCTTCGTCCACTTCCTGTTTCTTATTGAGCTCGTGAAGAATCGCCCTTTGCTCGCTGATCAATTCTGTCATTACGTTCCGGAATTCATCGCCTTCTAAAAAAGTATCATGCACACCGGCCAATTTATTTTCAGATAGCCTCAGATGACTGACATGCTTTGCTTTCAGATTTTGCAGTATCTCATGTTTGTTTGCGATATCAGGGTATTTATCATTCAATACTTTTAATGCGGCCATGGACAGCTTTTTCTGAATGATCGTTTCCTGGCTTTTTGATGTTTTATCATCAGGGTCTTCTATGTTCACCCATTTTACAACCCAGGGTAATGTAAGCCCCTGGAATACGAGTGTAACAAGAATAACGATGAAAGTAATGAACAGGATAAGATTCCTTTGAGGAAACTCAGCACCATTGGTCATATAGATGGGAACGGACAATGCTGCTGCCAATGATACCACACCGCGCATACCTGCCCACCCGAAGATCAGTGGGCCGCGCCAGCCAGGATTCCTTTCAGCGGTAGTGATCACATTGCTGATGAGACGTGTGAAGAGTGAAGCTCCGAGCGTTGAAAGAAGCCGTATTACGATCAATACGGCAGTAATGATAAGGCCATAGCGGATGGCATCGTATAAACTGGTATCACCCAACTGGGCGACAATAACGGGAAGTTCCAGCCCGATCAGCATGAATACGATACCATTTAAGGCAAAGCCGATGGTGGACCAAACATTTTCTCCCCGCATACGGCTGCGATGATCGAATATAAGGTGGCTGCGATGGGAGAGAAAGAGGCCACCGCTTACTACAGCCAGCACACCCGAGAAATGTAATTGCTCTGCAACGATATACATAACATAGGGGGCAATGAACGTGAGCAGGATATTAATGTTAACGGTAGTAGGCAACCAGCGGTGAATCGCATAGAATACAAGGGCAATGGCAATACCGGTGAGAATACCCATGATGATCACTACAAAAAAACTGATAGCCGCATCCCGGAAAACGAATTCACCTGAATCCACAGCCTGGATGGCAAAGCGGAATACGATCAAGCTGGAAGCGTCGTTCAACAGGCTCTCTCCTTCAACGATGGAGATAAGCCGTTTGGGGACTTTTATACCTTTTAAAATCGAGGTGGCAGACACGGCATCGGGTGGAGAAATAATACCGCCAAGAAGAAAACCAAGTGCCAGGGTGAAACCGGGAATAAGGTTACTTGATACGATAGCGATCACACCGGAAGTAAGGATCACGATAAGAAAAGCAAAACTGGAAACAACGCGCCGCCATTTCCAGAGTTCTTTCCAGGAAGTTTGCCAGGCAGCTTCATATAGCAAAGGCGGCAGGAAAATGATGAAGATCATTTCAGGATCGATCTTGATCTCCGGCAACCAGGGAGAAAAACTCAATGCCAATCCACCAAGCACTAATATAATGGGGTAAGAAATTTTCAGACGCTGAGCCAGCATTACCAGGAACAGGATAATGAGCAACATGAGGATATAAACACTGAAGGAATCATGCATAAGGATGATTAGTTTAGGTCAACAAACTAAAAATACAGCAATTCCTCTGAATGCTCAGTGGAGGATTTACGGGAGTAAAGGAGGAAGGATTTGGCATTTACCGTGCTACGGAATTGGCTGTGCTGGGGTTTTCGGAATCGCTGGCGGCAGAAGTGCGTCCTTTTGGAATAGATGTAACGGTGGTGGTGCCGGCTTATTTCCGTTCAGGTTTTACAGCTCCGGATTTGCTGGTTGTTCCCAAAAGAAAAATTGCGGATTACAGGCCTATTAAAGAAATACAGGACCTGCCGCTGCAGGGAGACGGCAGTGTGATGGAACTGGAGAAAGCAGCGATGGCGTTGTTATTGGTAGGAGAGCAGGAAGACCCGCCATTGTTTTTATTCCTTGGGCAGAATGTGAGTGACCTGGCTGTAGTGAGAGCGAGGCCGGTAGAAAGAAGAATGGAGGGGGTGAAGGAATTGGTTTCGGCGGCAGGGTTTGCGGTGTGATCTTTTCTTTGGCTGGATATACAAAACCTCAGCGTAAAATTCATTCGTAAGAAAGAAAAATAAGTTCGCAGATGGTACACTTAAAGGAAAGTGGCCTGTTCGCGAACTTATTTTTTTTATGAGCGAACCTTTTTCCTGGATGGCAGGTGAACCTTTATCTCATGAAGCGAAAATACTCTATTCACCTCCTTGTTTCCCTTATTGCTGCCGCGCTTATTGCGTTGTTTGTGTATACAGCATTGAGTAAGGCCATACAACTGCACCGGTTCCAGATAGCTTTAAGGTCTTCTCCCTGGTTGAGGCCATTTAGCCGGCAACTGGCCTGGGGTATACCAGCAGTTGAGTTGTTGCTGGCTGCGGGTTTGCTGATTCTCCGGTCTCGTGAGAAGGCATTATTGTTTTCGGGCATCCTGCTTTTTTGTTTTACGGGCTATATCGGCGGCATGTTGCTATTTGCGAAAAAACTGCCTTGTGGCTGTGGTGGTGTAATAGAAACGCTTAGCTGGCAGCAGCATCTTGTGCTGAATATCGTATTGACCTTTCTTGCATTCTTTGGTTGGTATGTGGAAAGAAAACATAAAAGAACTGTTGCAATAGAATCTGGTCAGGCCAGCGCAAGCCTGACCGGCAGGAATAGCCGAATACCTGTATAAAAAAGTAGGCAAATGTTTTTTCATCTTAAAATCAAAAGTTATGAGAAAGTATTTATTGGGATTATTCGCTGTGGTAGCAGCGGTTTCTTTGAGTGCGTTTACAAGTGCTAAGTCTTCTGATAAGGCTGTAAAGTCCGCATCGTTGTATTGGTTTGAGTATGATATATCATCAGGAACAGGTACTTATTTGAATTATGGAGATCGAAGCCTGTTTATTGTCCCCTTCAGCTGTGATCAATTGGAAGGAGAAGATTGCCGTAGAGGATATTCTTTTGAGGATTTGGTGGATGGCGACCCGGAGAAAGGGGTGATTGATGATGATTCCCATGAAGATCAGATCGCAAAACCTGAATAGTCAGGACGATTTGAAAAAGGACGGCCATCAATTTTAATGATGGCCGTTTTTAATTAATCTGTAATTACAAGAACAGGAATCTTTGCTTTAGTTTTCCTGATAGACATGCCATTCTTTCTTAGTCCTTCTTTGAACAACTCCATGTTACCTGACATCAAAACATTCTGATGGATCTCAAAATTCATTGGACCCGAATAGGATAGCCGATTAACCAATGGCAGGGGTGAGAAAAGTTTAAAATATTTTTTTAGCGTAAGCCAAAGCCGGTCTGATGGCCAATGACTGAAACGATTTATAGAGTCAACTCGCGGCTTGCCAACATTGGAATATGCTTTCCCGCTTGTAGAAACAAATAACCGGCGGTCTAAGGGCTCCAATACCCAACAGTCTTTTTCAAGTAATCTGACCTCAGCCTTGAGACCGAAGTGAAAGGCCAGATCACGTTGCATGATTGGATAAATATCACTGGCTCTGGACATCGGTACTTTGATATCATAGGTATACTGATGATTTATTGCCCAATTCTCATCAAACTTTTCGCCGGTAGGTGGAAAAAACAGGCTTGAATCTTTTACATGAATATCCATAGGCATCGCAATGTAAGTCTCAAGTGAACCATTATTAAAGGCGGCACGGTATAAACTTAATACCTGCATATTCGGGAGACAGAGCCTGTTGAGAGGGCCATTTTTTCCCGGTATAGAATTGCGAAGGAAGGGCATGTGAAATTCGTGATGAAACAGGTATGAATAAAAATTTATACTATCCAGCCAACGACCTTCACCTTCGGAAATTAAAGGCACATCGATGTTGAGATCATCAACTGCACGGCTCTGTTTAAAAGTTAAAGGAATATGGGACAGAAATTTTTGAATGTTAGCAGATGTAATATGCCCTCCGCTATACCGGAGAGTCCTTGAGGAATCCAACCAGAGATAGCCTAAAGCTTTTAATCGATCAAATAATGCCTTTTCCCCGGTAACCATTGGAATATTTTTAGGCACATGTATTTTATTCTTTCTTTTAAAATACCTGATTGTTGAGTCCTTTCCTTCGGGGTTGATCATAATAATCTGCAGCCGGTCTTTAAATTGTGCCTGCAAACTATCCAGATGAGGAAAAGCTTCTACGCAAGGCCGGCAGCCATGGGCCCATAAATCAATAATAAAGACTTTCTCAGGGAAATCTGAAAACTCCAAAGTTGGCTTATGATAGTTTAATACTTCTTTAAACTGGAGGTTTGGCCAGGTTTCACCAACATAAATACTTTGGGATTTTGCGGTTGCAAACCCAATTGAAGCAATCAATAATAGAACCCGTTTAAAAACTAAATACATATCTGTGGTTTTTAAAAATGATTTAATAGCCAGGGTTTTGCTGCAGATATACATTTCGCTGCAACTCTTCCAGCGGTACAGGGTACAATACATCAGTTGATTGCCAACTTGTACCTTTCAATGGCCCAAGAACAGCATCAGAACGGCCTGTTCGTTTAAGATCAAACCACCGATGTCCCCATTCGGTAAATAATTCAACAAAACGCTCTTTTTCTATAGCACGTAATAAGGATTCATCAGTGAGGGAGGCCAGGGGAGTTAATCCAGCGCGGGTATGTATCCTGTTCAAATCCTCCAATGCCAGTTCAGGTTGCTGCAGCATGGCTAATGCTTCTGCACGGATAAGATATGGCTCTGCGAGGCGGAATACAATATGATATTCCGTACTGACCATTCCTGCTCTTTGTTTATATTTAAAAGGGTAATGATAGGTTTCTCCACCTATTACTACTGTTTTTAACCAGGTGCTGGCCCGTTTATCACCTGCTTCAAATGATTGCCATAAGTCTTCTGTTGTGCTGAAGGTAGGACGTATGCTTGCAGTGGATGGAATGAACTGAACACCTAATGATGTATAGGTTGTAGTTCCTAAAGGAGACAATTGCCAGATAGTCTCCTTGCTCCCTGCCAAGAATACTGATTCAAGATTTGTTCCTAAAACAAAATCACTGTTATCAATAATGAAAGAAGCTGTAGTAACTGCATCCTCCCAACGGCCAAGGTATAAATAGACCCTTGCCAACAGTGTCTGTGCAGCCCATTTGTTTGGCCGGGTCCTGGTTGGATTGATCTGTTGTGCCGGCAGATTTTCCACGGCAGTTTGCAGATCATCTATTATCTGTTTGTATACGTTGGTAGCTGATGTTCTGGGCAATACTGCATTCATGCGGTAGTCCGTCGACAATGGCAAGGGCAGGTCGCCAAAAAGATTAACCAGGTAGAAATAGGAGAATGCTCTTACAAATGAGGCTTCACCGCGTAATTGCTGCTGAACAGAAGGTGTAAGCCCATTCGGCTTACTAAATCCTTCCAGCAAGGCATTGCATTGATAAATGGCCTCGAACACCGGAGTCCATAACCAGACCAATACTCCAGTCTGGTTTGATGAAATATCATTGATCCTGACCGCGTCGAAATCTGCATTCGGAGCTGTATTATATAATTCATCAGCACTTAAGGCAGGATAAATTGATAGGCCGCAATTTGCAAAGTACATATGCGGACGCATGAACTGACTGTATAATCCAACTACAGCGGAGTTGGCTGTTGCATCGTTGGAGAACACCGCATCACTCAAAATCTGATTTTGGGGTGCCGGTACTTCAGTAAACTTCTGGCAGGAAGAAAACAGGAATAGCGTACACAATACCAATGCAGAATAGGATCTGTATAAAAAAGTAGACATGATAGTAAATTTTAAAAGGTTAAATCCACACCGATCACCAGTGTTTTCAATGGAGGAAGTTTATAAATGCGCTGTGTTTCGGGATCAGCACCGCGATAACCGGTGATGGTCAGTACATTTTGAGCAAGGGCATAAATACGTGCATTGCTGCAACCTATCTTTTTTTGCCAGTTCGCCGGCAGCTTATAGGAAACTGCGATGTTTTTCAGACGCAGGAAGGAGGCGTCACTATACATAGCATTCGAAGAAAGAATACGAGTGGCTACTGTAGCCACAGGTGCTGCATTGATCGCAGCAAATCTTTGTATAGGTGCAATATCACCAGGTTGCTGCCACCGCTCCAATACGATCACCGGCTGATTGGAATTGAGGCCGGGCATTTTGGAAGAAGTCAGGTCTGATAAGTAGTTACGCCCGGTTTGATGCCGGAATTCGAAGAATACCGTACAGGAAAACCCTTTATACTGAAAATCATTTCCCAGGCCGCCATAAAAATCAGGATCCAGTTTACCCAACACCTGGTAATCACCTTTTGAAGAGAACATTCCATCTTTATTTACATCTTCAAATTCATAAAGACCTGTTGAAGGGTTAACGCCAAGATACCTGTAGCGTTTGATGAGGTTCAATGGCTCACCGACCTCATAGTTGCGTGCATAGCTTGAATAGGCGATGCCCGGAAAGGAAACAAGCTTATTACGGGGAATAGTGATATTACCATAGGTCTGCCAGCTAAAATTTCCGGTACTTATATTGGTAGAGCGCAATTCAATTTCAACTCCCGTATTTTGCACCAGGGCCTGAAGGTTTTCTGTAACGCTGATAAACCCTGTCTGGCCGGGCAATGGATATTCTACCAGTTGATTGCCACTCCGGTTACGGAAATAGGCTGCCGAGATAAACAACCGGTCTTTAAACAGGCCAAGCTCGATAGCTGCCTCCAGTTTCCGGTTGACCTCCCAACGATGGTTAGGATTAAATAAGCGGGTAGGCGTTAATCCTGCTACACCCTGGTAAGGATTGGAAGTACCTCTCCAGGTTGGCAGGTATTGATAGTCGGTTATTTGATCATTACCTGTGCTGCCATAGCTGGCGCGGAGTTTCCCGAAACTAAGCAGGGGGAGTTCGTCTTTAAAGGTGTTGGAAAAAATCCATGCAGCACCAACTGAACCGAATTGGGCAAAACGATTATCCGGTCCAAAACGGGAAGAACCATCCCGCCTGCCGGTAAAACTTAACAGGTATTCATCCTGCCAGTTGTATTGAATACGGCCGAATGCAGCAGAATAACGATACTGTGTATACCCATTGCTTCCATAAAGCGTAGTAGCCTGATCAATTGACCGCAATAGAGCATCACTGGTAAACCCTGAAGCTTGTTGTAAAGCCTGCTCATTACTGCTTGATTGTAGAGTGCCTCCAATAAGTGCCGTAATTCTTCCCCAGCCAAACTGATTGCTGTATTCCATTTGTGGTTCTATGATCCAGCTTCTTAGCATACGATTGGCAAAACTTGATATGCCCCGTGGATTATTAGTAGGGTTTTGAGCAGCAATCGGCGTTATGCTTTCTTCTTTGGCAACAGTAAGATTATAGCCAGCATTGACCTTAAGTGAAAAACCCGGTAAAATTTTATATCCTAACTGAAGATGGGTGATCAGATTATCAGTGTTCGTATTATAGTCCGCTGCTGTGTAAGAAAGAGGGTTGCTGAATATTGCACCTCCTTCCTGCCAGTTAAGTTTGCCATCCGCATCGCGAAGCGGAGGCGTATTAGGAGGCAGATTAATGCTTGAAGTAAGGTCCTGAACTGCATTATTGCTTTTGGTGAATACATAGTTGACAGACATATTAGCGGTGAACCGGCTATCTGCAGAGCGATGCTGCAGGTTCAGATTGGCAGAAGCCCGTTGCAGGGACTTATCTCCGGGAAATACCGTGGTTTCCCTGTGATAAGCCATTCCAAAAAGGAATTGTGTTAAATTATTACCACCAGACAGTGAAGTCTGCACATCATTGAAAAGGGCTGTGCCACCGATCAGCAGTTTTTTAAAATCAGTATACCTCGTGGTATCCCATAACAACAGATCAGGGGCAGTTGCAACGGTCGGAATGGCATTATCCTGTGCAAACCCTTCATGCCGCATGGCAAGGTATTGGGGAGTATTCAGAAAATCCATACTACGCGTAATACGGCTCCAGCCGCTCTTCACAGAGAAATTGGTTTGTAGTTTTCCGCTTTGTCCTTTGCGGGTTGTAATGAGAATTATACCATTAGCGCCGCGGCTTCCATAGATAGCGGTGGCATCGGCATCTTTCAGTACTTCGATACTTTCTATATCTGCAGGGTTCAGGTTGATAAGCGGGCTGATACCACTTGCGAGTTCTGGCGCAGCGCCTGGATTACCTAGTGCAGAGATCAGTTGATTCAATACATCATTGCCTGCAGCAAGCGGAACACCATCAATAATAAACAGAGGTTGAGAACCCTGTGCAATGGAGTTCCTGCCACGCACCTGCACTTTTACCGAAGAACCCGGAAGGCCGCTGGTTTGTGTTATTTCAAGCCCGGCTACGCGGCCCTGCAATGCATTCAGCGCATTGCCGACCGGTTGTTGCGCAATAGTAGCCTGGTTGATCTTGCCAACGCTTCCGGTGTTCATTCGGCGGGTGGTTTTACCATAGCCAATAACAACAGTTTCATCAAGGCTCCCGATCCTGTGGGTTACGCTTATCGCGATATAACGCTGGCCTTGCAATGGGATCTCCTGTGGCTGTATTTCAGCTCCGCTGATATACAGTACATCGCCTGATGGCTCAACCGGCAAGCTGAACTCCCCGTTTTTATTGGAAGAAGAGGATTGGCCGCTTAGCTTTGATCTTACTGTTACGCCCTGTGCGGGTTGGGCGTTCTCATCGGTTACCCTGCCTGTTAGTACAATGGCAGGTGCTTGTTTTTCAGGAGAAGATGAAATCCTTTTTAGGATAATAAAACGCTGGTCTTTCGAATAAACTAAAGGCTGATTACCGAAACATTTCTGCAGCGCAGAATCTAATGTTACTTTGTTTAAATGAACAGAAACGGGTTTTGATTCGTCCATCATTGCCCGTGTATAAACAAAGCGTTGAGGCACCTGTTTTTCCAGTTCTTTCAATACTTTTTCTAACGCAGCATTTTCGAAAGAAAGAGAGACTGTTTGAGTGAAACCCCGAAGACTAAACGGGATAGACAAAATGATCAGGAAGCCGCAGCGGAGAATAAGGCCGCGGCCATACTTAAGCAGTTGCATAGTTTGGAACAGTTTGAGTTACACAATACGATTCGGTCCGAAAAAGGGCAAAGGCTGGCCAGGCAGGGCAGATGATTGCCTGCAATGAATGGCCGTTCCTGACCTTGATTTGTTTCGTTCCTACTTAGTAATGGTAACTCGACGTCCGTCGATTCGGTAAGTGAATTCTTCTGTCTTGGAAAGGATCTTCAACCAGTATTCCAGGGGTTGATTTCGTGAAAAGGGACCAGCTTTGAAGGACTGGTCGGGTACGTCTTGGATAATTTCTACATTATACCAGCGGGCAAGTTGCCGCAGCACTTCGCTTAAAGGCGTATCATCAAAATTGAATTCGTTCTTTGTCCAGGCTGTGATCACATCCACTTTTCCCTGCCCTACTTTGAGCCCTTTGTTGGTTACACGCGCCTGCTGGTTGGGAACAAGCTGCACCATTTCTTTGTCGGACAATGATACGTTTACTTTTCCTTCTACCAGTGTGGTTGAAGGGAAAGGCTCATCCGTGTAGGTATTAACATTAAAAGCAGTACCAACGGCTTCTACTATCAGAGAAGCTCTGCCTTTAATGGCTGCTTCTACACGGAATGGCTGGGCAGAATTAGGCGCTACTTCAAAATAGGCTTCACCGCTTATATATACCCGCCTTTCCTTTTCAGGGAAATGGGTTGGGAAACGGATAGAAGATGACGCATTCAAATACACTTTTGTTCCATCGGGTAATCGTAAATGATAAAAGCTTTTATGAGGTACAGTTAGTGTATGAAACTCATTTTCGCCGTATTCAGTTTGATAAACCAGCTCTTTTCCTTCTTTAATAAGTAATCCTTTGTCAATGACCGAATCAGTTTTAGTTCCACCAAGCACGATTTTTTTCCCCTTTCCCATATCCAGTACCACCTGTTCTTTTTCCAATTGCCCGTTTTGATGGATAAGCGTATCTGTTTTTTGTTGAACAATAGGGCCTTGCCTTTCATTGAATGGTTTGGCTACCCAGATTATGATTGCAAATGCGATAAAGGAAGCAGCCACACCATAGGCCCATAATCGCCTTACTTTCCTGCGATTACTGAAACTCAACTCCTGCTTGCTTTCCTCCAGGTATTGCTCTGTATCCGTTTGATTATATTCTTTCAGCTTTTCCTGCAGCTTTTCCTGGTTGGTCAGTTCAGCAAAAAGCTTTTTGTTATGCTCGCTTTCGTTGAGCCAGGCATTCAATTCCTGCTTCTCTGTTTCTGTCAGTGATTCCTTAAGAAACCCAGCAATCAAATAGGCTGTCCGGTAAGCCTTTTTAATATTATCTGGTTCGTTTCCTTTTTCCATGTTGGTAAGGTAGCTAATTGCCTTGTATTAAAATACGGGAGGAGTGTAAATGTTGACTAGCGGTTTTATTTTTATTTTTTAGGGATTTGTAGTTTTTCTTTTAAGAGCGCCACTGCGCGTTGTCGTTGGTTTCGCACGGTATGATAAGAGGTCTTCAGTTCCTCACTGATCTCCCGCTCATTTTTTCCTTCCACAAAATAGAGCTGGAACACTTTTTTTATTTGCTGAGGCAGGTGCTCGGCTGCCGAAAATATTTCACGGAATACTTCTGCTTCTACCAGAAGGCTAATGAAGTTGGCCTCCTCATCATATAAAGATTCTTCGTGCGATGCAACGGGAATGACAGGGATATTCTTTTTCCGCAGCAGATCTATGCAGGCATTGCGTACCGTTGTGTATAGAAAGGTCTTAACAGTTTCGGGATGCTGCAAAGAGACCCTTTTTTCCCAAAGCTTGGCAAAACAGTCCATAACCAGATCTTCCGGATCATATTTCTGGTTTAAGAATCTTCGCGCGAAATAACAGAGTGCAGGGAAATACTCACGAAACAGACGATCATAAGCCGCTTCTTCTCCAGGTTTGGGATCCTGGCCCGGGTTTGTATGAGGTTTTTGGAGCGGCAAGTTTGATAATTAACATTGGCATAAACCGGATAACAGGAGAAAGCTGGTGTTGACTTCAAGGCAGGTAAAACTAATGAAAAAATACATTTAGTAAGTTTTTACATACTTAATGTTAGTTTTTACAGACGATTCAGGACCTGGCTTTTACCTTTTCTTTCTATAGAAACTACTATGTCTCAGGAAGAAAAAGATCCCAAGCTTGCATCAATGAGGTCTATGTTTTTGGATGGTTCAGTTGAGCGTATGAAGGATATTGAAAAACTTTATCCTACATACATAGCCAGGCTACTTGGGCTTAATCATAGCAGGTATGTGCGTAAATTGTACAAGCCTGAAGAGTTGACTATTAAATAGATCAGGTCATTCGCTAAACGGGTAGATATAGATCCACAGATTGTAACCAATATCATTCTGAACCAGTTGGCTGCTGATGATAGGCAGAAAAACAATCTTTCCAAATAAGTGCTACTGAGGCCGGTCTCAGCCTCCTGCAATGCCAGCCCTATAAGGAACAGGGTCTATGTTAGGTCGGATAAATGCTTATTCCGCCATTTCAGAGGAGGGAGATTGAATTGCTGGCGGAAAGCAGTGATAAAACTGTTGCGGGTAGCATAACCCACTTCCAGCGCGATTTCTTCTATTGAACGATCACTTGTTTTCAGCAATACCTGTGCATATTGCATTCGATGCCAGGTAAGCCGTTCAAAAACGGCCATGCCGAATAAATGTTTAAACCCGGTTTTCAATTTCCGTTCGCTTATACCGGCTTGTTTGGCCAGTGTGTACTGGTCGCCCGGGCAGTGCAGGTCGCGCTGCAATAAATGATCTGCCGAATAGATCGCGGCAATATCTTCATCATTAAGCTGGTCAGGCAGCGGCTGTCCCTGATGGATGAGATGAAGCAGCAGCAATTCCTGGATGCATTTGTCATAATACAATTGCCTGATGGAATCCTTGTATGGGTGACGGAGGATCTTATGTATCAGGTCTTTCATTTCCTCGCTGAGTGGTTTTGGCGTTGTTGCCTGAACAAGATGCGGAATCCCTAAATTCTCCAGCAATTCTTTGGAGTAATGGGCCATGAAATAACTGCAGGCGCTGTCTTTTTTAAATAAGGCGATCAGGTCGGGCTGATCATTCAGCTTGTATTCTCCGGCACGCAATACCCACTGCTCACCTTCCTGAACCTGCTGGGTTATTTGTCCAGATAACATAGCCTCAAGTCTAATACTTCCGGGGCGGCTCTTTTCTTTGATAGTAAGCTTACCTGTACGAATGAAGCGGAATATCCTGTAACTGAAATCAATAAGTTTTTGCTGATAGTTTTTATGCTCTGCTGTAAAGGTTTTGTGCCGGGATATATGATGAGTGCTGCCGGGAAGAATAGGGTCCTTGGGTTTGACGGGCTGCGATTGCCAGTCGACACGTTTATTGGTATTGAGAAAGATATCTGGTATCATAGTTGGATAAGGTTGAGATGAAGGATGTTATTTAAATTTAATGCATTTTCGTAAACGATTAACCAGGCTATGAGATAATTTTCTCGTTTTCCAATGACTTTTAAACTCGACCATTGTGCTTTTGCATTCTGTACAATGAATTTAAATGCTTTTGTAAATGTGCCCATGATGTTTACACCGGTATAAAATGTTTTTTGGCCCGGCACCATCTATGATCTCCCGACAATACTGCGCACAAAGCCAAATATGTAATAAATACCGGTTGCGCATCTGTTTCTAAAATAGAATATGAAGAAGGTCATTACTGTAATCATCCTGATCCTGGTTGGGCTATCCGGCTATTCCCAAACGAAAAATTTTATTGATCAACCTTTTATCGAAGTGCAAGGGACTGCTGATTCCCTCGTTACCCCAAACCAGATATTTGTCCGGATACTGCTCTCTGAGAAAGATACCAAAGACAGGGTGCCTCTGGAAGAAACAGAGACCAAAATGGTTATGGCCCTTCAATCGCTGGGTATCAACACTGAAAAATATCTGCAGGCGAGCGATATGTTGAGTAATTACCGCGTTTATTTTCTGAAGAAAAGGGATATTCTTAAATCGAAAGAATATATACTGGAAGTATCGACCGCTGCATTAGTCAGCAGCGTATTTATAGAATTGGAAAACCTTGATATTTCAAATGTCTCTGTAGATCGTGTAGGCCATACAGATATAGAAGGTATCAAAGGTGACTGCTATTCCAAAGCCATTGAAGCAGCGAAAAGAAAGGCTGTTGCTCTGACCCGATCAATTGGCCAGTCAGTAGGGAATGCCATCCATATCACTGAAAAAGAAGCCGGCTTTCAAAGTCAGCTACAGGGCGTTGCAGCAGGCATACGCATAAGGGGAATAAGCACTATTGCACAAGGCAAGCAGGACCTCCCTAAGATTGAGTTTGAGAAAATAAAAATTACCACATCCGTAAATGCGGCATTCATTTTAAAATAGTATAAAAAATGGCTGGAGTTAGTTGAGCGGGTTCAATCGGGTTTCTTTAGCAATCAACAGATTACTTCTTTTGGATCTCCAAATATATACTCGCTGCCCGGGCGGACATACTTTTCTGTTTCAACTGCTCCTCCACTTCAATAACCGCCTGCATCAGGTTATTCTTTGTATCCGTTAGTTCAGCAATAGCCTTACCTATCAGTTCCCAGACCGGTTTCATTTGATCAATTAAGGCCTGTCCTTTGCCGGTCAATTGTATCAGCCGTTTTCTCTCATCGGTCTTATCTTTTTTTGAACGGATGAGTTTTTCCTTTTCCAGTTCTTTCAGTAAACTAATGGTCGATGGATGAGTATAACCAATCTCTGCTGCTATCTCCACCACGCCCAGCAAAGGTTTATGATGAAGCGTATAAATAACAGGGAACCATTTAGGTTCAAATGCTATTCCATGGTCTTTATAGATCTGCAATCCATCCTTTCGCATCATATCGCTCAGTCGCTGAAGCCTTGTTGCGAGGGCCAGAATACCAACTTCTTCAATTACACCCATATCGTGGTTTTTACTTCTAAAATTAATTATCTGATGTTAAGGTTAAGCTATGGATCTCATCTTTGAATCCGATCCTTCAGAAGGATGAAGGTGTAAATGATAAAACATATTATCTGCCTTCATCCTGGGAAAATAGGAGGGAAGATCTTCCTGGGCAATACGATCAAAACCTTTCTTTTCGTAAAATCGGTGAGCGGCTTTTAGCAGATCTACCGTACCAAGAAGAAGATATGTTATATTATGGGCCTTGCAGTAGCTGATAAGTGTTTCCAGCAAATGGCCGGCAATACCAGTCTCTTTGCCCCGCCATTCCTTTTTTACAAACATTTTGCGGATAGCGCCAGCCTGGTGGCCGATGCCGATCAAAGCGATGGTGCCCACCAGTTCTTCACCATTGAATGCGCCCCAGAATTTACCACCGGTAGCATCATAGTTTGTTTCAATATCGAGAAGGTCCGGTTGGCTTTCCAGGTTTACAGGCACATTGAACTCAATTTGCTGAATGGGCAGAATGAGATCGATGATCTCCTGGCAATGGGTATTGTTGAGGGGTTTAATGATGATCGGAAGATTCATAGAAACTATTTATCTCAAATGTATGTAGTTAACTACGTATATAAAAACATTTTTCTTGTTTGTAATTCTTCATTTCAATGTAAAAAATTGTAATTAAATGATTTATAGCAAAAGGGTCGCCTAAAAAGGGTCAGTATTTCCTGCAATTAATATAGCGTTTGAGTCGGGAATCTACAATGGAACCCCTTTTTATTAAAAGAATCTCTTTACAGAATGTAACCAACATCGATCAATAAAACGTTCGTGTGAAGAAAAAAGAAGGTTCCCTGACCAGACGGATTCTACAGAAAGTGCAGTTTCCCTCTATTGGTTTGAATACGATGCATTAACAGGAAAAGCAGGGGTCTACCTGGATTATGGTGAACGAAATGATTTTATTGCTGGCCCTTGTCATCTTATTGATGGACCAGATTGCCGCCGTGGATACCCTACCTGGAGCCTGATAGATCAAACCGATCCGGGTGCCGGTGTAATAGATGACGATTGGCATAGTGATCAGATCGGAATACATATATAGCTTTATGGACTGAATGACTAGAGTGACCTATAATGATATCGGTCACTCTAGTCTTGTCATTAATCCTGTATTACCAGCACGGGCACTTTCATTTTTTGTTGGCGGAGTACCAAGCCATTTTCTTTCAATGCCTCCCGGAATCTTTCCATCTTACCGGAAACTATTATTCCAAGATCTATAGAGAAATTCATTGGGCCAGAATAATTTAAACGATTAATCAATGGTTGAGATGAAAATCTCTGATAATATGTTTTAATTGTAGAGAAAATACGCTCAGATGGCCAATGTTGAAATCGAGAAACGGAATCGGATCCATCATCTATCCCGTCAGTTCTGTAGGAACGTCCTTTTTTTGAAATAAACCTGGTACTATCCAATGCTTGCAATACCCAACAATTTCTTTCCAGTAACTGTACTTCCGCTTTGGGCCCAAACCGGAATGGAAGGCTTTGTTGCATTAACTGATAAATTCTATTTGCAAGTGGCAAAGGAACCCTGGAATCGTAGGTATAAAGATGTTCATTATACCAGTTTGAATAGCTTTCGCTATCTCCTTTCGGAGGAAAAAACAAACTGGAATCTCTTACATGCACTTCGGTGGTGGCATCTGTAAAATCATATTTGTTCTTTTCATTGAAAGCCAACTTATACAATGTCAAAACAGGAGCATTTGCAAAACGTAGTTCATTAGCAGGGGAATCGCCTCCTGGTTCTGTTTTGTTCAATCGTGGAAGCTCAAATGGATGATGAAAAAAATAAGCATAGGAACTTATACTGTCTATCCACCTTCCGCCGCCTTCGGCTATCAATGGAACGGAAGTGTCAAACTCTGCCAGCTTAACCCGCTTTTTAAATGTAAGAGGAATGCCTGCAAGAAACTTCTGTATATTCTCTGCTGTGATATTTGCAATCTCGGATCCAAAGTGGAAAACCCTCGCGGAATCAAGCCAAAGCTCACCTAACGCATTCAGCTTCTTTGCCAATTCCGTTTCCCCGGTTACCATGGGAACAATTTTCGGTTGATGCAATTTATTCTTCCGTAAGAAGAATCTCCTTGTTGAATCTGCTGTTTCAGGGTTAAGCAAAATTATCTGCAAACGGTCTTTAAACTTTTCCTGCATACTGTCCAGAAGGGGAAATGCCTCTATGCAAGAACGGCAGAAATGTGCCCAGACACTAATAAGCAGGGCCTTTCCTTTAAAATCAGAAAGCCGCAAAACCGGCCGGGAATAATTCATTACTTCTTTAAACTCCAGGTCCGGCCAGGTATCACCCGGATTAGTACCCTGCGACTTCGACTGTTGAACCAACAACAAAGCAAAAAACGATAATTGAATCAAACGTAAACGCATACGACAAGTTTGGGGAATAGAATAGCTGTGCCTACTATTTTCAAATAGTAGACAGCAAAAGATCAATTAGTAGTATAAACGGAATGCAGCGAAATATTGACTAGCGTCAAAAGAAGGAACTGCTAATAGAAAGGAGTCTGTATGTAAAGCGGATTAAGTTATCTTGCCGCTACTTCCATCGGTGGAGCTTTCTGTTCCAGGATATAGTTCAACACCTTCACGGCCTTATCCTCTGTATTCACCAGCTCATGGAGGGATATCCTGTCGAGCAACTGATCAACTGTATATTGTATCATCTGCCAAAGAGAGCGGGCAGAACAATCAACCGAATTGGTACACAATCGCATCGCGCCGCTGTGCGATTGGCAAAAACGTTTATCAAATAATACACCGCCCAGTGCTTCCAATACGCCGCGTATGCCTATTTCCTGGGCAGGCCTTGATAACATATAACCGCCCTTATGGCCAGGTGTACTGTTAATAAAACCAGCCATGCGCAGGATCCGGGTGAGCTTGGCAACATAGTGACTGCTCAATCCCTCCGCTTCGCTCAATTGAGGAATGCTCATCCCTGCCGTATCCTTGCAACGAGCAATGCGGATCAGTATCCTTAAACCATATTCTTCCTGTGCGGTGATCTTCATTCTTAATTATTTTGACTGTTTATGTTAAACAGAACTGATCTTTTTTTAGAGCATTCCTAATTCAAGCTGCGCAGCTTCCGACATCATGCTTTTATTCCAGGCCGGCGTCCAGGTCACTGCTACATGCACATCATTCACGCCTTCTATCTGGTGCACTTTCTGGTCCACTTCCACCGGCAGGCTCTGCGCTGCAGGGCAACTGGGAGCGGTCAGTGTCATTACGATCTGCACATTGTTGAGCGGCAGCACAGACACTTCGTAGATCAGCCCCAGCTCATAGATGTTGACCGGCAATTCCGGGTCATAAATAGTTTGCAAAACATCAATTACCTTCTGTTTCAGTTCTTCTGAGTTCATCATCGCTTATGTAGTTGAGTGTTTTAATTTAAAACCTACAGCATAACTTTTG
>DATAJQ010000073.1:0-37647 GCA_036262095.1 Chitinophagaceae bacterium | reverse complement strand
TATTCCGTCTGATCGACACATAGCCAATGCTTATAACATCAATCATATTGAGAGAAATAATTTAAACCTTCGCACACACCTAAAACGCCTTAGCCGCAGAACCATCTGCTTTAGTAAAAGTATCACAATGTTAGAAGCGTGTCTTAAGATTTATTTCTGGAATCCAGTCGTTTAACATTGACGTAAGGTGAGAGGAGCGCTTTTTTTTCAATTGAAAGAAAAAATGGCTTTATCTTAGGGGATGTATGAGAAAAGTTCTTTGAGTAAAACCTGGTGCAGGCGCTTACCGTTATGGGTTTAATGGGAAGGAGAATGATAATGAAGTGAAGGGAGAGGGGAATAGCCAAGATTATGGGATGAGGATCTATGATCCGAGGTTGGGGAGGTTTTTGAGTGTGGATCCGATTACAAGTAGCTATCCTTCATTAACACCTTATCAGTTTGCATCAAATAGACCTATTGAGGGACTTGATCTTGACGGTCTGGAGTTTTATTCAGCTACTAATAGTTATATAACAATTTTTATAAAGTATGATTCAAAGTTGAAAGTAGTAACTGCAGACAAAGTTCATTTTGATTTGTCAAGCCCGCGAACTCCAGTTGGGCTGGATGTCTTCTTAAAAAATAGGCCTGTGAGCGAGAATAGCATTGGGATGGTTGCAACTTTTAATCTCCCAATGTTAAATTTAGTAAAAACGGCCGATGGGGCGCAGATGACTGATGATCCTAACGCTGTCAGTGCCGATGGCGTTACATTACCCATATATCCTAAGAGTAAAGATGAGGATCGAATACAGAGGGTCCTAACGGGGGTAGTGTATCAGATTATCTGGGCAGATATGAACTCAAACAGGATAGATTTTCAAGCATAATCACTTTTAGCCTTCCATTTAGACCGGCTTCTATTTGCTAAATCTTTTCCCCAATGCCGAGTAGAATTACCGGACGATGAAGTGAGTGAGACAACAGGCGATGATAGTAGCAACGCAGCCGGGCCTCACCCTGCCTGCTTAAACAATCCCTCACTCACTACCCCATAAACCTCCCCCTCCCAACCACTGTAATGCTTCAATCCTGTACGCTTTCTGAACATACCCGCTCCTGGATATTAATGAAGGTGCTTCATACTCAGCTTTCAGCGATGATGACACTTCTCTCAATCTATCGCTCATTATATAATCCGCTGAATAGTTAATGACCCGAAGCAGACCTTTCTTTATATAAGGAGTCCTCACTATCTCAGTTGTATGGGGTTGTATGGAAAAAATATCCAGGGGAGAACTGGCTGATGTGTCGAGTATGCCCAGATGAATATGCAAACTGTCATTAATGCGATTGAAAGAGTGTATGGCCTGAGATGGTAATGTATTCTGACCGGGTAGATACAGAAGAGAATTGCTACGATTGGCAATGGTGATTTCAGCCGAAATACTGTCCGTTTTCTCGACGAACAATATACTTATCGAAATGTTTTCAGAATTAAGCTGCAGGTGTTGGCTGTTTGACACAAAATATAAGAAGAGTGATATTATGCAAAGGAAGGAATTTTTCATAATGAAGTTCTTTTAATGATTGTCGGTATATCAATAGTGCCCGTACCTTCTTTTAAGGTATTCTTCTATTTGCACTCTTTTGCTTTCATTGTGATCTTCCGTGTACACAATGATCTCTACAATTTTTTTCTTGCCGAAGTAATAATTGTTAGGATCACTGAAGAGTGTCAGCGCAGTAGGTGCAATAGTCCGGTTTGCTTCTGCGTAGGATGTTTCTGCATTATTATTCAGGCTGATAAAACTTGTAGTTCCATTACTACGAAGGCGGATAGTATAAAAAATATTATTGCTTGCGCTTTGGCGGGCGCCGAAAGGCAACGTGTAGCTGTCTGCTCCAGCCAGCATCTGTGCATGCGTGAGATAACGCCTTATATGCCATCCTTTATCATAATCAGCATCGACGAAAACTCCATATTCATTGTCTCCGTCTTCCTGCCGTGCTACGATATAAGCCGTAAGGGTGGTAAAAACAGGAAATGTTGTGGCTGTTCGGAGATGTTTGGTGCCGTCACCATAAATGGCAGGATAGCCATTAAGTTGGTTGGTTTGAATAACAGGTCTTGCCCCTGTTGTTACCGTGTTGAGATGCCGGGAATTGCCACTTATATCTTCCCATGATACTACATCGCTTCCGCTCAGGGTAATTGCTGTATCACTCCTGTACCAGCAGGCAAGATTAGTGAAATCACTGGGCCGGAAAGATGGATTGAACGTACTCTGGATAGTCCAGAAATAATTGGTCCCGTCGAATGACCAGGTCAGAAGGTCAACAGAATTGGCAACCGTTGATAGAGCAGTATTTTGATTGGCTGATGTTAGGATGAGGCTTCCTGCCGGCAGGGCCAACCTCCTGTTTCCAGTAGCATCCTGTTTTACGATCAATTGTCCCTGGGCCCCATTCTGCGCATTCAGAATGGAAAGGGTCCTGTTGCCCCCCAGTACGACTGACTTACTGCTTCCGTCAGAATAATCCCACACAATCGTGGCCTGATCCGTAAGGGACTGATACGGACTATTGATGGCCGCGGGTCTGAATTCAGTTCTTCCATTTCCCAGGTTGTACAGGAAGCCATTGACATCCTTTGTGCTGTTTTTTATCACGAGCTCTGCATTGCAGGAGTCATTACTGATTACAACTGTATCGGCTTTGATACGATAAATGTATTGTCCGGTTGATACGGTACTGACAAGCTGCAAAATTGCAAGCAGGAAAAGGTAACGATACTGGTGGCGCATGGCGGTGGATTTATTAAAGCATTGATGATTTGTTGCGCGAATGGTGCTCTAATGCTGTAAGAAAGTTAAAGAAAACAAGTCATTCTTATTACTGTATTTCCTTTTTGTGGACAAAATGCTCTATCTGTGAAGTCACCCACCGATCATATTGTTTATTGTGTTTTAGTTAAGTGTTTATTATTGCCTGAATTAAGTAGAAATACTTGTTTTGCCCAAATAGCCTGGTTGCTATATATAGCAATGCTTTTAACAACGACACCCTTACTCATCCTCGTCATCATCTTCTTTCACTTTAAGGAATGAACTTCTCCGTGGAGCCGGCATAACGCTCTCTTCGCCTTTTACAGCTTTCCAGATAATATTACTGAAAAGCAGGTCAGGGATAATATCCTCTTTGCTGAAGTCGAGCTTATTGCTGAGGGCAGCAGTAGCATTATTAGCGGTGTTCTTCTCGTTAAGATCAACATTGGCCGGTACGGATTTATAAGGAGTAAGGTCAGGCGTGGCAGTAAAGCTGCGCCACATAGGAGTGGCTGCCGCATCGTACTGGCTCATGGGCGGTAATCCCAGTATCAGTTCCATTGTCCGCAACATGGAAGAGGTTGAATACATGGTATGGTCCACGGATCTCCTTTTGGTGAATGGACTTGCCACATAAGCTGTAGTGCGATGGGCATCCACATGGTCGGGACCGTTTTGTGCATCATCTTCTACAATAAATACGGCTGCTTCTTTCCATATAGGGCTTTGTGAAAGATACTCCAGGAATAAGCCAACAGCCAGGTCATTGTCTGCTACATGCGCAAATGGAGAAGGACGTCCGGTTTTTAATCCCTCTGTATGGTCGTTGCCAAAACGGATGCTGTTGAATCGAGGCACTTTTCCCACTGCAACAAGCGAATCGAATTCCCGTTTCCACTGATAAAAACGGGTTGTATCACGGACGCTTAAATTGTAATCTGCATAATAGGGGCAGAGATTCCCTTCAAGCACGGGTATATTGGGTTTGCCATTGTCTGCAAATTCACCATAAGTGCGGAAGCTGACACCGGCACGCTGGCAATAGTCCCATATAAAACCTTTTTTGGGATTGGCCACTTGTTTTTTCCCTTCTCCCGGATAATCGCCGCCACGGCCTCCATAGCTCGAGGGCCAGTTTTTCTCCAGGTAATCCGTGGCATGAGCAGAAGTGCTCCAGTTGTGCCCGTCAGCACTTACTTCTCCATCTGCATAAAAATTATCCAGCAACACAAATTCTTCTACGATCTTATGCTGGTTGGGGGTAATATGCCGGCCAAACAATAATAAACTGGTATCGCCATTGCCACCTGCTACATCACCCAGTACCTGGTCATACGTGCGGTTTTCCTTGATGATATAGAATACGTATTTGATAGGAGATGGATCGCCGACTTTCATGGGTATAGGGTTGCCTGCTTCACCGGATGTGACCAGCTCACCTTCTTTGGAATAGGGTGTGTTGGTATAAACCGCTTTGGAATAAATAGCCAGTGCAGGGCCATCAGGTTCAGGTATAATGGAAAGGGTTCCTTTCATCAATCCGCCGATATATTCCACTTCTTTGGGAGCAGTGCTGTCTCCCTGGTGGTGGATCACTGTTCCGCGGGGTCTTACAGGCGAGGGGCCATTAGGATTGGGAAAAGAAGAAAAGCCTTTGCCGTTTGATACGAATACCTTTTTCCCGATAACCTTGATATTCGTCGGATACCACCCGGTAGGAATAAATCCTTTTGAGCGGGAAGAACCTGGCTTACTGACGTCAAATACAGCGAGGCAGTTATTGTCTGCGTTAGCTACATACAGTGTTTTTTCATCGGCAGATAGTGCCAGTCCATTCGAAGTTGTGCCTTCAGGGGCTGCAGGATATAATGCAGCATTCAATACTTCCAGCACTTTACGGTTCTTGCAATCGATCACCGAAACACTGTTGTCGTTTGCATTGGCTACAAACAGGTAATTGCCTTTACGGGTAAGCAACAGTTCGTTCGGGTTGTCGCCTACAGCAATTTCGTCATCCATTTCCTGTTTCCGGGTATCGAAGATCAATACCTTATCTCCTCCCCATAGGGATATATACAGGTATTCTTTACCGGGCGATAATATGCAGGCGTATGCTTCTTTGCCTAATGGGAGCTGTTTGATCAGGGTTTTTGTTTCAGAATTGAATATGTAAAGAGAGTTATTATCCTTGGTTACAACATATAATCTTTTGGCTGCATCATCTATGGCAATGCCGGCAGGAGATATTTTCTGCGGCCAGGGTTTTCCAAGAATGATACTGTCTGCCAGCTTCAGCCGGTTATTTTGTATGGCATATTTCAGGATACGGTTATCATTACCTCCGGAAGCATACAGCGATTTTTCATCGCTGCTGAAAGCAAGCCCATACCATGATTTGGGGATGATCACATTGTCTACTACTTTTCCTGCTGCCGCATCGATCAATTGAATGCTTTGCACGCTCTGGCCATTATTTGTTACCGCCAGTAATTTTTTGGAAGGCGAAACTGCCATATTCAAAGGGAGATCACCCAATGACAATGATGTACCGGCTGGAGAGAGGTGCCAGCCATTCGGAAGCCTTACCCTTTTATCGTCGAGTTTGGATTCGAGGGAGTTTGTTTTTTGGGCAGCTGCAGATAACAGCAGCAGGCAGTAAAGACTACAAAAGAGGAGGGTTCTCATGGAATCTATATTAATATAATGGACTTCAAATGTAAGGGAAGGACAGCTAGTAAATGCAGGGTTTACAATTGCTTAATATTCAATGGTGAGCCGGTGAAAAAACAGATCGGCCGTATATATCCAGTTTATGCTACAGGATATATACGGCCGATTGGAAATTATATGCTGATAAATTACACTCCCTTCAACAACTCTATCGCCACACTCACTTTCTTCTCAATTGTCGCTCCTTCAAACCCGATCATCCTGAACTGTATCATTCCATTCTTATCGATAATAAAAGTAGCCGGGATCACCTGGAATCCTAATTGCTCTGTCAGTTTTGGCTCAGAAGCAAAGTAAACCGGGAAATCATATTTCTTCCTCCCTGCCCATTTCTGTGCATCTTGCAAAGTGTTTCGGGCTGCTGAATTAGTGACAAGGAATATTACATCAGGATTATTCTTATACTGCGTGTACACCTTTTGCATGTAAGGCATTTCTTCCATGCAGGGCACGCACCAGGTAGCCCAGAAATTGAGTATGATGATCTTGTTTTGAAGGCTGGCAGCTGATACAGGATTACCTTCCATATCAAGAAGCCCTTCCAGTGCAGGAGCTTTTTTGTTCAGCCGTTCGCTGTTGAGCGAAGCGCGCATCCGGCGTGTCCAAACTGTATCCAGCTCTACCATTTTTGCAGGCAGGAGGTCGACTTGTTCCGTACGCTTGAAAGCGCTTAGAGCCATGGTGTCGTTAGGTGTAAGCATCAGCATGTCCCAGGCTGCAGAAGCGGCTTCGGGCCTGTGGCCTGTTCTTTCATAAAACTTCAGCGCCTGCATTAGTGTTTCTTTATCCCTTGAAAGCTGCAATGCCTCTTTCATCAAAGTTGCTGCAAGATTGGATTGCTTTTGTTCCTGCCTGATCATTGCCAGCAAGGCAAGTGTATTGGCTTTGGCTTTATCTGTGCCCGCCTTCCTGTCTTTTTCACTTACGAACGAAGGGATAAAACCGGTTTCAGGAAAATAGCGTATCAATCCCAACGGGAACTTATCTGCCAAAGTCAATGCCCTCGAGGCATAAGATGCTGCTGAATCAAGCGCGATCTTATTTTTTAAAAGCGTTTCTGCAATGCTTTTCAGCGATACAGGAATATACGGGCTGTTTTGCTTTTCCCGTAAAGCCAGCATGTAGCGGGCATGTTGCAAGGCTTCGCGGCTGTTTTTGTTTTTAGCCAAAAGCTCAAACAACATTTCGTGCACTTCTGCAAATGCTTCTTCATTGGTCGGGGTTCTTTCCTTTAACAAAGCCTGAAGTTTGCGGAGCTGTTCCTGTTCATCGTCCAGGTTGGCTATTTCGCCTGTCCGCAGTTCTACTCCTGCCATACCTTTTGGATATCGTTGTACGATCACTTTCCGGATTGAGTCGAGCCGGTCATTTTCACCCATGATCAGGTAACCCATCGTTACTTTATTGATGTTGCCCATCTTATAGGGATCGGCATAGAACCGTTCAGCAATGATTGCATTACCCTTATTAAGGGCGAGTTGTTCTTCTTCCGGGGTTTTCCCTGCATTAAACTCTGTACTCAGCAGGCGAAGTTTTGCTTCATAATTGTTGGGATAGTTCTTCAGTTCTTCTTCATACAGGGCTCTTTGCGCTGCTTTCACACCTGGGGCTTTGCCCATTTGTGCAGGAAGGCTGTAGCCATTGTAGAGATAACCATTCTCCACACGCTTCTTTTTATTATACACTGCAATAGAATAATGTCGTGTGGAAGAAGGCTTATCTGTCCATTCTCCGTTTTGCAGGTAAAAAGTGGCATACACGCCATAGCGGGGAATCGGGAATGAAGTAGTCCAGGCTTCACCTGATTTTTTCATAGCGATCTTTCCCGGCAACTCATACAGGTTGGAGTAACTGAAAACCAGTTGCACAGCTTCCTGCTCTTTTCCCTTGCCGGAACTATCGAGGTTGGGACGATAAGTAACGGTGACCATATCGCCACGCTGTGGGAATTCAGGCGTAATCGTGACCCGTGTTGCTTGTGATTGTGCAAACAGGGCAAACAGTACAATACAACCAACAAAAAATATCTTCTTCATAAAATGAATTTACGCAAACCAGTTTTTAGTTATAGCCATTATTCTGACTCAGGTTGATATTTGTCCGTCTTGCCGGGGCTGGGATTGGATATAAGGTGTCTGTTGATTGCCATGATGATGGTTGCAACGTGTTTTTCACAGGAGCAAGCACTGCATCGGCGCGGTTGGTCCTTTTCAGGTCAAACCAGCGGTGTCCCCACTCTGAGAAAAGTTCCACTCTTCTTTCCTGTTCCACGGCCTGCAACACCTGGTCCTGGGTAAGGTTATCATCAAGCGGGTTCAGTCCTGCACGATGCCTGATCTCATCGAGGTCATCAATAGCGATGTCCAGCTTATTCTGTTTTGCCCTTGCTTCGGCCCGGATAAGATATAATTCTGCCAGGCGGAGCACAGTAGTATATTCAACCACAGGGGAAATAAGCCTGTTTTGATATTTGAAGGGACAATAGAATGTGTTGGCTCCAACTACATAAGATTTTGTCCAGTTGGCTTTACGCAGATCTCCTGTTTCAAAGGCATTCACCAGTTCAGGAAATATTGCGTAATAGCTGCGGGAGGTAGGAGTGGCAGGCACAATATTAAAACCTTCCCAGGTATTCATGCCTCCTGCCCCGGTAACGGTATTCACGGCTGCTATCTGAAAGATGGCTTCATGACTTGTTTTGAGAAATACTGAATTCAGGTTAGTTAAAAGTTGATAACGGTTATCTCCAATCACTTCACCTGCCAGTGTTTCTGCGTCGCTCCATTTTCCTGTATACAAGTAAGCGCGTGCCAGTAATGTTTTAGCGGCGGCTTTATTGGGACGGATTCTTTCTGAGTTTTGATATTCATCCTGTAGCTTGTCTACTGCCTCTTTCAGATCGTTTATAATGCTTTCATACACCTGAGCCGCAGGAGTGCGGGGCAGACTGGAATTCTTTCTTGCATCAGTGTCCAGTATCAATGGAACATCGCCGAAATAATTGACCAGGTAGAAATAAAAGAAGGCGCGCATGAAACGGGCTTCTCCCAACAACTGTGATTTAACAGCAGGCGAAAGCGAATTGGAAGCAGCTACGCCTTCATAGATCGCGTTCACATGATAGATATATGAATACGGTTGTTGCCAAAGGATGTTTACATAAGAATTGTCAGGGGTAAGACTGTTCAGCTTGAATGCATCAAAGGATGTAAAAGCTGAATAGAACTCGTCGGCAGACATCGCCGGCATAAAAGAAGCCAGTACGTTCGCAAACGAATAGTTGTAACCGTTCATATCGCTGTATAAGCCTACCATGGTAGCAGTAGCTGTTTTGTCGGTCGTGAATGCAGCTTCTGCGGGCAACTGGTCCTGGGGCGGTGGAACGTCTACATATTTTTTACAGCCAACTATAGCTGATAAGAGAAGTAAAGGCAGTATATATCGCAATGTATGTTTCATATCATTTCATTTAACGGTGATGGTTACAGGGAGAATCTTAATCCAAGTGTGAACGTGCTTAATGTAGGTACAACGGCCGGACGGATAGTTCCGAAGGGGAGCACTTCTGATACGGTAGTGCGGTCAAACCCTTTTGTTTCGGGGTCAAATCCATCATAGTTGGTTATGGTAAACAGGTTCTGCGCCTGGAAATAAACGCTGCTGCTCTGGATCTTCCAGGAACGGGTAAAGCGTGACAGGTCATATTTCAGCGATATATTTTTGAGCCTGATAAAGGAAGCATCTCCCCAAACAGCGCTTGAATACCTGTATTGATTATTCAATGCAAGGTAAGCAGCATTGGATGCAGTGGCCGAAGGCCTTGGCACCGTAGTGATGTCTCCGGGTTGTTTCCAGCGGTCTTCCAGTTTTGTTGTTTGATTGGCAAGTGTTCCGTAAATAGCAGCTTGTGCACCATAGTCAATGGTTGGACCTTCCTGTTTTACAAACTGGAATAAGAAATCAAGCTGCCATCCTTTGTAGGTGATACTGTTTTGCAGACCGCCATAATACTTAGGTAATGTATTCCCAAGAATTACAAAATCTCCATCTTCTGAGATCGCATTGTCTTTGTCTACATCAAGGAATTCGGCAATACCTGTCTGGCTGTTTACACCGGTAAACTGATAGCCTTTGATGATGCGGATAGATTTTCCGATGACATAACGTGATGCATCAACAGATTCGGCAAGGCCGGGATATTCGAGTAGTTTATTGGATACGATGGAAAGATTTGCAGAAGTGGTCCAGCTGAAATTTTTCTTTTTAACATTCACAGTATTGATCTCAAATTCCCATCCACTGTTTTCGATTTTAGCGGGCAGATTAGCGATATAAGAATCAAAGCCTGATTGGGAAGAAAGTGAATACTGGATCAGTTGGTTGCCGGAGCGATTGTTGTAATAGCTCGCATTGAACAGGATCGCATTTTTCAGGAAACCCAGTTCCAAAGCAGCTTCCAGCTTACGGTTGGTTTCCCAGCTATATTCTGTATTGGCAAGGCGGGTAGGATAGAGGCCGCTTGAACCGCCATAAGGAAAGTTCACAGAGCTCCAGCTATCGAGATAGGCATAATCGCCGATCTGATCATTACCGGTAGAGCCATAGCTGCCTCTCAGTTTTCCGAAGCTGAGGAAAGGCAACGCATTGCTGATAAAATCTTCGCTGGAGAAGATCCAGGCAGCACCGACAGATCCGAAATTACCAAACCGTTTATCAGGGCCAAAGCGGGATGAACCGTCGCGGCGGAATGTTGCATTCAGCAGGTATTTCTGGCGCCAGTTATAAGTGGCACGGCCAAAAACTGATTGATAACGGTATTTGGAGTAGTTATAATTCTGTACTATCAGCTCCGAAGCATCTTTCATGTTCTGCAACAGCACATCGCTTGAATAACCTGATCCCGTCAGGTAATGTCCTTCGCCGATGTTTTGTTGCCAGCTTGCACCGGCAAGTACCTGCAGGTTACTGTTACCCAGTTTTACTGAATAATCAGCCTGCGGCTCTACGATATAAGAAGATATATCTGAAAATCCGTATTGGGCAGAGCTGCCGGAGTATGTATCCGGGTTAAAGGATATTTCAGGAAGCGTTAATGTTTGTTTGAAATTGGTGTTTGTATAACCCAGGTTGGTCCTGATGTTCAAACCAGGCAGAATGGTATAACGGATAACGGAATTGGCGATCAAGTTATTCGTTTTGGTTTCGTATGAGCGATGTAAAAAAGCCATGGGGTTCTGAAGGCTGGTACCGAACCAGTAATAGCTGCCATCATCATTATAAACAGGCATATTGGGGGCGAGCTTATAATATTGGGTGATATCAGTGGCGATAACATCATTTTTATCGGCAGAATAATTGATGGAGGCAGTGATGTTGAATTTCCTGTCGACTGAACTGTGATCAAGGCTGAGATGTGCAGAGCCGCGTTTATAACCGAGATCGATAGGCAACACAGTGCTTTCGTTGCGGTAGGTGCTGCTGAAAAGGAAACGTGTGGTTTCATTGCCGCCGGAGATACTCGCCTGGGCTTGTGTTACATTGGCTGTATGGCCGATCAGCATATCCTGCCAGTCGTTGTGTGCATTCTGGTCCCAGGTAAGAAGATCGGGAGCAGAAGTGGCTGTAGGAGTCGCACCATCTGCAGTAAAAGCTTCGCGGCGCATAGCCAAATATTCACTCGTGCTCAGCATATTCACTTTGCGGGTCACCATGCTAACGCCGGAATAAATATTGAAATCAGTAACGGCTTTGCCGCTCCTGCCTCTTTTAGTACTGATCAGGATAACACCGTTGGCGGCTCTTGACCCGTAGATGGCGGTAGCGTCAGCATCTTTCAATATATCAATACGTTCGATGTCGTTGGGATTAATGCTTGCCATTGGGTTTTGTGAACCATTGGCCCCGTTGAATTGATTAAGTGGAGTAGAAATAAAGGGTACACCATCTATGATATATAATGGATCGCTGCCATTGTTCAACGAGTTTTCTCCACGCAAGCGTACCTGCAGGTTGGACCCTGGCAGGCCACTGGTGGAAACAATGTTCAAACCCGCTACGCGCCCCTGCAAAGCAGAAAGCGGATCTGCCACGGGCTGATCTTCGATGGCCTGGCTGGTAACGCTGGCGACAGAACCTGTATTGAGCCGCTTGGAAGTTTTGCCATAAGCAATTACTACGGCTTCATCCAGTGAGTTAACAGCAACAGTAAGTTGTGCATTGACAACCGTGCGGCCATTAACAGGCAGTTCCAAGCTTTCATAACCGATCGAAGAAAACACCAGCACATCATTTTCATTGATACCACGGATCTGGTATTCACCCTGGTCATTTGTATTCGTCCCTTTTGTACTGTTTTTGACGGTCACTGATACGGCAAATAGTGGTTTGCCGCTGGCATCAGTCACTGTGCCGTGCACGTCCACGGTTGGAGGCCGTGCAATATTGGGATCAGGGGCGTTCTTCTCCTTAATAACAACGGTGTTGCCGACGATCGCATAATCAAGGTCCTGGTTGTTCAGGCATGATTTCAGCACATCGTCGAGGCTCCCGTTCCTGATTTCAATGGTAACTTTTTTTGCATCGCGGACGAGTTTGTTTTCATACCAGAAGATATAACCCGTTTGCCGGGTGATCTTTTTGAACACAGATTCAAGCGAAGCATTCTTTTCAGAAAGCGTAATGTTTTGAGCAAAACCTTTGGCTTCTGCCTTCAACAGAAGGGCAAAGAGCAGGAAAATGGTCAGTTTCATAATACGCACAATTGGCTTGGATGAAAAAATACCGGTTCGATACATCGGGTGTTATTTTGGTTTATACAATATGGTTCCTTTAAGCCCGGTCATTATTACCTGGCTTTATACGTGATGGCTGCATGCAGTCGTTGTAGAGTAGTAATTTTTTATCCGCTGACGATAATCGTTCTTCCTTCTATCTTGAATTTGATCTTACTTAATTCCAGGATATGCAAAAGGTCGCTCAGGCTGGCGGAACGTAATAACGAACCTGTAAAGAATCTCGATGGGATCTCTCCCCGGTATTCCACGTTCACATCATACCATCTTGATGCTTCCCGCATAATTGTTTTTATATCTGCATCCCTGAAACTGATAAACCCGTTTTTCCAGGCAATGCTTTCTTCAGGATCGGTTTTATTGATAACGGAAATATTGCCGGAGTTAACGATGGCCTGCTGACCTGGTTGTAATTTCCTTACCAGGTTCCCCATACTGATATTGATGGAACCTTCCAGTAAGGTGGCTTCCGGAGCAGGTTCATCTTCATAAGCCATTACATTGAAATGAGTGCCGGTTACTTCCACTTTGGCACCGTCCGGCATCTTAACATAGAAAGGTTTTTGACTATTGTGTGCTACTTCAAAGTATGCTTCTCCATCGAGTTCGACAGTCCGGTCATTGCCATTGAATGAAACGGGAAAACGAAGGGAGGTTGCGGCATTCAGCCATACGCGGGAACCATCATTCAATACAAGATTGTATTGTCCGCCACGCGGCGTGCGGAGGGTGTTGTAGGCATTGGAGCCGGTTGCCCCCTGGTATCCGAGTGTTGAACTGTCCTGCTTGATCACACTGGTAGAGCCTTGTTTGGTGAGTTCCCCCTGCGGATGATCATTCAGTATGATCGTGCTGCCATCGTCCAGTGTTAAGGATGCCTGGGTGGTGCCGGGGCGGATAGCAGCGTCAATGGTATTGGTTGTAGCAACGGCGCGTGATTCCTGTTTTTTTGTATTGAGCAAGGGCCATAAAAATCCCAGTGCAATAAGCAATGCCAGGCAGGCAGCTGCCAGCCAGCGATAGCGGTAAAAAGCTCCGGGGCGTTTACGGATATTTTCCAGAGGGTACGGTGCATTAAATATGGTGGAAAGGATCTGGGCTTTCCGGTGCTCACTCAGTGCCGGCAGTTCCTTTTTTTCTGCATCCCAGCTTTGTTCGATATGCTGTTCCAGTTCATCATCATGCACACGCGATTGCAACAGCAGGAACAGCTCTGCCGTTTCCTCCTCCGAGGCCGAATGGTGGAGGTATTTGTCAATCAGTTCGAAGAACCGGGATGAGCCGGGATGCATAAGCGTTTATTTAATTGATATGGTGATCCTGTTTAATAAACCGGAACCAGGCTGCCAGGGCAACCTGGTCCGGCGAACTCACTCAGGAATAATATAGACGTATGGCAAAAGACTGCGGAGTACAAGCAATGAAAATATTTTTGCAGAACATCTTATTTTTTCATCAGCAACAGGATAAAATAGATCTCTCCATGCTTTTGAAGGAATTCCCGGATGGATTGCAAAGCTCTCGCTACATGTGTTTTAACGGTAAGAGGAGAGAGGCCCATTCGTTTGCCGGCCTCTTCATAACTTAATCCCTGCTCCTTTACCAGTTTGTAAACGTCTTTCTGTTTTGGTGAAAGATTGCTCAGGGCTTGCTGAAGCAGTAATTGATATTGATAATGGCGTGCGCGGAAATCGGTTGTATTATCGGGTGGTTGTCCTTGTTGTCCCAGTTTTTCCAGGGCAGCAGATTCGCGGGCGATCTTCCGCAGGTGATCAAGGATATGATGTTTCGTGAGTTTGAGCAGCCAGGTTGTGAAATAGGTCACATCCCGGAGGGATTGCTTCTTTTGCCAGATCTTGATAAAAACCTCCTGCACCACCTCTTCAGCGGCGGCCTCACTTTTCAGGTAAAAAAAAGCTGTTTTATATACTTTATCCTGGTAGCGTTCAAACAGTTGGGAAAAAGCGGGCCCGTTACCTTTTGCCACCAGGTTGATCAGATCCTTTTCATTATGTAAATAGTCGCCCCGCAATTATCCGCAGCAGTTGAGTACAAACACCAAATTTAATGGTTTAAGTGCAAACTCTTAAAGAATATAACTGGCTCTTACCCAGCTTTTGAAACCGGGGATCAGTGGAGGGATTGATACATTATTCCCCATTTTTGTGTTACATGTGTTACAATAAATAAGTTATATATCTGCCCATGGTATCATAATTGGTTTAACCAGTTTGAATATGAAAAACAACGACCTGATACCTGTGAACGAACACGGCAAGCAACTTAACCTGCAGGCCAGCACTACATTAAATACAAAAGAAGCAGCTATTGTACGATTCAGGCTGGCATCAGCCAGGTTATTGAGGCCGCAACGATGGCAACAGCTTTGCGGGTCTGCAAGCGCTTCATTTGAAGTAATGGGAAAAAAGATCAGGCCGCTTTCCCGGTCTGTTGAAGAAAATGATTACATACGGATCAATATTCCGGGACCTGGTCCAGGTATGGGCGATGGGTATGACTGGGTACGGGTTTCGTTGATAGAGTTGTCAGGTGTAAGTGATCACCGGCAGTTGGGGCTTAAACTGGTAGCAGCGCCTAATCCTCATTCGACAGAACCGTCTTCTGCTCATTTTTTTAAGTCCGGTGCAAGTTCTACGTTGATCGTTCACCTGGATGACAGGAAGGTAATGGCAACTTATCACGGGCGCAATGAAGTAGTGAATAATGAAACAGGCAATGTGCCCGATAATATCCGCAACACTTTAGTAGGCGTAGGAGCGAAGGCTGGTTTGTCTGAATGGCAATGGTCGCGCCTTATTCATGCCTTGATTGAAGAAGAAGAATAGAGCTGGATAAAGAAAGTGGCAAGTAAATGGTAGTAGGTATGGAAAAGTTCAAGTATGTTTATCCCTTCCAGTACATACCGGATACAATTCAATCCCCGTTTCAATTTTCATCATCTTGCCGGCATCATTGATTATCTCGATGACCTGGGTATTACTGCTATTTATGCCTCACCTATCCTCCAGCCTGCAAAAGGCAGTGAACACGGTTATGACGGCATTGATCCTTCAACGATCAATCCTGAACTGGGTACACTGGAAGAGCTGGAAGTGCTGTCGGGACTTCTTCAACAAAAAGGAATAGGGTGGATACAGGATATTGTACCCAATCACCAGGCTTTTGATACCAGCAATGTATGGCTGCACGATGTGCTGGAACGTGGAATAAATTCCACCTATGCAGGATATTTTGATATAGACTGGGACCATCCAATATACGGTCAAAAGCTGATGGCTCCCTTGCTTGGAGATGGATTGATGGAATGTATGGAGGAAGGTTCCCTTTCGCTTGAATTCACACCAAAAGGATTCTTTATTTCCTATTACACGAACAGGTTCCCTGTAAATATCGAGAGCTACCCCATATTGATCTCCGGTTGCTTTGATGACGAATATAATTACGTAAATGCCGCTATAAGTGCCTTATTAAACAATATTGCCACATCCATTGAGCATTGGAACACGATGAAAGATGACCTGCTTAAGCAGCTCGCAGGCTGTCTGCATACAGAAAAGGTTACGGAAAAAGTGAATGATATAAACCATGATAAGATGCTGCTGATGGATATTTTAAAAAGACAGTATTACGTGTTGTGTCATTATGCAGAATCCCATACACAGATCAACTACCGGCGTTTCTTCAATGTCAACGGGCTTATCTGTCTTCGTATGGAAGAGGAAAAAGTATTTGACGATTATCATCGTTTTATACACAGCCTGTATGAGAAAGGTTATATCCAGGGGCTTCGCATCGATCATATTGATGGATTGAAACGACCGGGTGAATATATTGACAGGCTCAGACGGTTATTTGGCCCCGATTGTTATATCATCGTGGAAAAGATACTGGATGTAAAAGAGGAACTGCCGGCCGGCCTTGATATCCAGGGCACCAGTGGTTATGAATTTCTTTCTTATGCCAACCAATTGATCACGGACAATAAAGGAGCGCTGGAACTTTTGAAAATATACAATGACTATGTACCGGAATACAAAGATTATGAAGCAATGGTTTTCGATAATAAATTGTCGAACCTGCAAAGTTACCTGAACGGTGATTGGGACAACCTGCTTAGAATGCTGCTATCTCTAAACCTGATCGAAGATCAGGAGATAAAGATCAGCAACCTGAAAATGGCCCTTGGTGCTTTTATGGCAGGCTATCCTGTTTACAGATCGTATATAGATAAACTGCCGGTAGAGCCGGCAGATGAAGAAAAAATAGCTGCCGCTCTTGCTATGGCCCTCCACAGGTTTCCCGACCTGCATTATGAAATAAGTGTGCTCCGCCAGTTGTTTCAGCCGCATCCGGACCAGGTAAAGGCTAACAACCGGCTATTGTTTGTGCAGCGGCTTATGCAATTTACCGGGCCGCTTGCAGCGAAAGGAATTGAAGACACCACCTTCTACCGTTATAATGCACTTATCTCCCATAATGAAGTTGGCGACCAGCCTTGTGTGTTGGGTATGACGATAAAAGAATTTCACAAAAAGATGATCAGGCGGCAATCAGTTAATCCTTTATCCCTGAATTGCACTTCCACTCACGACACCAAGCGGGGAGAAGACAACCGGGTGCGGATCAATATAATCAGTGAACTGGCAGAAGAATGGAAGATACTGGTGGCGCAATGGCAGCAGGAAAATGAACCCTTCCGCCAGCAAATAGGAAACATAAGAGCGCCGATCGTGAACGATGAATATTTTCTTTACCAAACCATCGTAGGCGGTTTTCCTGAAGACCTGGCATTGAAAAAAGAATTTGTGCAAAGAACAAAAACATTTTTTAAGAAAGCATTGCGCGAGTCGAAGCTGATGAGTGATTATGTTGATCCTAATTTAGCTTATGAACAGGCTGCCGGATCCTTCATCGAATGTTTACTGAACCCTGATCATTCTTTTCTGCCCACCCTTGTTCCTTTTGTAGAAAAGATCATCCGTTATGCCAACACATATTCCATGATGCAGGTGATCATGAAAGTGACGGCGCCCGGCATCCCGGATATTTATCAGAGTTGTGAGTTGTGGGAGCTCAGTTACGTTGATCCTGATAACCGGAGACCGGTGGATTATATACTGCGCAGGAAATTATTAAATGAGCTAAAGCAGCATGAAGCTGAGGGCCGGTCTTCGCTGCTTGCCTGGGCAGAGGAAAACTACAGGGTTGGGACGCAAAAGCTGATGGTGACCCGTGAGTTGCTGCAATTACGGAAAAGAAAGAACAAACTTTTCCTGGAAGGGAACTATCGCCCGGTGTACCCGGCAGGAGAAAATAATGAGGTGATCAGTTATATCCGGCAATTGGGAGATGAAGCTGTGCTGGTGGCTTTACCGTTAGGGATTGTAACAAACACACCAAAGGATGCGGTATTGGAATTGCCTGTAGGATTGCCGCAGAGTTGGGAGAATATATTTACAGGAGAGCGTGTGGCAGGGGATTTTGTGGATGTAGGGAGATTGTTTGGGAGTTTTCCGGTGGTGGTGCTGGAAAGCAAGTGATGTGTAGGTGAAAACACTTATTGCTAAAAATGTTAATAAAAATAGGCCATGGTCTATCCATTGGTTAGGAAAAATCCGCACTTTCGTCTGACCAAGCCAAATCCATACAACTTATTATGAAACCTCACCACCACCTGTTGCTGGCTCAATGCAACGAAAAGCCGTACATAACTTCGACTGCTGTCCCGGTATATTTACATTATTTGTCTCTGCACCTGTTAATGATTAATAGGATAGCATTACCTCCGCAATAGTTTGCTCCCAACTGTTTATAAAGAGAGTTTGTTGGACAGACAATTCGTCCTTCTTTTAGACGCATACAGGTAAATAACTGTTGCTGTCCGGTTTCGGAGAAAAGCTGTGCAACTGTCTTATCCGGATACAATGACTTTCGAAGAAGAAAACTAAAACCTAATGCTGCGCACCCATTACATATCTCTGTTTTTGTTGCTGGTATTTTGCCAGCAACAAAATCTATGTGCGCAGGAGCGAATAAAAATACAGGCCCTTCCATTGCAGGATACCCTGCCAGGTATTGCCAAATGGCTTGGTATGAACCCCCGGCTGGTTTCAATTGGCGATAGCCTTTGGCTGATCAGTGGTGTATGTAAGGTGTTAAGAAAAGAAAAGTATACCGGTGGAGCTTTGCCTGCAGCTATCATACCCAATGACCTGTCTGGAAAAAAATCAACACCATTATTGAAAGTGCATGGAAATATTCAATACGATTTTCTTCACCGATCGTATGTGGATACTCCGTTTGCACAAAGGAATTTCCAACAACATACGGTGCAGGCTTCATTAAAAGTAACTGTAAAGGATAAATATCCTTTGAAGATGAATATTGCAACCCGTGCAAGTAATTCACCCTATTTCAGGAATTTTCTTGATCTGGGTTTGCAGTTGGATCAGTATAATTATGTAAAAAATTACAGACAGCAATTACTGGATAAGACCAGGCAGTTTATCTACCAGCAGTCTCCTGATCTTAAGCGGATGGAAACTGTTCTCCAGGAGAAAGCCGAACGATTGCAGGCTTTAAGAGCCCGTTTAGCTGAGCCTGATATCTTTAAGCGTATTATGGAAGAGCGGGAGAAAGAATTCCTGGATAAGTATAAACAAAAGGCCGATAGCCTGAAAAATGAAATAAGCCTTCAGGAATTGAATGACCAGTTGACCCATAAAACTAAAATGCCTTCGCTTCCCCTGGCTGACAGTCTCCCGAAAGCCAAATCCTATCTTGATTTTATCAATGAGAAAAAGAAGGAGATGGATAGTCTTCAGCAGGATCTTGTTCGTTTTCAACGTAAGACCGACAGCCTGAGGCAAAGTGTTGATAAAAACATTATGACTCTCCGGCAGAAAATAAACCAGGCAAGAAATAAAAACGAGTTGACAAAACTGGCCCGGGAGAACGGATTGTTCCTTGAAAAAGAAAAGGGGTTTGATCATTTCTTATCCAATGTAAAAAGCATTGGTATTGGCCGCTCTATGGTAAGCTATTCTGAACTTACAGCCTGGAATATATCGCTGACGGGCATTAACCTTGAGTATAACGATGGGAAGATTTACGGAGCCATTGCTGCGGGCCGGATGGATTATGGATTCCGCGATTTTTTTGGCAGTAACAGTCGGGCAAGGCATCAATCTTTATTGATGGGCAGGGTAGGGATAGGCGATAAAGAAAACAAGGCATTGATCCTGTCTGTGTTTACAGGCCGCAAATACAATTATGGTATTGTACAGTCAGACAGCGTCTCCAGTTATGTTAACCTTGCAGGTTACTCACTCGAAACCATTTGGAAAAAGGATGCATACACTTCTTTTGGTGTGGAGCTTGCAAAAACAACAAGACCGGCAAGTGGAAGTTTGTCAGCCAATAATTCCCTGCAGGGATTATTTGATCTGTCTGATAAAAGAAATCTTGGGATCAATGTAAAAGGTCAAACGAGGCTGGAGAAAACAGATACCAGGATAGAAGGTTTTTTGAGGAAAACAGGTGAGCACTTTCAATCCTTTAGCTTGTTTACCTACAATACGGATCAAACAGCCTGGCAATTGAAAATAGATCAGCCATTTCTGAAAAACCGGCTTGGTTTGACAGGGATGCTTCGCCGGAATGATTTTACGCATCCTTTTGCGGATAAATCGTTTAAAACAAGTACTGTATTTACCAGCATACAGGCAACTGCCCGGTTCCCCCGGTTGCCTGTTGTCAGCGTTGGTTATTTTCCGGGGACCCAGCTATACATTGTAGACAAAGAACGGGTATTGGAAAATGTTTATTACATGTTGAATGGATCAGTGAACTATCAATATGCAGCAGGCTCTGTGAGGATGATCTCTTCTGCTATGTATAACCGTTATTCAGGCAAAGGGACTGATTCAGGTTTTATTGCATACAAGGGTACAAATTATATGTTGTCGCAATCGGCTTTTATGGGAAAAGCGCAATTCCAGGGATTGTACAGTTTTACTGATCAGGAACGTATGCGCTACCACACAATGGAATTGGGTATGGAATATTCAATTGCTAAAGCTGTCCGTGTTGGTGGCAGTGGTAAGTATAATAAAATACAGGATGGTAAGGGTTATTGGGGTAGCCGGGTCCAACTGAATGTGCAATTTAATCAACTCGGAGGACTTCAGTTGCAATACGATAAATCTTATTTGCCCACGGTATATGGCGATCTGTTTCCTATTGAAAGCGGACGTGTAACCTGGTTTAAACTCTTTTAGGTATGTTGAAAAAGATATTTATTTTTTGGTTGATTGTTTTGCCTGGATGGGTAAACGCCCAGATCGTGCTAAGTGTGCAGCTTCCTCCGGGAGGTATGGTGCAGAAAGACCAGTTGTGGAACCTGGTGGCAATGAACAATGGAACTGCTTCTATGGATGCAGTATTACTATTGAGTTTGCAGGATGTAACAACAGGTCAGACCGTACTGACGGCTTCCACAAGAAGCCTTGTTTTGCCGCCGGGAGTAAAAATGATCAGAGCGCAGGATCTGCAGCCAGTCCAATACAATTATAATGGAGTCGGCTTTGAAGGTTTATATATCCCACTTGGGGCTTACAATGCTTGTTATACGATCAGCCGCACTACGGCTGAATCGCAGGAGCCTGTAACAACGGAATGTGTGAGGATCAATATAACTCCGTTAGGCCCTCCATTGTTGAGTTTGCCAGCGGATAAATCCACTGTGACATCGTTTTACCCTCAGTTCAGTTGGATGCCGCCTACACCAATGGATATGTTTAATGATCTTAGTTATGATCTGAACGTAGTGGAAATGCTGGAAGGGCAATCTCCTGCTGAAGCTATCACCAATAACTCTCCCGTTTATAGCCGGCAATACCTGAAGCAGCCATTTGAAAATTATGCAACGAGTTTTGCGCCACTGGAAAAAAATAAAAACTATGCCTGGCAGGTTACTGCACGCAATGGGATGAATTATGCAACATCCACAGAGGTATGGATGTTCAGCCTGGCAAAAGACTCTGCATCAGTAGCAACGGATAATGGCGTTTACCTGGAGATGAGCTCTTCCAGGCAGAGGCAGGGACATGGTCTGATAAAGGATGGGATGCTGTATTTGAAATATCACTCGTTCGACAAAGAACATGAAGGTGTGATGCGCTTTTTAAGCACAGATGGTAAAGTGATTCAAACCCAGAAACGAAAAATATTGTACGGAGATAATTTCTTCCGTTTAAAACTGGATAAGAAATTTCAACCAAATCAACTATACAGGGTGGAGCTTACCGATCAGCAGCAGACGATTTATCGTGCCACATTCAATATCCAATAAACGCATTCAACTTCTTTTCTTTTTATGATTCAATTATTAGCCAGCAGATACAGCAAGCATATAGCATATTATCTGTTTCTTCTTTTTACCAGTAGCATGGCTTCCGTAAGTGCAGAAACAGGAAAAGCCGGTACAACAGATTTACCTTCTTCCGGGGTAATGTATAAACCAATAAAGACTGATCAGCCTTTATTGGTCAATGTTCCTGCAGCTCCGTTAGTGAATAAGCAACCTGGGCTTCCTGATCCGGTTGCTAAAGAAGAAGCCTTTATTGACGGGCCTTCCCAGCCGGAAATGTCTTCTTTTAAGTCTGCAGGAGCGAACAATATGGTGGATTTGTTTACCGGCGATTTCAGCTATAATATTCCTCTTCTCGATGTAGGGGGATACCCGGTAAATATATTCTATAATGGAGGTATTTCGCCTGAGCAGGAAGCCAGTTGGGTAGGGTTGGGCTGGAATATCAACCCGGGAAGCGTTACCCGGAATATGCGAGGCATACCTGATGATTTTAATGGTCAGGATACGTTGACTGAATATCAGGCCATGAAACCCAATAAAACATGGGGAGCAAGAGGAGGAGCATCACTGGAATGGCTGGGACATCAAACCCTTGGGGGAGGACTTGGTGCAAATCTGGGAATATCTTATAATAATTACCTGGGGCCTGCAGCAGAATTAGGGATACGTGGGGGATTGAATGTTATGCTCTCTCCAAAAGTAGCGTATGAAAAAAATGTAGATTCGTTTGCTTCTCTGAAGGTAAGAGTAGGGGTTACGGCAAATAGCCGGTATGGCTTAACAGTAGCTCCCAATGCATCCTTTGCTGCAAGGTACTTCTCTAATCTGAGAAGTATTCAAGGCTCATTGAGCATGGCCACCAGTTATAATTCAAGGACAGGTATCAGTGACCTGCAACTCAATGGACAGGCATCGTCCAGCAAGTATAATGTTAAGGAAGATAAAATGCAGATATCGCCCACCGCTACGCTGCTTGGGTCATCTATCAGCTTTGCCCGCTCGAGTTATATTCCTTCATTACGCTCGATTGTTACGAATAGCGCCTTTTCAGCACATGGCCAGGTGGGAGGGTTTGGCTTATTTGGAGCCTCAGCCACTGCAGAACTGGAGATCTATTATCAAAAATCCCAGATCATGCCCAATGACAGGGTGCAACGGAAACCCATGGTAGGTTACCTCTATTATCAAAAAGCAAATGGCAATGCCAATGCTGTAATGGATTTCACCCGGTTTAATGATAAGGAAGTGACTCCTGAAACACCGGTAATATCTGCCCCTCAATACAGTTATGATGTGTTTTCCATACAGGGAGAAGGAACTGGTGGAAGTGTTCGTGCTTACCGCAATGATATGGGATATGTAAAGGACAATTATACAGCAAGCCGGAGTTCCAGCGCAAGCGTTGGGATAGATGTGGCTTTGCCAGGCCATATTGGTGCAGGATTCAACTTTATCAACACACCTTCCTACGTAAGCGAATGGCAGAAGGGGAACGGCCTGCGCGGTCTTCCGGGATTTGCCCGGAATATAGGTGATAATGAATATGCTTATTTCCGTAGCCCCGGTGAGTCAAGTGTACTGGATGCTGGTCAATATGACAGAGTAGGCGGAACAGATCTTGTGCGTTACAAACTGGGAGGATCAAACAGTTCGCCCAATATTCAGGCTGCTTTGCAACGTTTTCCTGCTGATGGCAGTTCTGCTCCGGATGTGGCTTTGTGGCAATATACATCCAGCCCCAGCCGCAAAAAAAGAACACAGGTGTTTAGTTTTTTGACCGCTGAAGAAGCATCTTTGGTCGGCCTCGATCACAAGATCAAAAGTTATGATGCGGTGAACAGGCTGGATCAAACTAACTTATTAAAGTACCAGGAATTTGAGCGATACGGCACTTACCGGAAAAAACATCATATTTCCCAGGTAACGGTAACAGAGCAGGATGGCAAACGGTATATCTATGGCATACCTGTTTATAACCTTGTTCAGAAGGAATTCAGTTTTACAGTAAAAGAAGATGTTCCTTCAGATAGTGAAGAAGTGCCGGTGACGACCCAGGAAGCCAGTATAGTTTCAAGGCACCTGAACGATAATGCGAAACAGGATGGTTTTGTCCAAATCACTCAAACACCGGCTTATGCTCATTCCTTTTTACTAAGCGGATTATTGTCGCCCGATTATGTAGATGTTACCGGTGACGGAGTTACAGAAGATGATATGGGCACTGCAGTCAAGTTTAATTATAGCCAATGGTCTGATCATAAATGGCGGACGCCACTGGCAAATACGGCACTTGCCAACTTTAACCCCGGTAACCTTACTGAGCAAAAAGATGATAAAGGCATTATCTCTTATGGAGAAAGGGAGTCCTGGTACCTGCATTCTATTGAATCCAAAACGATGATTGCTTTTTTCACTGTTGACGACCGCAAGGATGGCAAGGGGGCCGTTGATTCAATGCAGGGGAGAAATGGAAGCGATAATTCATTAAAAAGATTAAAACAGATCGATCTTTACAATAAAGCCGATCTCAAGCGAAATGGAATAACTGGAGCAAGACCGATCAAGACAGTACATTTTGAATACAGTTACAAATTATGTGCGGGGACGCGGGATAATACTTCCACTTCAGGCACCGATCTTGGTAAACTGACGTTGGAGAGTATCTGGTTTACCTTTAATGGCCAGGACAGGATCAGTAAGAACAAATATGTATTTGATTACGGAAGTTCGGCGGCTGAAAACCCGTCTTTTGAAACCAATAGTTCAGACCGCTGGGGTGTGTACAAGCCGAAATCGGCCAACCCTAACTCATTACTCAACAGAAATCATCCTTACACTATCCAGAATAAATCTACTTATGACCAGTATGCTGCTGCATGGTCATTGCGTAAGATATTGCTTCCTTCGGGTGGGCAGATCGAAGTAGAGTATGAAGGAGATGATTACGCATACGTGCAAAACCGCCGTGCAATGCAAATGATGGAGATAAAAGGGTTTGCGAAATCTTCTGCCTCTTCATATAATAATGCATTGTATCAGGTAGTCCGTAATGGAGCAGCTACAACAATAGAAGAAAAGGACTATGTGTTTGTGAAAGTACCTGAGGCTTGCAATACCAGGGCAGACATCAAAGCAAAATACCTGGACGGGGTAAATCAGTTGGCATTCAGATTAGCTGTGAAAATGCCGAAAGGCCGCGAGTTTGTTCCTGTTTATGCGACAGTAGAGGATTATGGTGTATCCAATGATCCGACTATTATCTGGTTGCAACTGGCAAAATTGGATGATCAGTCTGTGCTATCTCTTTCGGCATTGGAATATCTGCGTGAACATTTACCGGGTCAGGCATTTAAAGGATATGATCTTTCGGAAGGGAACCTGCTTGATGCCGCTGCTGCCATGATCAAGATGCTGGGGGCCATCGGGTCTCAATTAAAAAATCCTATCAGCCAACTGAAAGGAGAAGGCAAGGCCAGGGAAGTGGTGCTTACAGAATCTTTTGTGCGGTTGAATACACCATCCGGGTTTAAGTATGGTGGTGGCCACAGGGTGAAATCGGTGAAGCTGAAAGATAACTGGAAGGCAATGACCAAGCAGGGTGAAAATGCCCAGTACAATTCCATATACGGGCAGGTGTATGATTATTCAATAACGGAAGTAAGAAATGGAGTGGCGCAAAGAATATCCAGCGGTGTGGCTTCGTATGAGCCGACTATTGGGGGCGACGAAAACCCAATGCAGACGATCATGCAGATTGCAGATAAGTTGCCTATGGGGCCGACCACCTATGGAGCAGTAGAGATGCCGATCCTTGATGCATTCTTTCCTGCTCCTCTTGTTGGCTACAGTAAGGTTACTGTTCGCTCGCTTAATCGTAATCCTGAAAAGAAATCCAGATCGGGTGTTGGTAAGCAGGTGACAGAGTTTTTTACTGCAAAGGATTACCCGGTTTATTACAATCATACCCCTTTTGATCCTTCCGTTGACAAACAGAATCATAAGTCATCTCTTACGGCTTTCCTTTATAAATATGCATCAGACAGCAGGGCTTTGTCTCAGGGCTTTTTAGTAGCCGTGAATGATATGCATGGTAAAATGAAATCACAATCCTCTTACGCGGAAAACGATACGCTGACCCGTATTAATTACACCAGGAATTACTATCGCAACACCGGTGAAAAGGGCCTGAATGAAAAATTCGATTTTGTTCATGCTTCGCTGAATGGGGAAGTATTGCCGGGAAATATGGGTATTGATATTGAGCTGATGACTGATACGCGCGAGTTTTCTGTTAAAACCAACAGCCTGGATGTACAGGCGCAGGCAGATCTGTTCCCGGTCTTCTTTTCTTTCTGGATACCCTCGGTATGGCCTGTTATGGGTAATTCTGAAAGCATATACCGGGCAGTGACAACAACAAAAGTGATCAATTATCATGCGGTGCTTGACAGCGTTGTGGTAATTGACAAAGGAAGCGTGGTATCTACCAAGAACATGGTTTATGATGCGGAAACAGGGGCAGTGGTCGTTAACCGTACCAATAACGAATTTGATAAGCCAATCTATACGGTCAATTATCCGGCTTACTGGGCTTACAGCGGAATGGGGCTTGCGTATAAAAATATTGATGCCCTGTATGAGAATATCAATTTCCTGGATGGAAAGGTCGTTGGAGGCAGTGTGCCGGACAGCATTCTGGAAAGCGGGGATGAATTATTCATAGTTAATACAGGCCAGGTGCCGGAGGGGTGTGGTGAAAAATTTGTATCCAGCGATGCTGTCAGGACCCTTTGGGTGTTTGACCGTAACAGGAATAATAATGCGCTTACCAGTAGCGTGCATGATTTTGTTTTTATCGACCAGAAAGGCAAATTATATACAAGAGATAATGTGAGCTTCCGGATTATCCGCAGCGGTAAGCGGAATATGCTTAATGCTTCAGTTGCAGGTGTTACATTAATGGGCAATCCGCTCAGTATTATTGGGGGTAAACAGATGCTGCTGATCAGTGATACATCTAAAGTGATCAATGCTTCTGCAGTAGATTTCCGGGAGAAGTGGCAAACTGATAATGGTATGATTCGTTTGCTGACAATGGTATTCAATTCCACAACCTGTACGTATTCTGAAGTTGAAGATTGCCTGTCGGGCTATCTGGAGAAAAGCATCAATCCGTATATGAAAGGATTGCTTGGAAATTTCCGTCCATATCGGTCTTATGTGTTTTACAAAGACCGGAAAGGCGGTAAAACATTTGCAGAAACTCTTAAGTTGAATGAAGCAGGTTTCTTGGAAGACTTTGAACTGTTCTGGAAGTTTGATGGGTATAAAAAAATTACACCATATAGCCAGCCAGCGCCACCACTTGTAAGTAAGTGGATAGAAACTAACAGGGTTACCAAATTTAATTCAAAAGGCATGCAGTTGGAAACAAAAGATGCAATGGATGTTTATACGGCCGCACAATACGGGTATAGTAAGACCATGCCCATCGCAATTGCGAACAATGCCCGTTACAATGAAATAGCCAATGACGGTTTTGAGGATATTACTTATTCGGACATGCTTAACAACAATAACGTTAACGAATGTGATAAACCCCATGCCAGCTTCCGGGGAATGCTCAATACTGAGGTGATGAGTGAAAGCATAGCTGGTGTAAACGCCCATACAGGTAAATATCTGATGTCGCTGGTGGCAGGGACTTCTGCGAGCCGTGTATTTCCGGTAGGAGCGCCTATTGATAGCTTTAATGTCAATGATTACCGGAAAGACACTACACATGATCTGCATGAATTTGGCGGCTTCCTGGAAAATAAATACAGTTCGCCGGTAAACCTTTCTTATACACCATTGAATGTGGCCTTTAACCCGGATAATATGGCGGGAATAAACCTCCGCGTATTCCCGGTAGATACGTTCACCAATATTACCGGTACAACTTATACCCGTTCTCATAGCTATACGTTGGATCTCGCACAGTACCTGGTGGTCACTACCAGTGGCGATTACACGTTTGATCTTACTTTTTCCAGTGCGGAAGTTCCGACATTGAATAAAAGCTCTATGAAAGTGATGGTTTATGATCTGAACAATATTTATATAAGTGGCTATCAAACACCCTTTAAAATAGATCCAAGCGGTACTAAAACAATGTTTTTGTGTGCTGGCACCTATAAAGTAAAGTATACGTTTGCCAGTGATTTATCTGTAAATGAAACGGGAACTCCTGATCAGCATGCGGCCACTGAAACATTCAATATCAGCTGCAATATTGCCAAGGGCTATAAAAACCTGGATAAGCAGAATGGCTGCATTTATACAATTCCATTGCCAGGTAAGGATTCTATGTTAAATACACTATTCCGCGTATTACCAGAAAAAGATATGGTATTTAGTACATGGGTAAGAGAGACCTGCGTTACACCTCCCTGCAATGTCACTACTTATGCAAATAACCTGGTCAGCATCAAGTTTAATACTTCACCTGTCACAACAACTCAATTGAAACCTTCAGGCCCCATTATTGACGGCTGGCAACGGTATGAAGGTTATTTTAGAGCACCGGCTGCTGCTACCAACATGACAGTGACGTTCAGCAACTCCAGTGGTCAGCCGGTCTATTTTGATGATATACGCATCCATCCGTTTAACGCAAACATGAAAACGTATGTGTATGACCCTGTTAACCTGAGACTGCTTGCAGAAATGGATGCAAACAACTATGCCAGCTTTTATGAATATGATGCGGAAGGTACATTGATCCGTACCAAGGCGGAAACTAAAGAAGGCATAAAAACAATTACAGAGAGCAGAAGCTCCAAGCAAAAGAATGTAAACACCATTCAACCGGATTGATCTATGAAAAGAGGCAAACTGTATATTATCCGGACTATGAGCAGCATAATACTGCTCATGCAATTGACCTGTTTGAATGCCCAGGGGAATGGCGCTGACGGAGCTATGCGCCGTTTTGTAAAAATGTTGAATATGGAAGGAAAAACTCCGCTGGATATGTGTTTGCAGATCAGCTACAGTGTGAACCTGCAAACCCAGCCGGATGATACATTGAATATGCAAGGAGAGTTTTACCTGCGTTCGCATGCCAGTTATGTGCGGATGGGAGAGCAGGAGCAGATACTTAACGATTCAATGGTATTGATCGTGAGCGATAATCTGCAACGGATGATCCTTTATCCCAGGGCAAAAGCCATGGTGGATTATATGCGCAATTTGCCGGGTATGCAATGGAGTGATTCTTCGATTAAGCAACTTGCTTTGCAGTTTAAAGTGTCTGAGGAGAGCAAAACCCAACTCGTTTTAAGCAGTAAACAATTACTCCCTGGTACAAAATTGCCCCGTAGCAACTATGTACTGTATTATGATGCGGAAACAGCAAAGCCTATAGAGCTGAGCATGACACAAAGGATACTTGTAGGAGTGGATTCGCTGCAATATGGGGCATTGAAACAATATCCGTCCTATGATTCAAACCTGTTCACTAAAGAAGGGATGTATTTTTTTATTAAGGAGAAAAAACTGACCATTCTCTATAAAAAAATTGAGCAACCGGATACCGATGCTTTGCCGGTGACGATAGGCGACAGGATTGAATGGACAAAAGAGGGACAGATTAAGCCCGTCGGAAAATATTTGCTCTATCAACTGGTGAATGCGGAATAAATTAATAATGACCATTAGCACGAACTGAAACTTATGATACAAGCCCAGAAACGTAAACGATCTTTTTTCCTGTCTGCCTGTAAAAGCATTTCATTCCTTTTATTGCTTTTGATCAGTATGGCAGCTTCTGCAGGGAATGATGGCGGAGTAACGGAAATCAGGGTAGCTGCTCTTGCTGGTATTCAGACCAGCGGAGACACCCTGGCGCCGCTTGAAAAAAACAAAACAGTATCCCTTCAGTACTCGGCATTGCCGGGTGAACTAACCGTTCAGCGCAAGATCAATAATATTGTCAGTTTTGCGATCAATGAAGAAACCGGGGTATACATGGGAGTTCCTTTTACGGTAACAGCTTCGGTGCGGATCCAGTATGGGCCTGACGAAAATAACCTGTCTACTGTCGATAGCAGTTTTACAGTGAGTTATGATGGCCGCCAGGGAAAGACTTACGATGCAAAAAGATATCTGAGCTTTGAGAATGCTGCTTATGTGCGTATTACTTTACTCGATGACCTGGTAACCGATCCTTCCAATGTAGGGGGTATTGATCTGAGGAAAGTGTTGATATTGGAAAACAGGATGCAGATCACCCGGTATTTTCAGTTGTCGACAAATCAGAGTGATCTGCAGGTGGTTGGATTTACCAGCGGGACAATCACCGATGTGTTGCCGGTCAGTTGGAGTTGGCCGGCTGCTGCGGGGCAAAATTATACTCAGTTAGAATGGACCTGGATAGAAGACGAACTGGAAGATTATTATAAAAAGAGCGGGGTACTGGATTACGGGTTGGTGTTTGGTCACAATTCTACCCGTATTGATCTGCCCAGAAATTTCCTGCAGTATGATATACCTCTTTATTATGATGGGATAGGCAAATTGTATTGCCGCGTCAGAGCTGTGAATATTCACAGCAGTGGCAGCAGAAATGATGGGCCATGGTCAACTGTGATGGTAACCTCATTCGACGGGCACAGCCCTGAGCTCAACTGGCAGGTGCGTACCAGTTTTGCGGAAGAGGGGAAAATGAAAACCGTAATGGAATATTTTGATGGTTCATTGCGGAGCCGGCAAACTGTGACCAAGGAAAATACGACCAATACCATCCTTGTTGCAGAAACATTTTATGATCGCCAGGGGAGGCCTGCTGTGCAGGTGTTGCCTGCGCCCAGTATGGCGAATGTTATTACTTACACGCAGAACCTGAACAGGTTCAACGGGCAGAATAATTATGAAGATCCTGCCGACCGTTTTGATTTTGATGTGACTGATCTGCCGGGGAAAACGACAGCTCCAATGGAAAATACTGTTACGAACAGTGCGGCACAATATTATAGTGATCAAAATCCTCAAAAACTTCTCCGGGTGCATCAGAATATCCCTGATGCCGAAGGTTATCCATATACCGTTACCCGGTACACACCCGATGCTACCGGAAGGATACTTTATCAGAGTGGTGTTGGTAAAGCTATGCGGATGGGAAGTGGGCGTGAAACCCGCTATTATTACGGATCGCCTGCCCAGGAAGAACTGGATGGTTTGTTTGGAACAGACGTAGGTGATAAAAGCCATTACTTTAAAAATATGGTCCGTGATGCGAATGGGCAAATGAGTGTAAGCTATGTAGACATGCATGGCCGCACTATTGCCACAGCGCTGGCGGGAAAAGCACCGGATAGTTTGCTGGCATTGGATTATACCAATAATGCACTTTATCCCAACCAGGCAAAGGCCATGATGACCCGTAACCTGTTGGATAAAAATTCCAATATCGTAAAAGGCAACAGCATTGAATCAGTGAACACGCTGCTTGTACCATATCCGTCAGATTATAAATTCGAATATTCACTGACCCCGGAGAGCCTGCAAATGGATGCATGCCCCGGGAGCAGCCAGCCCGTTATTTGCTATGATTGCCTGTATGATCTGGAAATATCGATCACGGATGAATCAGGTGAAAGTGCCCCCATGCTTTTTGCCTATAATAATATCAGCCTGAGCCCAGACAGCAATTGTACTTCTCCTGCTCCTTCATTTCAGCCCGGCGACAGCACTCCGAATAAGATCGAGATTCCTGTTTCTTTGGAAGAAGGGTCTTATATTATCCGTAAAACACTAACTATTAGTGAGGCTTCATTGCAACAGTACAGGGAGATGTTTATCCGTCAAAGTATCTGCAAAACAGAGCAGGAACTCATTGACTCGATCTATAATGTGCTGATTACTGTAACGGATTGTAACGATCCGCAGCCGGTTACCTGTTCCGGTTGCCTTGCTGAACTGGGGGATTACTCAACGTTCAGGACAAATTTCCTGAACGGTATCGGTAACCCAACAGTGACCCCATCGCTGGAAGCGGACATGCAGGAAGCTTATGATGCTGCAAAACTTGATTGTGAGAGACTATGCGGTGAAACGTCCCAACTGATCTCCAACCGGAGGGAGCTGATGCTGGCTGATATGATGCCTGATGCCGGTCAGTATGCCAACCGCAATCCCATCAGTGCCGGCTCAATGTATAATAAGTATGATATTTTCTCAACGGCCACTCCTTCCAGCCAGCCTTTTTATCGCAAGCCGCAGACCAGCACAGGACAGGCCGGGTTTTATTATGATTATAACGGCCAGGTAGACGGCAGCATCCATCCGGCAAGCGGTGATGCGTATGCATGGCTGAATAGTATGAGTGAAGAAGAATTTGCACAACGCTTTACTACCAGTTGGGCGAATTCATTATTGCCCTATCACCCAGAATATAAAAGGCTTCAATATGCCGAAGCCCAGATGAAGCCAGGTTTCGACTGGATCACTAAATTCAGTGGTACCAGCAGCTATAATGATGCGGTATCGAAAGGATATGTGCTTACAACGGGCAGTACAACTGCAACGCCATATAACGATCCCTTTTTTATCAAACGCGGAAGCCTTTCCAGCGATTCTTTGCTTATCTGGGTAAAAACCAACTATATCCAGAATCTCAGTCTCTGGCAGATTGCTTATGGAGAACTGCGTTGCAAAACCATTGCTGATGCGACCCAGCGTGATCAATGCTATATCAATGCACCCAAATTGCCCCCTTATACGGACATTACCAGTACGGCAGAAAAGGACCAGTTGTGGCAGGCATTCCGTGATCTGTATGTGAGTGCCTGGGGCAATGAGGTAGATAAATATATTGGTGAGCAGGAGCCGCTGGCTGATGAAACGGATTTGGTGAATGAAGGATATCATTTACGTTTTGCAACACATTCCCAACTGGCAGATCAGCATAACTGGGATTGGTTTCCCGCAAATCCCGGGGCTGCTCCCAATCTGCCGCCGAATGCCATGCAGGATAGTTTGAACCTGTATTTCAACAGCAGCTGTAACGGGTATATCAATATATGGCGTGATCGCTTGCTGGAATGCGCGACTATTGCAAATCATCCGGACAGTGCCGCCATAATGAGCCAGATACTGGCAGGTATGCTGACGGTATGTGAGAAAGGTGCTGATGCCAACAGTCCTTATGGAGCTTCCAGTGTTGCGCCAGGCACACCTAATAATGGATCACCACGCAGTTTTGAAGAAGTGATCTATTCGGTTTTTGCACAGTATCACATTGATAAAACCGATCTCTGTAATGCTTATGTTATTGAGATGCCAAGGGGATACGGGCAGTCGCAGCCAATTGCACCTGCTATGGTTGCCGCGCTCGATAGTTGCAGTTGTGATCAATTGGAGTTGATGAAACAGAAGGCTTACCTGGCTTCGTATGATACAGCTCAATTAAGCAGCTTTAACCAGTATCTGCGATCAGTAAGGCAGGATACGATGACGCAGGTATTATTTGATGCCGGTAAACTCTGCAGTGCCAGTAACTTCAATAGAGCGGTGCCGCCTGACACGCTGCCCGCCCTGCCTCCTTATGTGATGTTGCCAACACCTCAACCTCTGCCATCGTTTATGCAATGCGGAGCGACCGTTGCAGGTTGTCTTGACTGCGGCACACTGATAGAACTGATCAAAGAATTCAGGGATACCATACCTGGGCCTTACAACCTGGGGCCGGTGATGGATATGGAGCTGAGTGATTCCAGTATCCGGCACAATGAACTGCTGGCAAAATTCCTGAACTATCGGACAGGCTTTGAATATACCTGGCAGCAATACCTCGATTCTGCTGCCAAAGTAGGATGCGACCTTGTGGGGCTGGGTATGGCTTATCCCGATTTGCTGGAGGTGAGTGAACGGGAAAGCAGTTTACCCCGTACTTATGTGGCCCGGGTTGCTGTCGAATTCCAGCCAGGGTTTACCAGTGTCCCCAATGACATGTTTGAAGCATACATAGCCAAGGACAGTGCTATAATGGTTAATATGGCAGTGATCTGCCCCGATGGTAATTACCTTACTGATACAGCCGGAGTCTTTTTGCCTGAGCCACCCTGTCAAAAAGTATACAATATGGCCGTAGGCCTGGCGAAGCAGATCTATTTGCAGCGATATGAATCCCGCCTGGCTGATTTTGAGCAGGCGTATCGTGCCAGGTGCCTGGCAGCGCCGGAGAGTTTTACAGTGCGATATGAAAGGCAGGAGTATCATTATACGCTCTACTATTATGATATGGCGGGGAACCTGGCGAAGACAGTGCCTCCAAGAGGGGTGAGACCTGATTTCAGTGAATCGTTTACTAATTCTGTAAAAGCCGCAAGGGCTACCGGTTCATACCTTGGCCGCCCTCATGAACTTACAACGCAATACGTATACAATAGCCTGAACCAGGTAACGGCGCAGGTATCGCCTGATGGAGGCCGCTCATTGTTCTGGTATGATAACCTGGGGCGGTTAGTAGTAAGCCAGAATGCCCAGCAAAGAGAAGATGGAAAATACAGTTACACGAGGTATGATGCAATAGGCCGGATCACGGAAGTAGGTCAGAAGCCGCAGACAGAAGCTATGGATCAGGCAAAGAGCCAGGACCCTGTTTCTCTTTTAAACTGGATCACCAACGGCGATGCCCGTGAGCAGATCACTCTTACACAGTATGACCGCCGTTATGAGGTTGGTTCGGGACTGGAGCCCATGCTGACGCAACAGAACCTGCGAAACCGCGTAAGCTATACCCTGGTGCGTAACAGTGCTATGGATGGCAGCAACTATCACGCAGGCACTTTCTACACGTATGATGTGCATGGCAATGTAGACACTTTGCTCCAGCATTACCGGGGTGTATCAGCCATGAGCAGCGATCCTTATAAAATGATTGCATACGACTATGACCTTATTAGTGGAAAAGTGAATGGAGTGGAATACCAGCCCCGTTATAATAATGGCGTGGGAATGGTTATACCCGCTGACCGGTTTTTCCACCGTTACCGCTATGATGCAGAAAACCGCCTGGTGGAAGTGGAAACCAGCCGCGATGCCCTGATCTGGGAACGCGATGCAGCTTACAGGTATTATAAGCACGGGCCTCTTGCCAGAACTGAGATCGGTCAGCTCGGCGTGCAGGGTGTGGACTATGCCTACACATTGCAGGGCTGGCTGAAAGGAGTGAACAGCGTAACCACCAGCAACGGCTATGATATTGGCGCAGACGGAACCGGAGTGACGGCGCGTGATGCATACGGCTTCGCCCTTCATTATTATGATGACAAGGGAACAGAACAGGATTATAAAGCCATCAATACAACAATCGCCACAGCATTCCCACGGCCATCAACGGATATCGGTATCCGTTCCCTGTATAACGGGAACATTGCCGCAATGAGCGTAAACCTGGTCAATAGTTTTGATCAGAGCCCCGGGGTATTACATTGGGATCCGTTGTTCTACCGTTACCAGTATGACCAGCTGAACCGTTTGAAGGCGATGAAGGCCTACAAGGGGTTGTCATCGAACCAATGGACACCTGTAGGATTAAGTGACTATGAAGAGTCAATCGTTTATGATCCGAACGGCAATATCCAGCACTATAACCGTGCAGGAGCACCTGAAAGGGGAATGCCGTCCGGGATGGATGAGCTGAGTTATTATTATAAAACGAACAGTAACCAGCTGGACTGGGTGGATGATGCGGTAAGCAGCGGCAATTACAGTGAAGACATGGATGCGCAGGCGGCAGGGAACTACAGCTATGACAAGATCGGTAACCTGAAAGCGGATGTAAAGGAGGGGATCACCCAAATCGATTGGACCGTGTACGGGAAGATAGCGGGTATCACCAAAGGGGGCACATCGATCAGTTATAGCTATGATGCAGCGGGCAACCGTATCAGCAAAACGGTGGGCACAACGACAACGGTGTATGTGCGGGATGCCAGCGGGAATGTGATGAGTGTGTATGAGAAGGTAGGATCAGGCGGGTTGAAGCAATCGGAGTTGCATTTGTATGGGAGCAGCCGGCTGGGGATCCAGGGAGCTTTGACAAGTGGGCCGATCCCGGTATCTTTAGGAGCGTTTTCGGGAGAGATGCATACGTTCACCCGTGGCGAGAAGTTCTTTGAGCTGACGAATCATTTGGGGAATGTGGTGGTGACGGTGAGTGATAAGAAGATCCAGGTGGAGGATAATGGGCTGGTGGGGTCGTATGAGCCGGAGTTGAAGAGTGTGAGTGATTATGCACCATTTGGTATGCAGATGGTGGGGAGGAAGTGGCAGGCGGGGGGGTATAGGTATGGGTTTAATGGGAAGGAGAATGATAATGAGGTGAAGGGGGAAGGGAATCAGCAGGATTATGGAATGAGGATTTATGATACGAGGTTGGGGAGGTTTTTATCAGTTGATCCGTTGACGAGGAAGTATCCATGGTATACTCCATATCAATTTGCGGGAAATAAACCGGTCTGGGATGTTGATCTTGATGGTCTTGAGGAAAGAAGAATGGGAGAAAGAGCTCAAGATATCTATGAAATACTTACTAAGAGTGGTGCCTCTCATAAAGAAGCACAAGATGCCGTATATGAGAATTCAAAAATAATGGCATTAGGGGTAGTAACAGCAATTCCTGCGGCATTTACATTTGGAAGTACTAGTGAATTAACCTTTGGTACATTGCTCAAAAATATGGCTCAGTCTGGAACAGTAGGTGCTGTAATGAACACTACTTTATCTGCTCTAAAGGGTGAGTCAACAAAAGATATGGTTAAATCTTTTGTGTCTGGGTTTTTAGGAGGAGCTATCTTAGGGGCAGGTACAGGTAATTCGATTAGCATGGTTTTGATGCGTGGTGAATTTGCAGGTGTTGTTGAGGAAACTACTAATCAAATTATTGAAAAGTATGTCTTAAAGACAAGAGGTAGTATGGATGTTAATCAAATCGCCGTTGTCGGTTTTATTGGTGCGATTAGCAATGTTGGTGCTAAAGTACTTACTGAGGGCTTAGAGAAGTTTACTGCGAAAACTTTGAGTTCGCAGATAAAAACTCTGACTTCCAAAGAATACAAGAGGTACGTAAAAGGGTTTTTAAAATCTTTCGGGCTGGTGAAGGGAGGTGATAGAGCATTAAATATTGCCGCTAATACGTTGATAAGTGGTGCTATAAAAGAAGCTGAGAAGAGTGCTGAAGTGTTTAATAAGCTGATAAAAGGTGCATTGGAAAGATTTGTTGATGGTGTTTCTGATCCTGCAAAGGACGCAAGTAAAAAAGCCGTAGAAGAAAAATAGTTTATGAAAAAAATAGACAAGGTTATACACGCATTAGTTTTTATTTGTTTCATTTTTTATTTTTTGTGGCTCTCAATATCTATTTATAATACAGTTCGTTTTCTTAAAACCAAGAAAGTTGTATTTGGGAAGATTGTGCCAACAGATATAGATGTCAGTAAGTTAAATAGAGTCCCTGTTAAGGTTGTGTATTATGATTCATATATAGGAAAAGAGAGAGAGGGCTTAGTTAAGGTTGATCCTTTAAAGTTTAAAGAAATAATCTCTAAAGGTGAGGTAGCCATTTCTTATGGGGAGTTCTCAGACGAGATTTATGTAACTTCCTACAAGGAGCCTAATCGAGGAAGGCTTGCGATTTCTATTATGGGTTGGTTTTTGGTGGCCCTAATACTTGCAATATATATTAAACGGTTTTCTAGAAAGCAATAATGGGTAATGTATCAGATTATCGGTAATGGGTAGTGTGCTCGATTATCTGGTTTTTAAAATCTTCTTGAAAACAAATCTTTTGTGGAGGCCTTTTTGAAGGTCTCCATTCTTTTTTTAAGAATGAAAAGTGATTTTTGTTGTTGCTGAAGCTCTGCGCAGGAGTTTTTTT
>DATAJQ010000072.1:0-3779 GCA_036262095.1 Chitinophagaceae bacterium | reverse complement strand
CCGCTTACATCCACCCCTTTGAAATCAGTTATTCCTGAACGGGTTTCGGAAGTCACCTGTCCGTCTCCCTTTATTCTTTCACCCCCGATATAGTTACAGGAAGAAAAAAGGACGATTATAGCAAGAGAAAAAAGCAATACGCGTTTCATAAAACGATAATGGTTTTTGATGATTTTATCAGAAGAGATTTCAAAAATATGGGAATTGGCTGAACCAGCCGACAAACCCACGGCTACTTATTTCACTCTTTGACAACAGGTTTTCCCCACAGGTTACACCAGTTCCTGTTCTTTCATGAGTATTGACTTACTTTGAATACTTTCCCACCAAGACAACCAAGACCACAAAGAAATATTCCTGAATGCTTTTACATGGTAGTAGTACCTGAAGGTAAAATATTTCTTTGTGGTCTTGGTTGTCTTGGTGGGAGAACCGGCCACTACTCTTTTGCGGGAAAATCCGGTAAACTAGAAACAGTTTTTTACCTTCGCAGCACCATGACGGAAAAGATTCTTATTCTCGATTTTGGTTCCCAATATACCCAATTGATTGCCAGGGCTGTACGGGAAGCAAATGTTTACTGCGAGATCATCCCCTACCATAAGACATTTGTAATTGAACCCGGTTTGAAAGGGATTATCCTTTCCGGCTCGCCGTTTTCGGTGAATGAGCCAGGAGCTCCCGATGTAGACATCCAGGAAATGATCAGTAAAGTGCCTGTACTTGGCGTTTGCTATGGCGCACAACTTACAGCCAAACGTTTTGGCGGCCTGGTGGCTAAAAGTAATAAAAGGGAATATGGCCGCGCGCAATTGCAACGCACAAAAGAAGACGTGCTGTTCCAGGATGTGGCGCCTCAAAGCCAGGTTTGGATGAGCCATAGCGATACCATTAAAGAAATGCCCGCAGGTTTTGAACTGCTGGCCACAACAGACAGCATTCCCGTAGCAGCTTTCAGGAAAGCGGGAACCGTTAACGGTCAAGCCAGCAATCATCCTTTGTATGGCGTGCAATTCCACCCTGAAGTATACCATTCTACCGAGGGCAAAAAGATCATAAAGAACTTTTTGGTGAATATCTGCGGATGTGCGCAAGACTGGACGCCTGCACACTTTATCACCGACACAGTGGACGCTTTGAAAAAACAGATCGGCAACCGCAAAGTGATCATGGCTTTGAGCGGAGGAGTGGACTCTACTGTTGCAGCTACGCTGATCCACAAAGCGATCGGCGACCGTCTCTATGGCATTTTCGTTGACAATGGCGTGTTGAGGAAAAATGAATTTGAAGATGTGCTGGCTACTTATGCCAAAATCGGCTTGAATGTAAAAGGAGTGGATGCCAAGGAGCGTTTTTATTCAGAGCTGGCCGGCAAAACCGATCCGGAAGCGAAACGCAAAACCATCGGCAAATTATTCATTGATATTTTCCAGGAAGAAGCCCAGCATATTGAAGGTATCGAACTGCTTGGCCAGGGCACGATTTATCCTGATGTGATCGAAAGCGTGTCTGTGCACGGGCCATCTGTTACTATCAAATCGCATCATAACGTAGGTGGTTTGCCCGAAAAAATGCACCTGGAACTGGTAGAGCCCCTGCGTTTCCTCTTTAAGGATGAAGTACGAAAAGTGGGACGCGAACTGGGTATTCCTGCTGAAATGATTGATCGTCATCCTTTCCCCGGCCCCGGACTCGCTATCCGCATACTCGGCGAAATAACACCGGAAAAGGTACAATTATTGCAAGAAGCTGACTACGTATATATCAAAGGCCTAAAAGATAACAATTTGTATGCAACGGTCTGGCAAGCTGGTACTATCTTGTTACCGGTAAAAAGTGTAGGAGTGATGGGCGATGAACGCACATACGAATTTACCGTTGCGCTCAGAGCTGTAACCAGTGTGGATGGTATGACTGCCGACTGGGCCCATTTACCTTATGACTTTTTAGCCAATATCTCCAGCGAGATCATTAATAATGTAAAAGGTATCAACAGGGTGGTGTATGATATCAGCAGTAAGCCCCCTGCCACAATTGAGTGGGAATAGATACATTTCATTAAGCTGGCTGTTAAATTGTAACAAATGAAAATATTCTTTTCGCTTGTACTTGCTTGTTTTGCCTGCATGCCTGTCTTGCATGCACAGGACAGTACAGTTGCTACCAAACCCAAGATCGCCATTTTTGCCCCCTTATACCTGGATTCAGCTTTTGATGCTACCAATGAATACCGGTATGCCAAAACTGTATTCCCTAAATTCATCAATTCAGGTCTGGAATTTTATGAAGGAGCCCAGTTGGCACTTGATTCACTTGCTAAAGAAGGTTCAGCCCTGGAAGTGTTCGTGTATGATACCCGCTCTACCAAAGAATCACTGGAGGATCAACTTAAAAAACCTGAGCTGGCAGATGTAAAACTGATCATCGCTCATTGCAGCAGCAATGAAGTGCGCCTGTTTGCCGAAGCTGCCCTGAAAAGAAATATCCCCGTGATCAATACCACTATCCCCAATGATGGTGGAGTAAGCGGCAATCCTTATTTCATTGTACTCAATCCCACTTTACGCACACAATGCGAAGGCATATACAAATACGTACAAAAATATTATGCCACCAGGCAGGTGGTTGTGTTCCGGAAAAAAGGAGTGATAGAAGATCAGATCAGAACATTGTTTGATGACTATGCAAAAACAACAGCCTCTGTTCCATTAAAACTGAAATACGTTGATCTGATAGACAGCTTTACCGTTAACCAACTGAAAGCACAACTGGACAGCAACCGCAATACAGTCTGCATTGCCGGCACGCTTGATGCTGCTTTTGGCCGAAGGCTGGCGCAGCAACTGGCTTCCATCAGCAAATCTTACCCGATGACATTGATGGGCATGCCTACCTGGGACGGTATCCGTGATTTTACCAAACCTGAATTCAATGGGCTGGAGATCATCTATGCCAACCCGTTTTATAATCCCAAGTCAGATAAGATCAGCCAGGATATAACAGCTTTCTTCAACAATACCATGTATGCAAGACCCAGCGATATGGTATTCCGGGGATATGAAGTGACCTGGAAATTTGCCAAACTTCTGATGCGCTATGGCAACGACCTTGCTTCCAATCTGGGTGATAAAGCAAATAAAGTATTCACCGATTTTGATATCCAGCCTGTGCTGGAAAGGAACAGCATGACCCTTCAGTATTTCGAGAATAAAAAGCTGTATTTCCTGAAATGGCAGGACGGGTTAATAAAGGGAGTGAACTAAGATAGCGGCATGAAAACTGTTGTATCTTTAGTAAATTCTTTACTTGTCTTCTCTTATTCAATTTTCTGATCACGGTCTTTATTGCCCACAGGGCCGGTTTTACATTGACCCCTGGCGCCCGGTTGAAAAAGCCATTATCACCCATGCCCATAGCGATCATGCCCGGCCGGGCAGTAAGTCCTATCTCTGTCATCGTGATAGCCTCCCCTTGCTGGAGTTACGCCTCGGACCGAATGCTTATCAAACTGTAGAATGGAATGAACCCATTTTTATAAATGGGGTAAAAGTTTCCCTGCATCCTGCAGGGCATATCATTGGTTCCTCCCAGGTAAGATTGGAATATCAGGGAGAAGTATGGGTGGTGAGCGGGGATTATAAAACAGAAAATGATGGCATCAGCGGCGCTTTTGAGCCTTTGAAATGCGATGTCTTTATTACAGAATCCACTTTTGGCCTGCCTATCTATAACTGGAAACCACAGGAAGAAATTTTCCGTTCCATACAGGACTGGATCCT
>DATAJQ010000071.1:0-50271 GCA_036262095.1 Chitinophagaceae bacterium | reverse complement strand
ACCACTACATCAAATGTATCGGGACGGGTCACCAGTTTCATACAGAGATCATCCACGATAATATCATCTGCTTTGAGATCAGGATATTCTTTTGCTACTTCATAAAAGCAATCGAGGAATAATCCGTCTGTCAGTTTCATGATATTGGCCTTGTGACCGCAAGTGATACGTTTTGCTTTTTTCTGGCGGGCCATTTCAAAAGCGTAGCGGATCACCTGCATGCTGCCGGGACGGGTGATGAAGCGGCGGCTTAATGCCACATCATGGGTAAGCATGTGTTCAATGCCACCATAAGTGTCTTCAATATTTTCTCTCACTACTGTAATATCGATCGGAATACCTGCTTTGCTGAATACGGTATCCACTCCGTGCAGGCTTTGAAAAGCGCGTTTATTGGCATAGGTGTTCCAGGTTTTCCGGGCTGTAACATTGATGCTTTTTACGCCTTTGCCCTTGGGCGTTTCCATCGGGCCTTTAAAAAGAATACCAAGGGATTCGATGGTCAATTTGGCTTCAGGCGTCATACCATTGTTGAAACCCTTGTCAAACACCCATTTACCCATGTCTACAAATTCATATTCCAATGGGGTCTTATTGGCTTGAAAAATCCTGAGCACGGCGTCCATTATTTCAGGACCGATACCGTCGCCTTTGGCTACTGCTATCTTCATAAAGGGAAAAAATTAAGGATGAGTGCTAAAAGGCGCAAATTTACGCCATGGGCATTAAAATCCCTCAATATTTACTCCCCTCGGGCTTTTTCATTATTTTTACTGAAACTGATTGGTATGAACAGCATTATCTCTGAAGGAGTGCAGGTGAGCGTGGAAACTTTTTACCAGCCTGATTACAGTAATCCCGTGCAGTCGGAGTTCATGTTTGCGTACCGTATTACTCTCGAAAATCACAATTCTTTTCCTGTAAAACTTCACCGCCGCAACTGGCAGATCTTCGACAGCAATGGCAGTCACCGTGAAGTGGAAGGAGAAGGTGTGGTAGGTGTGCAGCCGACCATAAAACCCGGCGAAACATATCAGTATGTCAGTGGCTGTAACCTGCGTACTGAAATGGGAAAAATGAAAGGAACTTACCAGATGGAAAATCTTGACAGCAAACAAATGTTCCGCGTAGATATTCCTTCCTTTGAGATGATCGTTCCGATGAAATACAATTAAGAGAACTCCCCCTGACTATTATTTTGGTTTGTATTTAGCTTCTTCCAGTATCTGCTTCGATGATGCTTCCATGATCTGCCGTATGGTGAATGCAGGATTCACTTTTTCAAATTGGCGAACGATCTGCCTCCCGATCCATGGGCCAATATTGCCCGGAGAAAGTTCCTGGTCAAATCCCTGGGTAAAAGGACCTTCGCCAATATACGTTTGTATAGTAGCAGGATCCACTGCATAGAGATCTTCATTTTTGGCGATATAGGTCCAGACCAATCCTTCATTGGCTGCTACCCAATCAAGTTGCTTCCTGGTATAACCCGTGCGGATGGAGTCAGGCGTTTCCGGCATGAACTTATCCAGCAACCACCACTGTTTTCCCTTTTCGATCATCTGCTCCACCAGTGCGCGTCCACTGCTTTTATCAGGGAAGAGATCGTCTGTGATCAGTTTCATGACATCTGCCACAATGTATTCTTTGGAGAAACGGCGGCTGCGATACAACGGTGCTATATTATTGATAAAATTCTGATCATTGTACCAGGAGAAATTTTTGCCTAAGTAAAACTGCAAACTGATGCCTGCCAGATCGGGCCCGATAAAATTCGGTGTGTATTCCCCGTTAGCCATGCGTGCGAGGTCCTGGCGGGAATCCATACGGCCAATTACTGGAATGATCTGCGCAGGTGTTTTATAATCCGGGAAATAATATTTTACATAACGGAACGCTTTTTCCACTTGAGCTTTTACCGGCTCAAAATCCTTATAGATAAGCTGCGACGAATCGAAAACCGGTTTGTAAAAACGGTAAAAGGCCTTTACTTCTTCCGGGTCAGTAATTCCAATAATATTCTGCAGATACACAGGCAGGAAAGAGGGGAATTGCTGGTGCACCTTGTTCATGTCCCGGTCAATCTGCAACGTATCGATAGAAAAGAATGCCTCATCAAAACGTTCCACTTTCAGGTCCACTTTTACCCCAGAAATATCAGGAAGATTCTTTTTGTTGTTACAAGCTGTTACAAGAATACAAAGCAAAAGAAAAGGATAAAGATTTCTCATAGACATGATAAACGTGAAGGTGCTGTAAATGTTGTGGCAAATGTAGTAAACAAAGTCCATGCTAAGGGTATCCCTTCCCGTCTTCCCGCCTTACCGGTAAATTTTTACCGGTAAGGCGGGAAGACGGGAAGGGATACTGAAAACAGAGATTGTTTTATGAATTGTGATGAGACTTCCTGTTGTAAATTTGTTACATGAAAATTGCTTTAGCACAACAGAACTATCATATTGGGAACTTCGAAGAAAATACACGTAAGATCATTGAAGGCATAAATTGGGCAAAAAAGCAGGGGGCTGATCTGGTCGTATTCTCAGAACTCTGTGTATGCGGTTATCCGCCGAGGGATTTCCTGGAGTTCAATGATTTTATCAATAAATGTTATGCTGCAGTGGATGAGATCCGTGAGCATGCTGATACAATAGGTGTGCTGATCGGAAGCCCTGCCCGCAACCCCCGTATAGAAGGAAAAGATCTTTTTAATGCTGCTTTCCTGCTGTACGAAAAAAAGATCGTGGCAGAGATCCATAAGACCCTGCTGCCAAACTATGATATATTTGATGAGTACCGCTATTTTGAGCCGGCTTTTGAATGGAAACTGGTACCCTTTAAAGGGAAAAAACTGGCGGTCACTATTTGTGAGGATATCTGGAATATGGGCAGCAACCCGCTTTACAGGGTCACACCTATGGAGATGCTGGCAGGCAATCACCCGGATATCATGATCAATCTTTCTGCCTCTCCTTATAACTATGCACAGGACATTGTGCGGAACAGCCTTGTGAAAGCGCACACAATGAAGTATGGCATTCCCATGTTTTATTGCAATACTGTGGGTTCGCAGACAGAGATCGTTTTTGATGGTGGAAGCCTGGTATATGATTCGGCAGGTAACAAAGTAGCCGAGATGAAATATTTTGAAGAAGATTACCAGGTGTTTGATGTGGAGAAAACGGAAGCCCTGGCTGCCAGGAAAGGAGCGGCTGCAGATACACCTGTTTATTTTTCTGCCACAGATGTAGGTGTGGGAGAAGATACCATCCGGTATCTCACCAACGAAAAGAATATGGAAGAGATATACCAGGCTTTGATACTGGGTATCCGTGATTACTTCCGGAAAATGGGTTTTACCAAAGCCATACTCGGCGCTTCAGGTGGTATAGACAGTGCGGTGGTACAGGCCCTGGCAGTGGCTGCGCTGGGTAAAGAAAATGTAAGGGCTATCCTGATGCCATCACCGTATTCCTCTTCACATTCTGTTGACGATGCAAAGCAACTGAGTGAGAACCTTGGTAATCCTTATGATATCATTGCTATTAAGGATGTGTATGAAAGTTTCCTGACCACTTTATCACCCCTGTTCAAAGATTCGCCTTTTGGTATTGCAGAAGAGAACATACAAAGCCGTACAAGAGGAAACCTGCTGATGGCTATTTCCAATAAATTCGGCTATATATTGCTGAATACCTCCAATAAAAGCGAGCTTGCCACAGGATACGGGACATTGTATGGCGATATGGCCGGAGGATTGGGAGTACTGGGAGATGTTTATAAAATGCAGGTATTTGCTTTAGCAAGATATATAAACCGTGAAAAGGAGATCATTCCTTCCAATGTTCTTGTGAAGCCACCTTCTGCGGAATTGCGTCCCAATCAAAAAGACAGCGACAGTCTTCCTGAATATGATACGCTCGATCGCGTTTTGTACGAATACATCGAATTGCGTAATGGCCCGAAAGAGATCATTCAAAAAGGATATGACCCTGTGCTGGTTGCACGGATATTGCGGTTGGTGAATACCAATGAATACAAGCGGAATCAATTCTGTCCCATTATCCGCATCAGCATGAAAGCATTTGGAGTGGGCAGGCGTGTGCCGATCGTGGGAAAATATTTGTCTTAATGTTTTCTTTGAAAGTGTCAGTGTTTTAAAGTAATTGTTACTGTGGTAGCAGGATAAGGATCGATCTGCATTTGCTGAGAGAGCACCAGGTTGGTACTTGTAAGGGACACGATAGTAAAATCCGTGGAGCCTCCGGAAAATAGTGGTACTGAGGACCGGAGCACTGTACCATCGTTGACCAGTTCCCAGTTAAAACTGCCGCTTTGGGGATCAGAAGGATCACATTTGGTTGGGCCTTCATCAAGGGTACCGGTACCGGAAGTGCTGCTGGTTGAAGCTGCTGAAAAGATCAGCAGGTTGTCTGTTTGGCAGGCTTCGAGCTGCGAAGAGATATCACCGACAGGGCTGGCTTCAGCTTTTTCAAATTTCCAGGAAGTTTTGACCAGTAGTTCGGTCCTGGTTTCAGGAGATGTAAAGTTGTCCTCCTTTTTGCAGCCTGATAAAATGGTCATAATGACCGAGGCCTTTAGGGTCAGTGAAAAAAGCAGTTTTTGCATAGATAAGCGTTGATATAGTAAAATTAACCAGGTGCTAGCCCTGAGGCAAGGTAGAAATACTAAAAAAAGCCAAAGTATTTACGATTGCCAGTCATATCGGCAAATAATTTGCTTCAAACCAATTCGTATTTTGTGTCACCATAAATCAAGCCAATGTTAAAAACCGCAGAAGATATCCGCCAACTCAATGAAAGGATCAGCCAGGCGGGCCAGTTCACTGATAAATTGAGGGAAGAAGTAGGTCATGTGATCGTAGGTCAAAGCCATATGCTTGACCGGTTGCTGATCGGCTTGCTGAGCAATGGCCATGTGCTGCTCGAAGGCGTACCCGGCCTTGCAAAAACGCTGACTATTAAATCCCTTGCCCAGGCCATCCATGCCAATTTCAGCAGGATACAATTCACGCCCGATCTTTTGCCTGCCGATGTGATCGGAACACTGATCTATAACCAGCAGCGTAATGAGTTCGTAGTGCGCAAAGGCCCCATTTTTGCCAATTTCATTCTCGCTGATGAGATCAACCGCGCACCCGCCAAAGTGCAGTCGGCCCTGCTTGAAGCCATGCAGGAGCGCCAGGTGACCATTGGAGATACAACCTATAAACTGGAAGAGCCATTCCTGGTGCTGGCTACTCAAAACCCGTTGGAACAGGAAGGAACTTATCCATTGCCCGAAGCACAGGTAGACCGGTTTATCATGAAAGTGATTGTCGGCTATCCAAAGATGCATGAAGAGCAGATGATCATCCGTCAGAATGTAACAGGAGCGATCACCAAACCGGTGAACCAGGTAGTGTCTGTGCAGGAAGTAAAGAACGCCAAAGACCTTACCCGCCAGGTGTACATGGATGAAAAGATAGAACAGTACATTCTGGACATCGTATTTGCAACACGTACACCGGAAAAATATGAGCTGGGCAACCTGAAACCATTGATCTCTTATGGAGGTTCGCCCAGGGCCAGCATCAACCTGGCACTGGCTGGTAAAGCCCAGGCATTTTTAAATAAAAGAGGATTTGTGATCCCTGAAGATATACGGAGTGTCTGCAATGATGTATTGCGGCACCGTATCGGTCTTACCTATGAGGCCGAAGCAGAAAATGTGAAAGTGGAAGATGTGATTGAGGAGATTTTGAAGAAGGTTAATGTGCCATAGTTTGAGCGAGTGGCCGATCATCGTTGGCCGATGGCCGACCTTGATTAGTGAATGATAAACTAAATTGTGAGTTAAAAGGATTGTGATGTCGAATTATATGAAATTGGATGTATGGAGACAGGCTATGCTTTTGGTCAGGGAGGTGTATTAGCTCACTAAGTATTTTCCCAAAGATGAGATGTATGGACTTATATCACAAATAAAAAGAGCAGCAGTTTCTGTTCCGGCAAATATTGCAGAAGAGGTAGGGCGTAATTATAAAAAGGATACAATTCAATTCTTGTATATTTCAAGAGGATCTTTATACGAACTGGAAACATTAATGTGTATTGCTATAATGTTAGAAATGATTACCAAAGAAGCTTTTCAACCACTTTCTATATTGATTGGTAAGAATCAAAAACTAATCAACGGATTGATAAGAATCAAAAACTAATCAACGGATTGATAAGACATTATGAACAATCTAATTTAAAGTAACAGGTAAACGGCCATCGAACATCGGCCATCGAATTATGCTGACCACAAGCGAGATCATAAAAAAAGTAAGAGCACTGGAGATCAAAAGCAAGAAACTTGCAAGCGATCTGTTTACCGGTGAATATCATAGTGCGTTTAAAGGAAAGGGGATGTCGTTCAAGGAAGTGAGGGAATATTCAGCGGGAGATGATATACGGTTTATCGACTGGAATGTGTCTGCAAGGTTTGGCCACCCTTTCAGTAAAGTGTTTGAAGAGGAAAGGGAACTGACAGTGATGTTGCTGGTTGATATCAGTGCCAGTTCAAGATTTGGCACCCGGCATGCTACAAAAAGGGATATAATTACGGAGATAGGGGCAGTGCTGAGTTTTTCAGCCGTGAATAATGGTGATAAAATAGGCGTGATCTTTTACAGTGATAAAGTGGAAGCGTACCTTCCGCCTAAGAAAGGACGGCAGCAGGCGCTTTATATCGTTAGGGAATTGCTGAGCAAGGAGCCGAAAGGGAAGGGGACGCAATTGAGTGCCGCACTGCGGTATTTTAATAATTGCGCCAAGCAAAAAAGTATTGCATTTGTGCTGAGTGATTTTATTGATGCGAATTATGAAGATGCTTTGCGCATTGCAGGCAAAAAACATGATGTGATCGGCATCAAAATATACGACCGGATGGACATGCAATTGCCCAAAGCCGGATTGTGGCAGGTGCAGGATGCCGAATCAGGGCTTACGAAATGGGTAGACAGCAGCAATGCCTTTGTTCGTGAAAGTTACCAGCAGGAATTTTTCAGGATCACTGAATATAGTACACAAACATTCAAAAAAGCAGGCAGCGACCTGCTGCATTTACAAACAGGCGATGATTATGTAAAAGTGCTGCAACGGTTTTTTCTCAGCCGAAACAAGTGAACCACCTATTGAATGACCAAAAGAAATTTTCATAAGACCACCCTTTGCGGCATAGCTTTATTTTTTTCAGGGCTTTTAGCTGCACAGAGCAAAACTGTGGTAAAAGCTTCGGTTGACCGCTCCCGAATCCTGATTGGAGAGCGTATACAACTGACCCTGGAAGCAGATATACCCGAAACCCAGCCGATCCGTTTCTTTCAACTGGATTCAATACCGCATTTTGAATTTATTTCCTTTGGTAAGATTGATACATCCAACACCGGTGGCGGCACTATTTTATCGCAGGTGATCCAGATCACCAGTTTTGATTCAGGCCATTGGGTGATACCGATGCTTCCATTAGGAGAAGCAACCGCTACTGACTCCATACCTGTTGATGTGGGATTCTCACCATTTGATCCGCAGCAACCATATCATGATGTAAAGGATATACTGGAGGTGAACCCGCCGGAAGAAAAAAAAGACAACCGGCTGTGGTGGTATGTTGGTGGCGGGGTATTGCTGGTATTGCTGTTGGTTCTTTTATTAAGAAAACCGAAGAAACCGGTAGTGAAACCTGCTCCACCACCCGTTGATCCGTACAAACAGGCTTTGGAACAACTGGAAAAATTACGGAAAGAAAGATTGACTCCGAAAGCTTATTATTCCGGATTGACGGATGTGTTCCGCGTGTATGTTGAAAAAAGAAAAGGAGTGCATTCATTACAGCAAACAACCGGCGATCTTGTGACGCAACTGCGTTCTATTGGTATGGAAGAAGGCATATTCAAACAGCTTGCAGATACCCTGCAATTGAGCGACCTGGTGAAATTTGCCAAATATGAACCATCATCTGCGGATGATACAAACGTATTTGAAACAATTAAAAAGAGTATTGAGCATATAGAACAATCAATACAAGTGCCCACAAATTCTGGACCGCATTAAAACAAAACATCTTTGTGTTCTTCGTGTCTTTGTGGGAATAATCTTCCACAAAGACACGAAGAACACAAAGAAAAAACAGAATTGGTGAGAACAACAGCAAGAAAACTTATTAAAAAGGACAATGCTTTACGACTGGTTACGAAATATTGATTTTGCTTATCCGCTGGCCTTCGGTCTTTTTGTGCTGGTGCCATTGATGATATTCTGGTACCGTAAAAAATACGATAGCCGGCTGGCCGTGGTGCGCGTGTCTTCTGCAGAAGCATTCAATACACCTTCCGCCAAGGTCTATTTCCGGCATATTCCTTTTATCCTTCGCGTTCTGGCCATTGCTGCACTGATCATGGCGCTGGCGCGCCCGCAGAAACGGAATGATCAGCAACAAACAGTAGGAGAGGGCATTGATATCGTTTTGTGCATGGATGTAAGTGGCAGCATGGGCTCCCGCGATATACTGCCGTCGAGAATGGAAGTGGCAAAAGAAGTGGCAGAAGAATTTGTCCGCAGCCGCCCGGTAGACCGGATCGGGCTGGTGATCTTCTCCGGGGAAAGCTTTACCCAATGCCCGATCACGACCGACAGAAACACGCTTATCCGGCAGATACAGACCCTGGAAAGCCGGCGTTTTTTAAAAGACGGCACAGTGATCGGAGAAGGACTGGCTACAGCGGTAGACCGCTTGTCGGAAAGCAAGGCAAAAAGCCGTGTGATCATTTTATTGACAGATGGAAAGGAAGATGCACCGGATACCCGGTTGATTGATCCGGTAACAGCGTTGGAAATTGCCAAATCGCACCAGGTAAAAGTGTATGCGATCGGTATGGGTGCCATTCCTTCCAATATCGTGGAAATAACCGGTAATGAGCCTCCACAGCGCAATGCTGCTATGGATTTTATCGACGAGGACCTGCTGCGCAGGATCGCCAATGAAACCGGAGGAAAGTATTTCCGGGCAAAAGATAAAGAAGGATTGCAGAGTATCTACAAGCAGATCGATCAGTTGGAACGCTCCAAAGTAGAGATCACTTCTTATAAACGCTACCGCGAATTATTCCTGCCTTTTGTATTTGCCGCACTCGGTTTCCTGCTTATCGAGATCATTTTGCGCTTCACCTGGTTGAAAAAGTTTCCCTGATAACAGGATATTGCTGAAATTCGTGAAGCATGAAAAAAGCTGTAGTATATAAATCGACGGGAAGCTGGTACACCGTAAAGGACGAAAATGGTAAATGGCATAATGCTCGCATGAAGGGCGTTTTTAAAATAGATGATATTACCAGTACCAATCCTATTGCCGTAGGTGATGAGGTGATGATTGAACTGGAAGATGAAAAAGAAAATACCGCAACGATCACAGGTATCCAGCCGCGCCGGAATTATATCAACCGGCAATCCCCGCGGGCAAAGCACCAGCATCATATCATTGCAGCGAACCTTGATCAGTCGCTGCTGGTGGCAACCTTGAAAGAGCCGAGGACCTCGCAGGGATTTATCGACCGCTTCCTGATAGCCTCAGAAATGTATCACGTGAAGCCTTTGCTGGTGTTTAATAAAGCAGACATTTATAAGAGAAAAGAGCAGGAGCAGTTTACACATTTTCAGGAGATGTATACAGCAATAGGCTATCCTGTTTTTCTTACCAGTACCAAAGAAAAAATGGGTATTGATGCTTTGCAGGATGCCTTGAAAGATAAGATCACGCTTATCAGCGGACATAGCGGCGTTGGGAAATCCACTTTGCTGAATTCTATTCTGCCTCACCTTACACTGAAAACGCAGGAAGTAAGCAACTGGAGCGGCAAGGGAATGCATACCACCACTTTTGCTGAAATGTTTGACCTGCCCGGTGGAGGAAAGATCATTGACACTCCCGGCATGCGGGAATTTGGATTGGTAGACATTACCAGGCAGGAACTTTCCCATTATTTCCCTGAAATGCGCGACAGGCTGCAGAACTGCCAGTTCAATAATTGCCTTCATCTTAATGAACCTGGCTGTGCCATCAAACAGGCGGTAGCGGAAGGGATCATTCATGAAGACAGGTATGTGAGCTATGCAGGGATCCTGGACTCGATAGAAGAAAAGAATTACTAATTAAAGAAGTTAAAAGTTAAAAGGTTTAATAGCTCAACCTTGAACTATTAAACCTTTTAACTTTTAAACAATGCTATAGCGTGGCCGGCTATGCTACGTTCCTGGTTGTTACAAGCTTACCAGCCAGTATGCGCGCCAGTTCCACGGCCGCCTCATTCTCCCGGCTTACTGCATCCCTTGTTTTGGTAGGAAATACAGAAATGCCATTGTAAATATTGTAATGCAGAGTAAGGGTAGATCCTTTAAAACGGAAATCCCAGTTAATGGAATCGAATTCGTCTTCTTTGTTGAGGAATTTGATACGAAGATCCTTGTTCAGGATGCCTGCAGCCTGGTAAAACAGGTTCAGAGTGCCGTCGTCTGCAATTACGGCTTCCGTGCAGCCAAGATCAGTTCTCAGGGTAACGCTCATAGTAAAATTTTTAAAGGTTTAATGGTTTTACTATAAGACCTGGATTCAGCTAAAATCGCTGCTCTATGTGTATGTTAACTTTTGAATTTTTTGGCTTTCCGTGCAGCTTTTTCTGCTGCAGGATCACCGCTGACCAGTTTTTCAGCACCGATATTCTTTCCGTTGGTAGGACAACCGGTTTTATTCGATCTGAATAAACTGCAGGAAACGGCCATTGTCATAAAACAAAAAAGAGTGAATATGGCCAGAAGGTTTTTCATGCTGTTATCAAATTGACACTGCTAAAATAACTCTTATCTGCGGGTTGTGGTATAGTAAAATTACTGATTTCGCTCTGCTTTATTGAGAAAGAGCCTGTTGCAATATTAAATTTCTGTATTTAAGATGGTTATTCAGTTTTTCCTTTGAACCAGCCGGCATATTTCACATAATTATTGGCGATCCGGTTGATCTCCCCATTGATCAGCTCCTGTGAAATATCCTTTACTTTTTTGGCGGGTACCCCGGCATAAATGCTGCCGGCTTCGCAGACCGTATTTTCCAGCACTACGGCGCCTGCTGCAATAATAGTATTGCTGTGTACCACGGCATTGTCCATCACAATAGCGCCCATTCCGATCAGTACATTATCGTGTACCGTGCAGCCATGAACAATGGCATGATGGCCGATCGATACATTGTTGCCGATCTGTGTGCCGTATTTCTGGTAAGTGCAGTGAATGCAGGCCCCATCCTGTATGTTCACCTTATCACCCATCCGGATAAAATTCACATCCCCCCTTACTACAGCGTTGAACCAGATGCTGCAGTCCTTACCCATTACCACATCACCAACAATAGTGGCATTAGGCGCGATAAAACAATTATCGCCGAACTGAGGATGTTTGTTTTCTACAGGAAGGATGACAGGCATACGAGGTCGGGTTTATGTGTTTGGAAAGATTGCAAATTAATTCAAGTTGCTGGTTGATTCAAAAGTTCGTTGCCCGTTGTCCGTTGACCGGGTGATCATTCGGCCATCAGCCATTCGAATATTGGTTCATTCGGACAATGGTCAACGGACAACCCACAAGCAAACGAATTTCTTGCCCCATTGAGCTTTCTTTGCGTCCTTTGCAATATGAATCAAAGAGAACTTTTTTTGCGTCATGTGGCACAAACTTCTCCCGCCCCATTGGCCCTCGAGATAGTGAAAGCGGAAGCCGCACGGTTGTATGATGCAGGGGGGAAAGAATATATTGACCTGATCGGTGGCATCAGTGTGGCGAATACCGGTCATCGCCATCCTGCTGTGGTGAAAGCGATCAAAGAACAACTGGATGCTTATCTCCACATTATGGTGTATGGTGAATTTGTGGAAACACCGCAGGTGCGGTATGCCCAGTTGCTCACCCGGCATTTACCGGCAACACTTGATTCGGTTTATTTTACCAATTCAGGAGCAGAAGCAGTGGAAGGCGCGATGAAACTGGCAAAGCGGATCATGAACCGCCCCGGCATCATAGCATTTGATCATTCCTATCATGGCTCCACACAGGGAGCGCTCAGCATTATGGGCAGCGAATACTGGAGGAATGCGTTCCGCCCCTTGCTTCCGGGAGTCAGTCATCTTAAATACGGGTCCTTCCAGGCATTGGATGAGATTTCTGGCGATACAGCCTGCGTGATCGCAGAAACAGTGCAGGCAGAAGCCGGCGTTATACCTCCTTCCATTGAATGGATGCAGGCGCTTCGCCAGCGCTGCAACGAAACAGGCACATTGCTAATACTGGACGAGATACAAACAGGGTTTGGGCGCACCGGCAAACTCTGGGGGTTTGAAAATTTCGGGATCGTACCCGATATCCTTTTGCTGGGCAAAGCCCTGGGAGGAGGAATGCCCCTGGGAGCGTTCATCAGTTCAAGGGAAAGGATGGGTACATTGATGGATGCGCCGGTGCTGGGACATATCACCACCTTTGGCGGTCACCCTGTAAGTTGCGCAGCCGGTATAGCTGCATTAACAGTGCTGATCGAAGAAGGAATGATGGATAAGGTAAAGGAAAAAGAAATGCTATTCTGTTCATTGCTTGTTCATCCAAAAATAAAAGAAGTTCATTCTTATGGATTATGGCTGGCCGTAAGGTTTGATTCTTTTGAAACGAATAAAAAGATCATTGACCAGTGTATTGAAAAAGGGGTACTGACAGACTGGTTTTTATTTGCGGCAGACAGTTTGCGTATTTCTCCACCATTGGTGATCACGGAAGAAGAAATAAGAACAGCCTGTGAGGTGATCATTTCATCCATTTCATAGCAATGAAAAGAGCTTCGCTGCGATCATCGCCCCGATGATAGGCCCGATCACAGGTATCCATGCGTAGGCCCAGTCGCTGTCGCGCTTGCCTTTGATAGGTAAAATAAAATGAGCAATGCGCGGGCCGAGGTCCCTGGCAGGATTGATTGCATAGCCGGTTGGACCGCCCAATGACAAGCCAATACCCAATACCAGCAGTGCAACAGGCAATTCATTCAAAGCACCCATGCTTGATGCAGGTTTTGATAATGCAAGCGCTCCAAACAATAAGGCGAAACCTCCGATGATCTCCGTCAGCATATTATAAAGCGGATGACGGATAGCAGGAGCCGTACAAAACACGGCAAGTTTAAGATCAGCATCCGTTGTTGCATCAAAGTGCGGCTTATAGGCCAGCCATGCAACTACAGCACCGGTGAAAGCTCCCAGCATTTGTGCAGCGAGATAAGTACCCAGGAGACTGCTATCAAAATTACCGAATAGTGTCAATGCAATGCTGACCGCCGGATTCAAATGCCCGCTTCCTCCCAATGAGTTGGAAGCATACACGCCCATAAAAACAGCCATAGCCCAGCCAAACGTAATAACGATCCAGCCGCTCGACTGACCCTTGGTTTTTGACAACACCACATTTGCTACCACTCCAGCGCCAAACAAAAGAAGAAGAGCCGTGCCAATGAATTCACCGATAAAAGGAGACATGATTTTATTTTTTTAGTGATGGATATTTTTAGTTTATCAACCAGGAAGGATATAGTTTTTGGCAAGGGATGCAAATGCTTTTATCTGTTCTTCTATCCATTCTTTATTTCGGCCCAATGCTTCGGCCATTACAGCCGCAACTACAGGCGTGGCTGCTACTGCCGAACGTGCATCCAGCAATAAATGCCTTGTGCGGCGGCTTAAATAGTCTTCCACCATCATACACATTTCTTCCTGCACGCTGCGGCGTATATCTTCGGAAGTAACAGAGACAGGGGAAGGTACCGGCAGATCAGATCCATATAAATGAAGATCGATGGTGACACATTTTTTTTCCCGCAAACCATTTTCTTTGATGGCGGTGTTTATTACATCTTCAGCCATTTTCCGGTATGTGGTCCATTTACCTCCTGTGATAGTGATCATCTTTGAATCCCCTACCATGATCAGGTGATCTCTTGAAAGCGCGGCGGTCTTCTTGTTTTTACCTTTAACCAGCGGGCGAAGACCTGCAAACATACTTCTTACATCACTGCGTTGCGGATCGCGCGATAAGTAAAGCGCTGTGTGTTTAAGAATGAAACTGATCTCCTCTTCCATGGGAACAGGTTCTGCAACCACCTGCTCCACTGGCGTGTCCGTAGTGCCAAGCACGATCTTATCGTGCCAGGGAACGGCAAAAAGCACTCTTCCGTCATCCGTCCTCGGGATCAGGATAGCCGTATCACCGGGGAGGAATTCTTTATCCACTACCAGATGGATGCCCTGGCTGGGTGCGATCATTTTTTCATGATTGGGATCATCCATTTCAAGTATAGTATCTGTAAATACACCGGTAGCATTGATCAATGCCTTGCATTTTATTTCGTATTGTTTACCGGTGAGCTGATCTTTTACAGTGATTCCCTGTATTTTGCCCTCGTTCTTTAATAAACCTGTGACAGGAAAATAATTCAGTACAACAGCTTCGTGTTGTGCAGCAGTTTGTGCCAGGTTGATTGCCAGCCTTGCATCGTCAAACTGTCCGTCATGATATAATATCGCACCGCGGAGATCCGTGGGGTCCAAAGTTGGCGCGAGCTTCAGTGTTTCGTCTTTGGAAAGAAAACGGGAAGGCCCGAGTCCCAGTTTGCCCGCCATCCAGTCGTATATTTTTAAACCGATGCCGTAGAAAGGGCTTTCCCACCATTTATAATTCGGAACAAGAAAGGTTTGGTTATGGGCGAGATGCGGAGCGTTCTTTAACAGGATGCCTCTTTCTTTCAGCGCTTCCATTACCAGTTTGATATTGCCCTGCTGCAGATAGCGGACACCGCCATGCACCAGTTTGGTGCTTCTTGAAGAAGTGCCGCTGGCAAAATCGTGCTGCTCAAAGAGAATGGTTTTGAAACCCCTCGAAGCCGCATCCACAGCAGCGCCGAGACCAGTAGCGCCACCGCCGATAATGGCGATATCCCATTCCTGCGGGGATTCAAGCTGAGATATCATCAGGGAACGATTCATAGTGGTATTAAGTTAGTAATATTTTGATTGTTGGCCGGTGATCGACCAACGGACACGGATCACCGATCATTCGCCCATGCAATTGAAGCACGTACAGCCCTGTGCCAACCTTTTATCAATTCATTTCTTTGTGCATCGTCAATAGCAGGATGAAAAGTTTTATCTGCCTTCCATTGTTCCTGTATAGCAGCTGTATTTTTCCAGTAACCAACTGCGAGCCCTGCAAGATAGGCTGCTCCAAGTGCTGTTGTTTCGGTGATCACAGGCCGGAGCACATTGGTGTCCAGTATATCACTCTGGAATTGCATCAGCTGATTATTGATTGTTCCTCCTCCATCTACTCTTAATTCTTTAATGCGGATGCCGGCATCAGCTTCCATAGCTTTTAATACATCATGCGTTTGATAAGCGATGCTGTCTAACGCAGCCCTGGCAATATGCGCTTTGCTACTGCCTCTTGTAAGGCCGAATAAGGAACCTTTGGCATAGGCGTTCCAATAAGGAGCACCTAAGCCCGCAAAGGCAGGGACTATATACACTCCATTGGAGTCTGTTACTTTCGCGGCAAGGGCTTCCACTTCTGAAGATTTGCGGATGATCTTGAGTTCATCCCTTAACCATTGCACCACGGCGCCTGCAATGAACACACTTCCTTCCAGTGCATATTCCACTTTATCATTGACCTTCCAGGCAATGGTGGTAAGCAGGTTGTTGCTGGAGGCAATGGCTTTTTCACCGGTATTCATCAGCATAAAGCAGCCCGTACCATACGTGTTCTTCACCATGCCGGGTGTTGTGCATTGCTGACCGAAGAGAGCGGCCTGCTGATCGCCGGCGATTCCAGCGATCGGAATTCTTGAATCGGGGATAAAGCTGCCTGTGACGCCGTATATCTTGCTCGAAGGTTTTACCTCAGGTAGTAAGCTACGGGGGATATTGAAGAGCTTCAGCAACTCGTCATCCCACTCGCAGGTATGGATGTTGAGCAGCAGAGTGCGGGATGCATTGGATACATCCGTAACATGGAGTTCACCACCGGAAAGTTTCCATACAAGCCAGGTATCGATGGTGCCAAAAGCAAGTTGACCCTGTTCAGCTTTCTGCCTGGCGCCAGGAATATTATCCAGTATCCATTTCAATTTGGTGGCAGAAAAATATGCATCGATTACAAGGCCGGTCCTTTCGCGGATCACGTTAGAGAGACCTGCTGCTTTCAATTCATCGCAATAGGCAGCGGTGCGACGGTCCTGCCATACAATAGCCGGACAAATAGGCTTGCTGGTTTGCCGGTCCCACACCACAGTGGTTTCTCTTTGATTGGTGATGCCAATGCCGGCTACCTGCCGCATAGTGATATTGGCTTTGGCGATAGCTTCTGCCATGGTGCCATATTGCGTGCTCCAGATCTCTTCCGGATCATGCTCCACCCAGCCAGGCTTAGGAAAGTGTTGCTTAAATTCTTTTTGAGCGAGGCTGACAATGTTCCCCTGCTGGTCAAATAACATGCTGCGGCTGCTGGTAGTGCCCTGATCGAGGGCAAGAATATAGGTTAAGGGCATGCAAACGATTTTGTAGCATCAAGTTAGGGAAAAAATCGTTGTCCGTTGTCCGTTGATCGTTGTCCGTTGTCCGTTGATCGTTGACCGATGGCCGATGTTTGAATGGCCGATGACCGAATTTCTACGCAAGTTGTAGCCAGTAGTTCTTTTTCCATTGTTAACCCGGCCCTTGTTCAGTAAACGTGCTGGTTTAAAGAATATAAGAGCCGGGGTCTCCCGGCGCTGCACTTGTTTCAAAACAGTAAGATATATTGCTTAGAACATATTGCAGATGGTAGAGATCCCGGCCGGAATGAAACAAATAAAGAAAATTAACAACCTGAATATTTGGAAGTATGCTTCCCCCATACTTACTTTGTATTTCAAAGTGCTTTTTTATGAGCTCAGAAAACCAACCATTGGACAGTCTGCGGGATGTAAGGGATATCCGGAAAATGATGGAAAGATCAAGCCGGTTCACTTCGCTCAGCGGTTTAAGTTGTGTGGCAGCGGGTGTTTGCGCACTTGCAGGTGCCTGGGCAGCACGCCGCATGATCGTTAATTATTATGGCGACTCGAAGGAGTGGACTTATTCCGGACATTCATTTGCTGCGTTAAAAGAGAATTTATTGTTGCTGGCTGGCGCTGTGCTGGCGGCAGCACTGATAAGTGCATTTTATTTTACCTGGCGCAAGGCAAAGCAGCAGGGAGAAGCGTTGGGCAATCATATTTCCCGCCGTGTGTTCTGGAGCATGGCTGTGCCACTGGTTGCAGGAGGCCTGTTTGTGTTTGGTATGCTGCAGCATGACGAATGGCGTTTTGTAGGGCCAGGCTGCCTGGTATTTTATGGATTGGCATTGGTAAATACCGGGAAGTATACTGTTGCAGATATCCGTTACCTGGGTTATTGTGAAATAATACTGGGACTGTTGAATATTCTGTTTGGTAGCTACAGTTTGTATTACTGGGCACTTGGTTTTGGCGTATTGCATATTGTATATGGGGTGATCATGTGGTGGAAATATGAACGGGTAAAGGTTAACTAAAAAGCCTTTCTTTGCGATAATAAGGAGTATGAAGAATCCGATAACAGGTTTAAGCAAAATTTTTGACAACCGCATCCGGCTGGGCGTGATGAGCGTGCTTATGGTCAATGAAGAAATAAGTTTCAATGACCTTAAACAAATGCTGGAAGTAACGGATGGTAACCTGGCCACGCATTTGGTGAGCCTGGAGGAGAATGGCTATGTCAAAGTGCACAAAGGATTTATTGGAAGGAAGACAAATACAACTTATTCAGTGACGAGGACAGGGGAAAAAGCGTTTTCAGATCATATCTCTGCATTGGAAAATATGATAAAAGGAATCAAGTAATTTTTTTTATCCAAACACTTTGAAATGCAAAGTACTTTTAAAAATAAAAAAGAGATCCGGAGCATCCGCAGTTGGCTGGTATTTTTCATGACCGGCCTTTTTCTGAGTGGTTTAACTGCCATTCCTGTTGAACAGGAGCTAGCTTTTTTGACACGTCTTTTTTCAACTGATACAGCAATGGGTTCCTGGTTGTATAAGGTATATGCGGCATTGGCAGAAGCAAACAAAGAAGCTCCTTTTCTGGCTTATGGTTATGACTGGCTTGCGTTTGCCCATTTCATACTGGCTATCCTTTTTATCGGGGCGTTCCGTGATCCCGTACGGAATAAATGGGTGATCGAGTTTGGAATGATCGCTTGTTGGGCGGTTGTGCCTTTTGCGCTGGCGGCCGGATATTATCGTAGCATACCACTTGGCTGGAGATTTATCGATTGTTTGTTTGGTGTGGCTGGATTAATACCGCTGACCATCTGTTATAAAAAAATAAGCAGGATAGAGGCTGCACTTCAAAAAGGCTAAAACAATCAACATGACATCACATTTTTTTGATACTATGATCTGTCGCAAATCTGATACATCCTGTATTTATCCGCTATCAACCATTCAAACGACTTATCGGACAACATGAAATCAATTAATACAATGAAACAAGGTTCTCTGACCCTCAAATCACGGATGCTAAGTTTTCGCTACGCATTCAAAGGCATTAGCCGGTTCTTCCGTGAAGAACCCAATGCCCGCCTCCATCTCGCTGCTACGGCCGGTGTTGCAGTTGGCATTTTTTATTTCCATATCACCGGTACCGAATTACTGGCACTCCTGATCGTAACAGGAGCAGTATGGGCAGCCGAGATCATGAACACTGCTATTGAACACCTGGTGGATTTTGTATCCCCCGGTTTTCATCCCAAAGCCGGACTGATCAAAGACCTGGCTGCTGGAGCTGTGCTGGTCACTTCCATTACTGCACTTGGTACCGGCCTCATTATTTTCTTACCCAAAATCCTCGATCATGTTATATAAAACCTTTGTAAAAAAACTGGAAACCCCCAATCTGGGCTTGCAGCAATGGCTGCTTATATCCTGTGGCTTCAGTTGTTTATTGGTGGCGGCGCGTGTGCTGGTTACGGAACAATTGTCGCATCTTTTTCTTATCTGGAATCTTTTCCTTGCATTTGTTCCTTATGCGGTTAGCCAATGGCTGGGTACACGCCCGCAGATATGGAAAAATAAAGTAGCCATGGTATCGATATTACTGGTATGGCTGCTGTTTATTCCTAATGCGTTTTACATTGTCACCGACCTTTTTCACCTGGATGATCTAAACAATGCGCCAAGATGGTTTGATCTTTTGCTGATCTTTTCCTTTGCATGGAATGGTCTTTTACTCGGACTTCTCTCTGTCCGTAAAGTGGAGACCATTCTTCAGCAGGTAAGCGGACGCTCCTTTTCCCTGCTCGTGGTTTTTGCAGTAATGTGGTTGAATGCTTTCGGTGTTTATATCGGGCGTTATTTACGTTTCAATACCTGGGACGTGCTGGCCAAACCGTTTACGCTTTTCAATGAACTGCTGGATATCATCATTCATCCGCTTCGTTATAAAATGGAGTGGGGCATGATCGGTGTGTATGCGGTATTCATGACCTTGATCTATATCACCATCAAAAAGATGGCCGGACAATTCCACCAAACGCTTAAATAACAAATACTATGGAAACAACCGTTGCGCAAACCTGGCAAAAGAGCAAGCTTTTCTTTAAAGCTCTTCTGATCGGAATATTGGTTTTACTGCTATTGATCCCTGCTCATTTTGTGCAGGAACTTATTAAAGAAAGAGAACAAAGACAGAAGGATGCTTACGAAGAAGTGAGCAGCAAATGGGCCGGATCGCAGATCATTACAGGGCCTGTGCTGGTATTGCCTTATATAGAAACGGTGACCAATATTTCAGGTGCACCCTCCATTCTGAGAAAACAAGCCTATCTGCTGCCTGACAAATTAACCATTACAGGGGACATGAAGCCGGAAGAAAGGCACCGGGGCATTTACCAGGTAATGCTTTATTCTTCTACCCTGAATATCTCGGGGAAGTACAACGAAATACCATTGAAGCAACTGAGGATTGACGCATCCAGTGTTTTGTGGAATGAAGCTTATGTCTGTATCAACCTGCAGGATCCCCGCGGTCTGAAAGAAGAAATGCAACTGAAGTGGAACGACTCCCTTGTTACGCTTAATCCTTCTGCCATCAATAATGCTGTTATGAAAGATGCATTCATCGCTCCTGTAAACGTATCGCCGGAAGGTTCTGTTTCTTTCTCCTCCCAGTTGCAGTTTAATGGCTCTCATGAGTTGCTGTTCACGCCTGTTGGGAAAGAAACCACTGTAAAGCTCAACTCGGCATGGAATGAACCCAGTTTTACAGGTGGACAATTACCCGAATACCAGATAAACAAGGATGGGTTCTCTGCTTCCTGGAAAAGCCTTTCACATACCCGTAGCTACCCTCAGTCGTGGAGAGAAACATCTTATGATCTTACCAGCGCCTCCTTTGGGGCCGGCCTTTTTATACCGGTGAATGGCTATCAAAAAACCATGCGCTCTGTGAAGTATGCGATTCTTTGCATCGTGCTCACATTTGCAGCTTTCTTTATCATTGAAATGGTGAATAAAAAATCTGTTCACCCCATACAGTACGCATTGGTAGGTGCCGCACTGCTTTTGTTCTATACACTACTGCTTTCCTTTTCTGAATATATCGGTTTCAATATCGCTTATATCCTTGCCACTATTGCTACAGTTGGTTTGATAGGGTGGTTTATAAAAGGAGTGCTGTCGTCAGGAAAGTTAAGCTGGCTGCTTTCTTTGCTGCTGGTATTGCTCTATGGTTACATATTCACCATTCTGCAACTGCAGGATTACTCACTGTTGCTTGGAAGCATAGGATTGTTTATTACTCTCGGTGTTATCATGCATTATTCAAGGAAAATACAATGGTAAAAAGATAAAACGTCCAACATATTTGAGCCGTACTCTGATAAACCAACCATGACCATTATCTTATCCCTTATGAAAATGAAAAGGCCTCCGCAATTGCGGAGGCCTTTTGTTATAATGATGATCAGCTTATACTAGAAGTCGACACCCATTGCAAAATACCACATAGGCTTGTTGCGGAAAATGCCATTCATTTCCCAGGCTGCATCCACGCGGAGAAAATAACCGAGGAGTGTGCTGCGGGCGCCAAAGCCGTAACCACCTGCGAAAGGACCAATACCACCTGCTTTGAAACGGACAGTAGGTGCGTTAGGGTCGTTGCTGGTGTAAACATTTTGAGGCCTTTTAATATTGCTTACGTCTCCTGCCCAGGCTGTGCCGAGATCAATAAACTGTACCAATTGAAAATTGCGCAGGAAGGCATTATTGATCGGTTTGTTGAAGAAAGTAGTGAAAACAGGCAGCCTGAATTCACTGTTGATCACAACAGCATTGTTACCATTTGCAACATTTTGCCTGAACCCGCGCATATTCACTGCCAGTGACTGGTAGGTATAATTATTGGGTTGAACAGGCGCATTGCCGTCATTGAATTTTGGCCCGAACCAGTTATCCACCCCGCCGAGATAATAGATGACCTGCTGATCTCCAAAGGAGAAATCACCAGCAGCGCGAAGTGCCCAGATCAGGTTGCGGTAAAGCGGCAGGTAATGACGTGCATCAAAACCAACGTTGAACATGGTCTTACCCTGTTTTTGCTGCAACTGCAGTTCAGTAAGCTTGCTGGTTTGCATAAACCAGTCGGCATATATTTTATATCGCAGGCCATGCCAGATATTCGTTGCTGGTGTGATGGCATCATCATAAACATATTCCAGGCTAAGCTGGCCATAGGTAGATTTAAAATCCGGGATCTCGAGGGATATCGCGTCGCGTGAAGTAACCACGATCCTTTCAAAGCGTGGACCCAATGTAGCGCGCAGGCTCTTGGTTTTATCGAACGGATAACGCAGGCGGGCAAGATAGTAGCTGGAGAAGCTCTTACCCATGTATTGCGGTGCATCCACAAAGCCTACCTGGGTACTGGAGCGGTAGTAAGTAACTCCCCAGTCCAGTCTCTTCCTGAGATTATAAAACTCGAACAATACATCATTGTCGCGCAGGTTGGAAGCAATACGGATACCACCCGTAAACTTGATATCTTCCATCAGATCGGAAGTTCCCAGCCTGATCAGGCCATTGAAATCATTTCCATTGGAAAGATAGATCGGGCCGGCTCCGCCACCGTAAGGCTGGAATTTATTGACCGCCAATACAGAGTTATTGAAACCGGTAACTGCATAATCGGCAAAGAATTTCGGCGGACGGTACTCATACAGCTTTGCTTTGCTGAGAACCGTTGGTTGCGGTAATGCTTCTGCTTCGATCACTTTGCCCAGTTGGGTCGTATCTTTCTTTTCGTTTGCAAATTCGCTTTGGAAGAAATCATTTTGCTTTGGTACAGTATCCTGCTTTTGCTGCGAAGGGGCCGTGCGGTTTTTCTGCCGCTTGTCTTCATCCATGATCTGCTTCATGTATTCAGTGGGACGTGCAGCCACATTACGGCGGCGCAAAACGTTTTCATCTACCCGCAAACGATAAAGCAGTTTTACATCACCCAGTTTCACAACCTCGCTCACTTGCTGATTATCGCCGGCAGTTCTTGTTTCCAAAAGGCTGCTTTGGTAATTGGAGAGAGGGAATACATAAGAAGAATCATTGGTAATGGATACAAAACCTACGGAGTCGATATCTGTTTTATCCCATTCTTTCAGCAGGCTGTCCACATCTTTGAGGGAAGGATTGCGCAGTACTTCATCACCAATAAATACCAATGTATCGAGACCAGCTCTTTCTGTCCGGAAAAAACCTGCATAGCGGTTGTTGATGCCGTTCTCATCGCTTACAAATGTAAAGTGGGATGTATTGTATTGTGAGGGGAAACGCGCATTGCCAAATTTCATTGCAGTAAGCTGGGATATCTGTTTGAAATCTGATTTATTCCAGTTGTCTACCATGAAAATATTGAAGTGTTTCGCAGGCAATGAATCATCATGCGTTGCCGCAGTAGCCGACGGTCGGTTGCTGGAATAAAGAATTCCCGTTTTGCCAGGGAATGCAACAAATGAAGGATCCAGGTCATCATACACATCGTTGGTAACCTGGTCGTAAGTCTGTTTATCTATCTTGTAAGTATATATATCTGTTTGCCCGCTTCTGATCGCGCTTAAAAGCAGGGTGTTATTATCCAGCATATATTTCATGTCCTGCACCTGGTTGAACATTGGCAGGTCCTGTTTGGCTACTTTGATCCGGTTGAGGGCATCATATACAAATAGCCTTGGTTTTCCTTCCAGGCTGTATATTACTGCCAGCCTTGTGCCTTTACCATCCCAGGCAAGGATAGGATAGTTGGGGTTTTTCTCGTCTTCCCTCGAGCGGTGGCCGAAACGAAGCAATACTTTGCGGTTCACAAAGTTCTCATTCAGCACTACTGTGTATATACCCTGTTTGTATTCAACTACTGCATAAGTAAAGCTCTTGGGATTGGGATTGGCATTGAAACGGATAAAATCTTTTTTACCGATCACTTCGCTTATGCCAAGCTGACCTTTGGGAGCATTCTTACGGCTGCGGATATCTTTATAATACTGCTGTGGCACATCGATCATAAAATCCTTCAGCAGGTCCTTGAATTTCTTTTTGGTTACCTTCTCAGAAGCATTGTTGAGATTGCGGTAAATGCGGCTGAGGTAAAGGAAATAAGTGACTTTGTTTTTGCCGTATTTATCGGCAATATATTTCCAGAAGCTATGTCCGGCAAGCAATGGTTTTTCGAATGCGAACTGATAAAAATTCCTGTATTTGCCGGAAAGCATGGTAGCGCGAAGATCATCATCCAGTTCGGGGCTCCAGTTTTCAGCGGCATATTCAATATAACCATCGGTCAACCATTTCGGCAGATCAAGCAATGCCTGGTTGGCAGCAAATTCGCCCAGGTCGTCACCAAACAAAACGTTTTCTACAAGCACCCTGGCAATGCCCTGGCGGATCTGGCGACGGAGATTATCGTGGTTGCCATCAAAGTAAACCAGCATTTTATTGTTGACCAGTTTGGTTACACCGCCGGTATTCTGCCAGTCGATGCCCATTCCGATATTGGATTGCTGCAGTTCATCAAAATTGTTATACACTACTATGTTAGTACGGCGCTGCATTCCATACTCCACGAATTCTTCGATGCCGGGCAATTCCGTTTCTGCAATCTGCGCCACATATTTTCCCAATCCTAATCCGTCCTGGCTGAAATAGGTGTTGAAATTGGTTGTTTGATAATATCTCCATTTGAACTTCTGGTACTGCACACGGTTTTTACCAAACTCCACTGTGCCCACCTGCGCATACGATGTCATTCCTGCACATACTAAAACGCAGGTCACCAATGCCTTCATTTTGCTATTCATCAGGGAATATTTATTATTTATAAAGCTGCCGATCATTCTCACCCGTTTGGTCTTTTCGTGCATATCAGTAAGATGCCGGAAATTTAGTGGGTGCATATCGTTTATTGTTTCTTATTTTACAAATGTACCGGATTCGCCCCCATTTTTAAAAATACGAAAAACCGATCATGTTAACTGTTAAGACATTCACTTTTAGCCCCATCCAGGAGAATACCTACGTTTTGTATAACGAAAAGGGCGAGTGCTGCATTATAGACCCTGGCTGTTATTTTCAGGAAGAACGCAACGAACTGAGATCAGCTATCGAAGGGGCCGGTCTGAAACCGGTTTTACTGCTCAATACGCATGGGCATCTCGATCACGTATTCGGCAATAAATTCATATTTGAAACCTGGGGGCTGATACCGCATATCCACGAAAAGGAAAAACCCGTACTTGACCGGGCTCCGGCAGCCGCTGAGCGGTGGCAATTGCCGTTTGATCATTACGAAGGGGAACTGAAATTCATCCCGGAAGATCAACCCATTTTCCTGGGCGATGAAAAGCTGGAAGTACTATTCACTCCCGGCCATTCTCCCGGCAGCCTCTCTTTTTATTATGAACCGGGCTCTTTTGTAATAGGCGGGGATGTATTATTTAATGGAAGCATTGGCCGCACTGACCTTCCGGGCGGGGATTATGCCACGCTGATCAACAGTATTCAGACCCGATTTTTTACCCTGCCAGACGACACTAAAGTATATTCCGGGCACGGACCGGTAACGACGATCGGATTGGAGAAAATGAATAATCCGTTTGTGAAACTGTATTAGCTTAATTCGTTGTCCGTTGCTCGTTGAATGTTGACCGGCGGTCTGTTGTCAGGCTGCTTGTCTATAAAGTAATTTTCCTATAACAGGGAAGTTCTGCAATTCCTTCCGTTCAATACGGATAATGAACCAGGCAAATAGAAGAAGAAGCAGGGTGGCAGATGCCAGGTTGAACCAATGGTTTGGCCAGATGTGCACCAACCCCAGGTGCAGCAGATAGATCAGTACCACCATCACGAGGTAAGCGATCAGCTTTTTGCGGGGATAAGGAACAGGATAATATTTCTGCCCCATGATATAGCTCACGATCATCATGAAAAGATAACAGCAGAAAGTGGCAATGGCTGCTCCGAAATAATGGAACCGGGGAATTAAAATAATATTCAATACGATAGTGAGCACAGCACCTGCAAGTGTGATAGCCGCGCCCATCATGTTTTTATTGGACAGCTTATACCAGATACTGAGGTTGTAATAAATACCCAGGAAGATATTGCCCAGTGCCAGCAGCGGAACAATACCCAGCCCCTCTACCCATGTGGCTTTGTCAATGGCTTCAAAAAACCAGGCAAACACATCAATATAAAGGCTGATAAAAAGGAACATGAAGCAGCAGGCGATCACAAAAAATTTCATTACCCGGGCATAAATACGCTGTGGGTTTTCTTCGCGGGAGCGGTTAAAGAAAAATGGCTCTGCCGCCATGCGGAATGCTTGTATCATGATAGTGACCAGAACAGCCAGCCGGTAAATATTCCCAAAGATCCCCAGCTCATGTTTGGCCTGTTGTTCAGGCAGGTCAACCACGTGCTGATAAATAAGGCGGCTAAGCATATCATTTACCATACCGCCCATTCCCACTATTACCAGCGGGTATGAGTAATGCATCACTTTTTTCCAGAGAGCTGCATCAAAACTGAAGCGGATCTGAACGAATTCTTTTCTTAAAAGAATAAATGTTAAAATGCTGCCGCAAAGATTACCGATGAGGTAATAGCCTATGCCAATCTCTTTATTGTAAAACGTGCCGAGAAAAGATTCTTTATTAGCTTCAACATATTTTGGGATCACCCCAAGGAAGATAACGATCACCACGACATACATAAGCACGCCTGCCATCCTTGCAAAAGCATAACGTTTTGGACGGTTTTCCTGGCGCAGCCTTGCAAAGGCAAGTGTGGAGAGCGCATCGAAGAAAATGATACCGGCCATCCAGGTAATATATTCCGGATGTTTTTCCAGCCTCGCCCACCGCACGATCGGTTCTTTGCAAAGCAGTAGCACACCGGTAAATACAATAGTGGAAATGATCAATGAAACAGAAAGAGTGTTGTATAATTTTTTCTGATCATGGTCCTGCGAAAAACGGAAATAAGCTGTTTCAAGTCCATACGTGAACAATACATTCAAAAATGGAATGATCGCGTATACCTGGGTGAGATCAGCAGTTGTAGCCGGCTGGGCAAATAAAAGCGGCAGGGACAGGTTCATCAGGTAGCCCAAAAAACGGCTGGCTATTGTTGGAATACCATACCATAAAGTTTGACCTGCCAGTTTCTTAATGCCGCTCAAAAGAAAAGTTTAACAACAAATGTAAAATAATAACCTAACAAAAAAGATACGTTCTATTTAAAACGCCTCCTGATCAGTAAAATGTTATTTCGGTTCGCTGAATCGTGTATCCTTCAAAAAGCTTGAATCGGTAAGCGTCCGCAAAAACAGTGCAATATTGGTAGCTTCTGTATTAGTAAGAGGAATGCCATTCGCCAGCAAAGGATCAAGGGTAGGGCTTTGCTGCACACCGGTCCGGTAATGATCGAGGCATTGACCGAGAGTGGCGAAACGCCCGTCGTGCATATAATTGGAAGAGATATACACGTTGCGCAGGGTAGGGACCTTGAATTTAAGTGAGTCCTCCGGTAGATGCGTGATCCGCATACGGCCGTAATCGTTCAAAGCATTGTCGACCGGCAGACCGATATTGCGGAAACTATAATCCGTGAACATGGGTTCGGGATGGCAGCTTGTACAATGTGCCTGGAACAATTCATAGCCTGATTGTTCGGTTGCTGTAAAAGAAGCTTCACCTTTTTTAACACGGTCATATTTGGAGTTGGCGGAGGTCATGTAGCCGGTAAATTGCGCCAGTGCTTTTAACATGTTCTCTGCACTGATGAATTCTGTGCGAAAAACCTTTTTAAACATCTTCCTGTATTCCGGATCTTTTTGAAGTTTGCCTATAACGCCGTTGAACGATTCTCCCATTTCAATATGCCCATTGATCGGCTGGGCGGCTTCTGAAAAAAGCGTGCTGAACTCTCCATCCCAATGATAGCTGTTTTGCCAGGCAAGGTTGAACAGAACAGGGGCATTGCGCAGGGTATGGGAATGGTACACACCATGGCTCCGGTCGTGCTCGTATGTTCCGAAAGCAGCGATCTGCTGGTGGCAGGAAGCGCAGGGATGAGCACTATCTACCGAAAGCCGTCCGTCATAAAATAATTTACGGCCCAGTTCAAATCCTTCTTTGGTCAATGGGTTATCGGTGAAGCGATATAATGGGTCAGGAAAACCTGCCGGTATTTCCTGCGGTAAAAAAGTAAGATCGTTCGGGTTATCGTTTTTCTTACATGAGCCCAGGACGTAGGAAACAGCGATAACAGAGAGAATGATGAATAGTATGGTGAATAAATGTTTTTTCATAAATCAAAATTCACGGCCATTCCTGTATTTCTGCCGGCCGGCTTTTACCTCCGACTTTCTCTTTTTTGACTCCATTCGCCGCTCTTTCGCTGCTTTGCTGACCTTGGTGGCAATGCGCGGTTTTTTCTTTACGAGCGCATGATGTACCAGTTCATTGATCTTTTGAACAGCTTCTTCCTTATTGGCCAGTTGGGTGCGATGGGTTTGTGCTTTTACCTGCAGCATCCCTTCTGCATTGATGCGGTTGGACAATTTTTCTGCAACAATGGCTTTTTGTTCTTCACTGAGCAATAAGGAAGCAGCCACAGGCAACGAAGCGATCACGGCTGTTTCCACTTTATTTACGTTCTGGCCCCCCTTGCCACCGCTGCGCGTGGTTTGAAAGGAAATTTCTTTTCTGAGATCTATCATGGTCAATGGCTTGCTGCCAATATATTTGTGAGTAAGTAAAGATACAATATATGCGGGCTGTAATACAAAGAGTGAAAAACGCAAGCGTTACGATTGATGGCCGGCAGAAATCTGCCATTCAGGACGGCCTGCTGGTTTTGCTGGGAATAGAGGATGCAGATACTGGTGATGATATCGGTTGGCTCAGCAGCAAGATCGTTAACCTGCGCATTTTTAATGATGAGAATGGAGTGATGAACCGTTCAGTAAAAGAAGTTAATGGCGAGATCCTCCTGGTGAGCCAGTTCACCCTGCATGCATCAACCAAAAAAGGCAACCGCCCTTCCTATATCCGGGCAAGCAAACCCGATCATGCCATACCCATGTATAAGGCGATGATCAAACAACTATCAACTGATCTGGGAAAAGAAATCGGAACGGGAAGCTTTGGTGCAGATATGAAAGTGGAATTACTGAATGATGGACCCGTTACTATCTGTATAGACACAAAAAATAAGGAATGAGCCGGTTCTGACTTTTGCTTCTTATTGTATACCTATCTTTTCTGAATATACCTTCCCGTCTGCCAGTTGCAGCCGTATGAAGAATATCTTTTCATTCACGCTGATCCTGAAATTATAATTGGAGTTATTTACTTCCTTTTGTTCCAGTATGCGGTTCCCGCCTGATGACCATACCATTACACTTTTGATATCTTTTGTGCTTTTGATGGTGATCTGCCTGCCGGAAGTAAGGATCCGGTAGGGCTTGGCAGGTTTTGCTGAGTCAGCAGCTGTTGCCAATGCAGGCTGAGCTTCCGCTTCTATTATAAGCGTCGATAAGATGAGTGCCGCAAGCGGCAAAATATGACGGACCACGGTTAACATGATGCATTGAATTTTGGTGTTTCAATAAGGGCATGAGGATGGCAAGGGGTGGGTAAAACGGCAAGAATCATGCTATATTGCAAGGAACTTCTAAAAATTTTGTTATGACTATCCGGCAAGCACAGCAACAAGTGGATGAGTGGATCAAAACAATTGGTGTCCGTTATTTCAGTGAACTTACCAATATGGCGATACTGACAGAAGAAGTGGGCGAACTTGCCAGGATCATGGCCCGCCAATATGGTGACCAGTCGTTCAAGGAATCAGACAAGGGGCGGGATCTTGGCGATGAGATGGCCGATGTGCTCTGGGTGCTGGTTTGCCTGGCCAATCAAACCGGGGTTGACCTGGAAAAGGCCTGGGAAAAGAACCTGGACAAGAAAACGAAGCGGGATGCTGGGAGGCATAAAGGGAATTCCAAATTGTAGGAGAGTCTTTTAGTCGGGAGTCGATAGTCCGGGCCTCAAAGAGTTTGTTTATCCACTTCGGTATCGTAAAGTTTTTTCTAATTTGATGGAAGATCAGACTATCGACTGCCGACTATCCACTGCCGACTCTGGGCGGACTCCAATACTGGCACTATTTTTTTCATATACCAGTATGGCAAAAAAGGTCTGGAATAGCATTAAAGAGGCATTTTCTGATTTTTTCACCAAAAAGATCCTGAAACTGAGTGCTGCCCTTGCTTATTATACCGTTTTTTCACTGCCAGGTCTGCTGATCATTATTATATGGGTAAGCGACCTCTTTTATGGGCAGGAAGCGGTGGAAGGCATGGTGTATGGGCAGATCTCGGATTTCGTGGGGCATGACGCTGCTTTGCAGATACAATCGGTCATCCGCAATGCCACTTTATCGTCAGAAAGCAAACTGGCTACTACGGTGGGTATCGCTACCCTGGTGATCGGTGCCACCAGCGTGTTTGGTGAAATACAGGACTCGGTAAACCAGATCTGGCGGCTGAAAGCAAAACCCAGAAAGGGGAGAGGTTTTCTCAAAATGCTGATCAACCGGCTTCTTTCTTTTTCCATGATCATCTCGCTGGGCTTTCTTCTCCTGGTTTCGCTGATCATAAACGGTATTATGGACATGCTGATCGGCCGGCTCACGCAAACTTTCCCCGAAACAGCAGTGATAGTGGTCTATATCACCAATGTTCTGTTCACTTTCCTGATCACGGCTTCCCTCTTTGCACTGATATTTAAGGTATTACCCGACGCACGGATACAATGGAAACATGTAAGGGCAGGCGCTGCTGCCACTGCCATCCTCTTTATGATAGGCAGATTCCTTATAGGATATTACCTGGGTCAAAACAGGATGTCTTCGGCTTATGGCGCTGCAGGATCCATTATTGTGATTTTGCTGTGGGTCTATTATTCGGCGATCATCCTGTATTTCGGAGCAGCTTTCACGCATGCTTTTGCTGTTGAAACCGGGTCGCGCATCTACCCCAACAACTATGCTGTCTGGATCGAACAGGTGGAAGTGGAGTCTGAAAAAGACCTGCAACGTGCAGCAAAAGAGTCCGCCACCCTCCAGGAAACCATAAACAATCCATCTTCATCCCCTAACTCCTGACCCGCGACTAAAGACTCAGCACCCGCTCCGGGCTATTCTTTGATTCTCTTCACTTATTTTTGCAGGCCGGAAATTCCAGGTAATTAAAAAAGATTATGGCAAACGATTCCAATAAGTTCCAGGCGATCATCTCGCATTGTAAAGAGTACGGTTTTATTTTTCCCAGCAGCGAAATATATGATGGGCTGCAGGCTGTATATGATTATGGCCAGATGGGCAGTGAATTAAAAAAGAATATCCGCGATTACTGGTGGAAAAGCATGACCCAGTTGAATGATAATATCGTTGGTATCGATGCCGCTATTTTTATGCACCCTACAACCTGGAAGGCCAGCGGTCACGTGGATAATTTCAATGATCCGATGATCGATAATAAGGACAGCAAGAAGCGCTACCGGGTAGACCATCTCATTGAAGCCCATGCCGAACAGATGGAAAAGGACGGCCGTATTGATGAGGCAAAGGGTATGCTGAATGAAATGGAAAACCTGCTGGCCAAGGATGATTTTGCAGGATTGAAACAACTGATCGCTGACCATGGCATTACCTGTTCTGTCAGCGGCACTTCCAACTGGACGGATATCCGCCAGTTCAACCTGATGTTTGCGACCGAATTCGGTGCAGTGGCAGCTGAGGAAGGACAGGACAATATTGTGTACCTGCGCCCGGAAACAGCACAGGGTATTTTTGTCAATTTCCTGAATGTGCAGAAAACAGGACGGATGAAGGTTCCGTTTGGTATTGCCCAGACCGGTAAGGCCTTCCGGAATGAGATCGTTGCCCGCCAGTTCATTTTCCGGATGAGGGAATTTGAGCAAATGGAAATGCAGTTTTTTGTACGCCCCGGCACAGAAGGCGAATGGTATAAATACTGGAAAGAAGCAAGGCTGCAATGGCATTTAAGCTTGGGCATACCGGCTGAGAGCTATCGCTATCATGATCATGTGAAGCTGGCGCATTATGCCAAAGAAGCCTGTGATATAGAATTCAATTTCCCCATCGGCTTTAAAGAAGTGGAAGGGATCCACTCCCGCGGTGATTTTGACCTGTCGCAACACCAGGAGTACAGCAAGAAAAAAATGCAGTATTTCGATAATGATATTGATCCTGCCACCGGCAAGCCTTACGGCAATTATATTCCTTATGTGATTGAAACATCTATCGGTCTTGACCGTATGTTCCTGCTGGTAATGAGTCATGCTTATGAAGAGCAGGATCTAAGCACTCCGGAGAAACCAGACAGCAGGGTGGTGTTGAAATTCCCTGCAAAGCTGGCGCCGATCAAACTGGCTGTTTTGCCGCTAACCAAAAAAGACGGTCTTCCCGAAATTGCGAAAGGCATTGTGGATGATTGCAAACACCATTTCCGTTCTTTTTATGAAGAAAAGGATTCTATTGGTAAACGCTACCGCAGGATGGATGCATTGGGAACACCTTTCTGTGTGACGGTGGACCATCAGACCAAAGAAGATAATACTGTTACCATCCGTTACAGGGATAGTATGGAGCAGGAAAGGATTCCTGTGAGTGAGATAAGGAACAGGGTGCTTCAGGCTATTGGGTAGTATATTAAACCCTACCCATACAATTCCTGGTGAATATCTTTCTTATCATATCCCATTGCCACGATCCGCTGCTTTGCTTCATCGATCATGTTCTTCCAGCCGCATAATAAGAATGCTGCATCCGGTTTGCCGGAGCAGTGTTCTTCATAAATGGCGTGTACATACCCGCTTTTTCCTTCCCATTCTTCACGGGAAAGTGTTGGTATGTAATGGAAATTCTCCAGTTCCAGCGAATTCAATTCATCATAATACAGCAGGTCTTTTTTTGTGCGGCAGCCATATATGATATAAATATCGCGGTGAGGAATATTGTTCCGCCAGATATGATGCACCATGCTGCGGAATGGGGCTATGCCTGTGCCGGTGCAGATAAGGAACAGGCGTTTATCCAACTCCTGTTCATGCAGTACGAACACGCCTTGCGGACCCCGCAGGATCAGTTCACTGCCCACAGTGACCTCGTTAAAAATATAGGTGGTGCCAGCCCCTCCGTCAAGCAATACGATCACCAGTTCAAACACATTGGAGCCATCGGGCCAACTGGCAATGGAATAACTGCGCCAGCGTTTGGCGGGTTTCTCGTGGATAGGCAAGTCAAGCGTTACAAACTGGCCGGGAGTAAAATCAAATGAAGCCAGTTCAGGCACTTCTATCCAATAGCGGCGGGTATTATAGGTCTCCTGCTCAATGCGGATAACTTTACCGGTGCGCCAGGGTTGAACAGCCATCAGGTATAAATTTAAAGTAATATACAAAGAGTATTGCAATCGCCCGAACAACCAATAGGGTCAATTGAATGATCCGGTTTTGAAATCGAACCGAGTTATCCACATATAAAACCGTTTGGCATAGTAGTTGGATTTCATTAAATGCTTTTAATAGCAATAGACCACAGAGAACTGAATTCCTTTTTTTAATCATAAACTGAACATCATGAAAAAAAGTATTCTCTCCTGTGGCATAATTGCAGCAGCGGCTGCAGCTATGTTAGCATTTACCGAGCCGCAAGGCAGCATTACCGGAAAAGTGACCCCCGCTGATGGTGCGGATGCAGTATGGGCTATTTCCGGCAGTGATTCAACAAAAGGCACTATTACTTCCGGTACTTTTTCGCTTTCAGTGAAAAGCGGTACATATAAAGTGATCGTGGATGCAAAAGATCCTTATAAGGATGTAACGTTCGACAATATTGAAGTGAAGGATCAGCCAGTGGATATCGGTGAAGTGGTGCTGCAACAATAACACGAATTGAGCTTGGACGGTTCAGAATATAAAAGCCCCGGGAGACCGGGGCTTTTTTTAATGGGTTAAAGAATTTATTATTCCAACACAATGATCTTCTTTATATAAAGCTTCTTGTCATGTGTCACCTGCAGGTAGTAAACACCTGCAGCCAGTTTGCCTGGCGTGATCAGTTTGGACAGGTTGCCGGTAAAGTCCGGTATCTGGCTATGATACACCTGCTGGCCTGTTGTATTGACCAGGGAAATGTCCAGGTTGCCTCTTGTTCTTGTTACCAGCTGCAACGTGAACTGTCCGCCTGGCGAAGGATTCGGAGACACTTTCATGCCAATCTCTTCCGGATCAACATTGGTTACCGGTGTAGCCGTGAAGTTGACCGCATTTGAAGTGATCGTACAGGAGCCGGTAGTCACTTTTGTAGTATAAACACCTGTAGCCGTAGCTGTATAAGTTTGTCCCGTTGCCCCGCTAATGAGCACATCATTGAGATACCACTGATTGCCGGTTGCAATAGAGCTGGTGAGCACGTTCCCATTGAGCGTGACCGATGGTGTGGGATTAGTGGTGGGGATCACCGGCACACGACCAGATGCGCAATTAGGCAGCTTCAGACCGATATCATAATAGAAGTAGTAAAACTTCTGATAGTAATTGGGATCTCCGTTCAGTGTAGCACTGTTGCCGGTAATGGACAACACACCCGGTACCGAATAAGGATAGATGGTGGTGCCGATATTATTATTCCTGAATATGGATGCTCCATTCGAGCATTCGATTAGCAGGTAATAGTTGGCTGCCTCAGGGAAATCAATACCTAAGTAATAGATGGCCCCTGCATCGGCGGGATCATTATTCTGTGCTCCCAATACCGGTGATGTAGGTGCTGTAGCATACACATCAATCGTTTTGCTGGAGATTGGATAATAAGTGTAACTGCCGTCTGTATTTTCAGAAACGATCTGGCGCAGGGTAAAAGTGATCTTTCCTGAATTGCCGATATACAAGCGCGCTGTCTGCATTGTTACCGGGATGGAAGCAGTGAACTTCACAATATTGCCGCTGAACGCATTATAGCCTCCATCAGTAAATACCTGTTTATTGGCAGGCCCCAGCTTATTTATTTCACCTGAACTTACATAATAAGTTGACAGAATGGTTGAAGTACTTGCCGAGCTGCCGGTAGCCAATGGAGTGGTGGCAGTGGCGGAAGAATACCAGTTATACGGTTGTGCTCCGGAAACTGCTGTAGCGTTCAGCAGGGCAGTCGGTCCGCAGATAACTGCTGTGGCCGTGGGGTTTGAAGCTGCTGTACGGCTGGTAAAGTTGAACACGCTTTGATCATTCGCAGCATTCTGGTCGCCTGGGAAAGAAGTACTGGCTGTAATAGTGTAAGATTGGCCAGCGACTATTTCAACCGGTGTCTGGAATGTATATACTTCATCTGTTTGCGTATAAATAGTATCTGCATAAGTAGCTGTCAGTGTCGCAATGGTTGTTGCTCCCTGTTTCACTACTGCTGTAAGCGGAATATTCTTTTTATTCGCATTGCCAAAATTGCGGATACGAACGGAGACATATTGTGCAGGGGAAGGGCAATTGCCTGCTTCGGGTGAAAGTAATTCCGTGATGCCGAAGTCGAGTGACGGAGTAACAGCCAGCAGGCGGTAATCCTGTGTTTCTCCTTTTGTATACGAACCGCAGGGAGTAACATTTGCCGCATTATTTGTTTCCTGCATCACGATGCGGAGAAGGGTGTATTTACCCGGCGTTAGGGATGCTGGTATGGTCACATTTCCGGTAAAATCACCATTGCCATTGATCACGCCGCTGGTAGCAAGTATTTCGCCTGCATCAGCGAAGTCGCCATCATTATTGGCATCAATAAATACTTTCACGATTTTATCGGCCACGCTTGCATCGCAACTGTTGAGGCGGACGAATATCGGCAGGTTTTGACCGGCTTCAACACTGCCGGTAAGGTTGGTATAGCTTGTATAGGATGTGCATCCGGCCGGATTTTTTTGGCGGATATTGCTGAATGAAACACTGTCTATCCTTGCTCCACCTGTATTGGTGGCAGCAGAAGCGCAATAAGCCTGACCGCCAACACCACTTACGATCAATGAATAGGCCTGCGTTCCTCTTTGTAATGTCCCTTTATGATTAATAACAATGGAATAGCTATCGCCCGGCACCACATCTGTCAGTTCCACTTTCTCCACGTTGTCCAGTGTATTGTCGCCGCGGGTGGCAGCAGCACTGGGTATGGCCGGAGTCAATATCCAGGGACGGTAAGTGGTTGCTCCTTTTCTGATAACGAGGTCAAGATCGTTTACCAGTTTTTTGGTTGGGTTGTTCAATGCAGTTGCTTCGGGCTCTACCGTTGCTTTGGGATCTGTCCAGGAAATAGTGGCGCGAATCACACCATCGCCTGAAGCGATAACCTGTACTGTATCGGCGTCGTTGACCCCATTTTCCAAAACATTTTCCTGTATCAATTGCTTTGTATTATTGGAAGTGATCACGTCGGCCGCTTTCTGCATATTGATAAGGCCCCAGCCAAACTGGTAGTCCGGCCCGGGTGATGGACCTGCTTCATCTGCTGTATGAATGACCAAGCCCTTCAGTGTGGCAGAACGCATAAATGCGCCGCTATGTAATTTGGAATAATACTCCTGCAACAGTAATAAAGAACCGGCTGCATTGGGACTTGACATGGATGTGCCGCTGAGAGTGGCATAAGCTGTATTGGTAGTGGCAATGCTCGATAAAAGATTTACCCCATCTGCTACCACATCCGGCTTAATACGGCCATCATCTGTAGGTCCCCAGCTACTGAAATCCGCCATTACCACATCCTGCGGGCGGGTATAGCCAGTGCTGATGGGATTAACAGCTCCTACCACCAAAATATTTTTTGCATTGCTGTTGGTAGAGAGAATATCATAGCTGTCATTGCTGCTGATGCCTGCCGGTCTGTTGCCTGCTGCTGCCATTACACCGGATGAGTTATAACGCCAGTAAGGCTGACCAACATCAGGTCCATTCAAATTCCGGCTGTTGCCGGCTGATTTTACGATCAGATATTGAGGTGCATTATACGCAATGGAGTCCCACAATTGTGCGCCGGATGAATAATAACCGAACTTGTAATCCTCGGTTGACCCAACCTGTCCCCAATATTCCCAACGGGCGGGGCTTACATCTGTATTATAAATCCATCCTGCATTAAAGCCATAAGAGTGATTGGAGATAAGAAGGCTGGATGCCGCCCCCAGCATCTCCGAATTGTCACCGGAAAAATCATACGCCAGCAATTCCTGCAATCCAAAGCTCATGCCCTTTGCCAGTGGATTTACACCGCTGGCGATCAGGGTACCGGCCACGTGGGTGGAATGATCATTAAGTTCAGTGGCATCCGTTTGTTTTATCCGCCCCGTCAGTTCTACGTGCGTAGCCCTTACCATACCACCATCCCACATTGCCAGCTTGTCTTTCATGTTGTTGGAGGAGCCGGAAAGGCTCAATCCTGTGCTGCCACCGGGCCAGAGTTTGGTAGTTCCGATCGTAGCTGCAGCCAGGATATTGTTTTCGGTGGAGAGATAAAGCGGCAAGCCAAAAGCATCTATCCCTGCAAGAAGGGACACAGAACCATTGGACCGGGTGACGATTGTGTCCCAACCCTTTTGACGGGCGAGGGTCATCAATTGTTTATGATTCCTTTTTTCCTTTGCTGCCTGCAATATGGATGATTGCCTGAGCAATTCTGTATTGGTTTTCACCTGGGCAACGGAAAACTGATAACAGCCAACTGTTATTACGGATAATAATAAGCGTACTGAAAAAAATCGCATATTTTCAAATATGTTTTGATGGTCAAAGCGAAAGCACATCCTAAATTACATTAATTGCAAACGCTTAAAGAATGAAAACCTACAATTTTTGGGTGATTCCCGCAATAATCCTGGGCCTTGCCAGCCTTACAGCTTCCAGTAAAGCGGGCTGTTCCCGTACAGGTATAAAAGGGCATGTGTACCTGGTAAAAGGCAACCAGATGCCTTCTCCCGACAGAAAGCCTTCTGCACCAGCCGGATTGGAAACCCAGCTCTACGTTTACGCACTCACTTCCATCGACCAGGTGAAGCGGGTGGGCATAACGGCTTTCTATAGCGAGGTGAATACCCCCCTGGTAACCACGGTAAAAACAGACGCCTCGGGTGCTTTTTCAGTGAAATTGCCGCCAGGCACTTATTCACTCTTTATTAAAAAAGGGGACAATTACTATGCGAACCTCTTTGATGATAAGAATAATATTTTCCCCGTAGAAGTAGTGCAGGGAAAAATGACCGAAGTAGAGTTCAAGGCGGATTATGACGCGGTGTATTAGGTCGCTGCCGGGGTGAGGGTTGATCGTTGTCCGTTGGCCGAGTAGCCAATGTTCGAATGGCCGATGGCCGGATTTCTACGCAGGATGAGGCCATTCGGTCAACGATCAGCCGACAACCGACAACGCTCAACGGACAACGCCCCAGAATCCGTAACTTTGCCGCCGTTTATGACCCAGGAATTGTTGCAGCAGTATCAGAACACCCCCCGCCTTTTTCAATTGGCGGACAGGCTCTCATTTTCCCAACCCCAAAAGATTTATCTCGCAGGCCTCAACGGCAGCTCGCCCGAATTTGTGACAGCCGCCGCATTTTTGCACCCTTCCTGTTCGCAGTTCAATCACCTCATCATCCTGAATGATGCAGAAGAAGCTGCCTATTTTCACAATACCCTGGAAAACCTGACCGGGGCTTTGGATATTTTTTATTTCCCCTCTTCTTTTAAGAACAGAAAGAATTACCGCTTGCTCAACTCTTCGCACGTTATGCTGCGAACAGAAGCGCTGACCAAGATCGCAACAGGAGGCAACAAAAAAGTGCTGGTCACTTACCCCGAGGCATTATTTGAAAAAGTGGTAGTACCGGGCACACTTTCTTCCAATATTATTTATATCAAAGCCGGGGATAATCTTAACCTGGAAAAATTGTTGCTTCAACTGGCCGATTATGGTTTTGAGCGGACGGATTTCGTGTATGAGCCAGGACAGTTTGCCCTTCGTGGCGGGATCCTGGATATTTATTCATTCGGCAATGAAAAGCCATACCGTGTTGAACTCTTCGGCCACGAAGTGGATTCCATCCGCATCGTAGATCCGGAAACTCAATTGAGTGAAAGAAAGCTGCTGCAAGTCAGTATCATTCCCAATGTAGACACACAATTTGAAGAGGAGGAAAGGGTACCGCTTTTTGATTTTCTTTCACCCAATACAATTGTTTGGCTGCAGGATTATGAGATATGCAAGGAAAAATTGCTGGAAAGTGAAGAAGAATTGATGGCGTTCATTGCAGGGCATGCAGAAGAAAGCTGGCCTTCGGGCGCACGTAAAGAACAAGCCGAAGAAGAAGACCGGCTGGTAAAAAAAGAAGTGTCAGCCAATGATTTTATTACAGCCGCTGTGTACGAAGAAAAGCTGACCGGCCGGCATGTAGTGGGTTTCGGTTATGCAAACAGTTTTCCTGCATCATATCCTTCCTTTGAGATCGGGTTCAAAACAAAAGAACAACCCGCTTTCAACAGGCAATTCGATCTGCTTATTAAAGACCTCAAAAGTTGGGAAGACAAAGGATTTCAACTCAACCTCTTTGCGGAAAACCCCAAACAACTGGAAAGGCTGCAAACGATTTTTGATGATCTGAATGCAGCTATCGTTTTCAATCCTGTAACCACTTCCATACATGAAGGGTTTATTGATGAAGAACTGAAACTGGTTTGCTATACTGACCACCAGGTATTCCAGCGATATCATAAGTATAAAGTAAAACAGGCTTACAATAAAAGCAAAGCATTAACTCTTCGTACGCTGCGCGAACTGCAGCCGGGAGATTATGTAACGCATATTGATCATGGAGTAGGTGTGTACAGCGGTCTGCAAAAACTGGAAGTGAATGGACGCTTGCAGGAAGCTGTAAGATTGCTGTATAAGAATAATGACATTCTCTATGTTAATATCAATTCGCTTCATAAAATAGCCAAATATACCGGCAAGGAAGGAAGCGTGCCCAAAGTGAATAAACTGGGTACGGATGTATGGAGCAAGTTGAAAGAAAAGACCAAAGTAAAGGTCAAAGAAATTGCTTTTGACCTGATCAAGCTGTATGCACAACGGAAAGCACAGGAGGGATTCGCTCATTCGCCGGACAACTATATGCAAACTGAGCTGGAAGCTTCTTTTATTTATGAAGACACGCCTGATCAAAGCAAGGCAATAGCAGATGTGAAGAAGGATATGGAATCTCCTTCACCCATGGACCGGCTGGTTTGCGGAGATGTAGGCTTTGGCAAAACGGAAGTAGCGATACGCGCAGCATTCAAGACCTGTGTGGACGGGAAGCAGGCCGCTGTGCTGGTGCCTACCACCATCCTTGCTTTTCAGCATTATAAAACATTCAGCGACCGCCTGAAAGATTTTCCGGTGACAGTTGATTATATCAACCGTTTCAAATCAGCTAAAGAAAAAAAGGAAACACTGAAGAAGTTGGAAGAAGGGAAGATCGATATCCTGGTAGGCACACATGGTATCTTAGGCAAGGAAGTAAAGTTCAAAGATCTCGGATTGCTGATCGTGGATGAAGAACAAAAATTCGGTGTGGCACATAAAGAGAAGATCAAAAGCATCCGTACCACGGTGGATTGCTTAACGCTTACAGCTACACCTATTCCCCGGACCTTGCAATTTTCCTTAATGGGTGCACGCGATTTGAGCATTATCAATACGCCTCCGCCTAACCGTCAGCCGATACAAACGGAAGTGCAGGTGTTCAACCAGGATTTTATCCGCGATGCGATCTATTATGAAACAGAACGGGGCGGACAGGTATTCTTTATTTATAATCGTATCAGTGGTCTGTCTGAAATGGCAGCTATTATACAGGGGCTTTGTCCTGACTTGAGCATTGGTTTTGCCCACGGTCAAATGGAAGGGCATGAACTGGAAGAAAAGATCCTTGATTTTATCGACAGGAGATATGATGTGCTGGTTTGTACCAATATCGTTGAAAGCGGAGTGGATATCCCGAATGTGAATACCATAATTGTCAATAATGCCCACCAGTTTGGCCTGAGCGATCTTCACCAGCTGCGCGGACGTGTAGGCCGCAGCAATAAAAAAGCCTTCTGTTATTTGCTGGCACCACCGATGAGCACATTGCCGGCGGATTCAAGAAAACGCCTTCAAACGCTGGAGCAGCATAGTGAGTTGGGCAGTGGTTTCCAGATCGCCATGCGCGATCTCGATATCCGTGGTGCAGGTAACCTGCTTGGCGGGGAGCAAAGCGGCTTTATGGCAGAGATAGGTTTTGAGATGTATCAGAAGATACTGGAAGAAGCGATCAAGGAACTGAAGCGTACAGAGTTCAAGGAGCTGTTCAAGGAAGAGATCGCGAAGCAGGATGATTTTGTACAGGATTGTACTATCGATACGGATCTGGAAATTCTGATACCGGACGAATACGTGGAAAGTATCACGGAAAGGCTTTCCCTTTATCAACGGTTGGATAATTCCGAAACAGAAGAGGAATTGCTGGAGATGCGCGAAGAGCTGACCGACCGTTTTGGCCCGATACCACCGCAGGTAGAAGATCTTTTCATTACGGTTCGCTGCCGCAAACTGGCTGTTGACCTGGGATTTGAAAAAATGTCGTTGAAAGACGAAGTGCTGCGTTGCCACTTTATCAACCGTCCTGACTCTCCTTATTTCGAATCTGAATTATTCAATAAGATCATTCAATACCTTCAAACGGGCACTAACAAAGCCAAGCTGCGCCAGACAGGCAAGCTGTTCCTGCTTGTTGCTCAACCTGTAAAGGGCATGGAAGAGATGCACCGCTTCCTTTCCGGCGTGCACCGTTTTGCTTTCGGGAACAAATAATTGATAATCATTATCCGTTATCTATTTATTATCTTCGGGGTCAGAACGATACTTATGAGAACCTATCCAATTGCCCTTATAGCTGCCTTGCTGGCTACCCTTACTTCTTTTGCACAGGACAGCTCAAAATATACTATTGCATTACGCTCGGGAAGTTTCATTCCTGCGAGAAATATTACCTCAACACATATTGCTTCGCTGAACCAGCTGACATCGAAAACGTCGACCCCGCGGTTTATTCTTTTACAATTTGAGCAAATGCCTGGTGAAGCAGAAAAGAAAGCACTGGCAGCGACAGGGATCGACCTGCTGGAATATATTCCCGGCAATACCTATACGGCCACAGTAACAAGAGGTGTGACAGAAGAATTATTGCAAAGTGTAAAAGCCAGGGCTGTTGTTGAATTATTACCTGAACAGAAAATGGCGTTCCCTTTGGTCACAGGCAATATACCGGTGACGGCATTGAAATCGCCGGGTATGGTGGATGTATGGGTCAGTTATCCAAAGACGATATCGTATGAAAAGATTGTCCGGGAATTAGAAGTACGCCAAATGGAAATCGTACCTGCTTCATACAATGCCTATCATATAATAGCACTGAGGATAGCAAAGGAAAGATTGAAAGAGCTGGCAGGGCTATCTTTTGTAGAATATGTGCAGCCTGCTCCTGGAGAGGATATCGAACTTAATAATAAAAGCCGGGCATTGTCCAGGGCCAATGTGTTGCAATCCTCATTGGCAGGCGGACGGGATCTTCATGGTGAAGGTGTGGTGGTAGGCGTGGGAGACAACGGCAACCCGTTACAGCATATGGATTTTACAGGCAGGCTTATTAACCGTGCTGCTATCAGCAGCGGAAGCCATGGTACACACGTTGCCGGTACAGTGGGAGGTGCGGGGATCGTACAGGAAAAATATTCAGGATACGCGCCCAAAGCAATGATCATTCCACAGGCCTTTTCCAATATACTGGCTTATGCGCCAGCTTATATACAGGACCACAACATGGTGATCACTAACAATTCTTATGGTAATGTGGCGGATGATTGCCAAACTTTCGGTGTATATGATCTTTATTCCAGGATACTGGATGAAATGGCGCTGGTTTATCCTCATCTCCAGAATGTGTTTGCCGGAGGTAATAGCGGTTCCATTAATTGTGCACCTTATCCTGCAGGCTTCCATAATGTGCTGGGGGCTTATCAAAGCGCAAAAAACGTGATCAGCGTAGGAGCTGCAACAGAACAGGGGTTGGTGCATCCCGGTTCAAGCAGGGGCCCTGTTGCGGATGGCCGTATTAAGCCAGAAATCATGGCCCAGGGCATTACAGTGTATTCAACTTTACCCACCAATGGATACGGCGCAATTTCCGGTACCAGTATGGCGGCTCCTGCAGTAAGCGGCGGCCTGGCCTTGCTGTATCAGCGTTACAGGCAGTTGCATGCAAATGCAGACCCCGTGAATGGATTGATGAAAGCATTGCTTTGCAATGGTGCTACTGATATGGGCAACACTGGTCCGGATTACAGTTACGGTTTTGGACAAATGAATTTGCTTCGTTCAGTGAAAATGCTGGAGAATAACAACTACATTGAATCGTCTGTGAGTGCAGCAGGCACCAACACGCATTCAATAACCATCCCTGCAGGTTCGAATATCGCACAGTTAAAAGTAATGCTGTACTGGACCGATGCTCCGGCTGCAATGCTGGCATCTCAAACATTAATAAATGATCTCGACCTGGAAGTGGTGGACCCTGCTTCTACCACCCATCTTCCTTATTTGCTGGACACCATTCCTTCCAATGTAAATAACAATGCAACAAAGGGTGCCGATCACTTCAATAATATAGAACAGGTAGTGATCGATAATCCCGGGCCGGGCACTTATACCTTCCGGGTAAAAGGTACCAATATTCCGCTCAGCAGCCAGTATGGATATTTTCTTGTGTATGATACCCTGCCTGTATCTGCTGCATTGGTTTATCCCATAGGTGGCGAACATTTTATTGCGGGCGATTCCCTTTACATCAGTTGGGATGCTTATGGAAATCCCTCCAACGATTTTTCCCTTCAGTATTCAACCGATGGAGGAGCAAGTTGGCCGGTGACGATCGCGGGTAATATTGCAGCAGATCAACGCCTGTTTAAATGGTTTGTACCTGCAGGAGCGACAGGCCAGGCAAAAGTAAGACTGGTCCATAACGGAACAGGTCTTGAAAGCTCCAGCGCCAATTTTACTGTGGTGGGCATGCCCGTAGTGACACTGGCCCCTGTACAATGTGAAAGTTATATTGCCATAAACTGGCGTGTTGTTGCAGATGCTACGGACTATGAAGTGATGATGCTTAGGGGTGATGAAATGGTGCCTGTTGCTACCACTGCTGATACTTCGTATATATTCAGCGGTCTTTCGAAAGATACGGCTTACTGGGTCACTGTAAGGGCGAGAATCAATGGCAATCCGGGGAGAAGAGCTAATGCGATCAGCAGGCAACCCAATACAGGGACCTGCGCCGGTATAATCAGTGATAAGGACCTGAAAATAGATGCGATACTTTTACCAACCGTTTCCGGAAGAAAATATACTTCAACGGAATTATCATCAGCTGCTAATATCCGGATAAGGATCAAGAACCTGGACAATGTTGTTACAACCGGGAACATACCCGTTCGGTATATTATTGGAGCAGGCCCTGCTGTGCAGGAAACCATCATTGCTCCTGCTATTGCAGCAAGGGGAACTTACACCTATACGTTTACAGTGCCGGCCAATATGTCGGCGATAGGGGATTATCCATTAAAAGTAAGCGTATCTTACCCGGGTGATCCTGTAAGCAGCAATGATACATTGTCCGTTCTTTTCAAACAACTGGATAACCCAGCGATCAATCTCGCAACAGATCTTCTGGATGATATTGAAGCCGCACCTGTTCAAAGTTATACCACGCGGCAAACAGGCCTGAGCGACCTTGACCGTTATGATTTTGTTGGTTCTACCCAATATGGGCGGATAAGAAGTTTTGTGAACAGCGGCATTGCTTATTCAGGTAATCGTGCGCTTACACTGGATGCCGACCGTTACAATGCAGCAGGAACGACCGATTCGCTCACAGCTACTTTTAATTTACAGGGATATAATGCGGCTACAGATGATATACGGTTGGATTTCTTTTTTAAACAGCATGGACAGGTTTCCAATGCGGCTAATAAAGTATGGGTACGGGGAAGTGATCTTGATCCATGGATAATGGCGTATGATCTTTTTGCCAACCAGGAAATAGCAGGTGTTTTTAAACAGTCGCCCAGCATTGAATTAAGGAGTCTGATGATAGCCAATGCCCAGAATTATTCTTCCAGCTTCCAGGTGCGCTGGGGGCAATGGGGGCAGATACTGACAGCCGATAATGAAGCCGGTGCCGGTTACACATTTGATGACATACACCTGTATAAGGTCACAGATGATATACAGTTGGTGGCAATTGATACACCTGCAGCCGCAAGCTGCGGACTTGATGCCGCCGTTCCGGTGAAGATCAGTGTCAGGAACAGTGCTGCAACTGTCATCAATAATATACCTGTGAACCTGCAGGTAGATGGAGGGGCTGTTGTCAATGAAACCATTCCTTCCATACCAGCCAATGCAACGATCACTTATACGTTTACAGCTACAGCCAATCTCGCTGCTTTGGGTAATCACACTGTAAAAACCTGGGTAGCTCTGCCGTCGGATTCTTACCGGCATAATGATACGGCTATTGTGGTATTGAAGAATTCTCCAATAGTAAATAGCTTTCCTTATCTGCAAAACTTTGAAACGGGAGACGGTAACTGGTATGCAGATGGCCTTAGAAGCAGTTGGCAATATGGAACACCTGTTTCTACCCGTATCAATAAAGCTGCAAGTGGTACCAAAGCATGGAAAACAAGCTTATTCGGAAATTATAACGACAGGGAATTTTCTTATCTCTATTCTCCCTGCTTCGATATCAGCAGCATAGCCAACCCTACACTTAGCTTCAGCCTGGCACTTGACCTGGAAGATTGCGGTGCCACACTTTGTGATGAAGCATATATTGAATATTCTGCTGACGGAAAGAACTGGATTAAACTAGGGACGATGGGAGCAGGCACCAACTGGTATAATAAAAGCTATTCCGGCAACGAGGTATGGAATATTCAAAGCTACACGCGCTGGCATGTGGCAACCATACCATTGCCAACGGGGTTGAACCGCCTGCGTCTGCGTTTTGTAATGCATTCAGATCCTTATACGAGCAGGGAAGGGATAGCCGTGGATGATATACATATTTACGATAAGCAGTATGAAATTTATGACGGTCCCCCTTATACAAGTAATGTTGTGAACCAACCGGTAGTGAATGGTAATAATTGGATTGATTTTACAGATGCAGGAAAGGTCATTGCCTCCATTAATCCTGCGGGGCAGAACCTGGGCAGCACTGATGTGCAGGCATATATTTATACAGGGCCAATACGCACAAAACAGAATCAATACTATCATAATCGAAATATCACTATCAAGCCCACGCAAACAGTGCTGCCCGACTCTGCTATCATCCGTTTCTATTTTACTGATGCAGAAACAGAATTGTTGCTGAATGCAGGTGGATGTGCGCTTTGTTCGAAACCGGTGTCAGCGTATGAACTAGGCGTTACTAAATATGACAATGCCAATAAAGCACTGGAAAATGGTATCCTGTCTGATAATGCAGGAGGCGACTGGTCGTTTATTGCCAATGCTGTAAAAGTGCCGTATGATAAAGGTTATTATGCAGAGTTTCGCGCCAGGGATTTTTCTGAGTTCTGGCTTAATAATGGCGGGCCTGATCATAATCAGTCTTTGCCCGTGGAACTGATAAGTTTTACAGCAACAAAACAGACTGATAAAGAAGTGAAGCTGGATTGGGTAACAGGTACAGAGTTCAACTCATCTTATTATGATATAGAACTTGCCCAAGGAAATACTGCGCTTAATCAGGAGGCGTTTACACCTATAGGTCGTGTGAGCAGTCTTAACTCGCCCAATGGCAGCCGGTACAGCTTTATGGATAAAGAAAACAACAAATCCGGTATCCGGTATTATCGTCTGAAAATGGTAGATATGGATGGCGGGTTCCGTTATTCTGCTGTTCGCCCTGTTGTGTTTGATGAAGAGATGAACTGGCAGGTTTACCCGAATCCATCAGGCGGCAGTTTCTATTTGGTTTGCCAGGCTAATACAGGCGAAAATATTGATATCCGTGTACATGATATAAATGGCAGGCAGGTCCGTCGCATTCAACAGCAAGCCAGTGGCTTTGTGCAAAAGATAGAGGTTAATCTTAGTGGCACAGAATATGCAAAAGGAGTTTATTTACTGGAAGCAAGAGCCGGCGGAAAGCTTAAAACCTTCAGGTTGGTCAAACTATAAGGAGAAATCGGTGAAGGCTATAAACAAATCGGTTGGCTGAATAATATTGATCTTAATTTCGGCAGGCAAATAATTGAACTATATGAAAATGGAAAAAGCTCCTTTTAGTTCTTATCAAAAATTGGTAGTGGCTTTATTGGCCTTGTTGCAATTTACAGTGGTGCTGGATTTTATGGTGCTTTCACCATTGGGGGATATATTGATGAAGTCACTGGATATTGTTCCTGCCCGGTTTGGTTGGGTTGTTTCCGCTTATGCTTTCAGTGCAGGTGGGGCCGGCATACTGGCTGCAGGATTTGCTGATAAATTCGACCGGAAAAAATTGCTGGTCTTTTTTTATATAGGCTTTATCGTAGGCACCTTTGCCTGCGCGATGGCTAATAATTATCATGAACTCCTGGTAGCCCGGATCATTACCGGTTTGTTTGGCGGGGTGATCGGTGCTGTATCAATGGCGATCATCACTGATCTGTTTGAGCCTGCTCAGCGTGGCAGGGTGATGGGTATAGTGCAAATGGGTTTTGCTGCCAGCCAGGTGCTGGGAATACCGGTGGGATTATATTTTGCCAACAACTGGGGCTGGCATTCATCGTTCCTGATGATCGTTGTGCTGGCATTATTGATAGGGATCACGATCGTGCTGAAGATGAAACCTGTTACAGCACATCTTTCCTTACAGTCAGACAAAAGCCCCTTATTGCATTTCTGGCATACGCTGGCCAATCGCACTTACCGGATAGGATTTACTGCAACAGCGCTTTTATCTGTCGGTGGCTTTATGCTGATGCCATTCGGAAGCGCTTTCCTCGTCAATAATATTCATATTTCACAGGAAGAGTTGCCGCTGGTCTTTTTATTCTCCGGCATTGCTTCTATCGTGATCATGCCGATGATAGGAAAGCTGAGCGACAGGATTGATAAGTTCAATCTTTTTGCCGCCGGATCATTGCTGGCAATCATTATGATCATTGTTTATACCAATCTTTCACCAGTACCTCTTTGGCTGATCATTCTGATCAATATGATCCTTTTTATGGGTATCATGAGCAGGGTGATCCCCGCAGTAGCACTAACCACAAGCATTCCTGAGATGAAAGACCGCGGCGCTTTTATGAGTATCAATGGTTCGCTGCAGCAAATGGCAGGTGGGATAGCAGCTATTTCAGCAGGGTTGATCGTTTCACAGCCTTCCAAAGCCGCTCCCTTGCAGCATTACCCTACACTGGGCATCGTTGTTTGCTGTGCTATTGTTGTTTGCGCTGTATTCGTGTACAGGGTAAGCGTGGTAGTGAAGAAAAAAGCAGAAGAAGCTAAAGTGCCTGTACCGGTGGTGATGGAATAGCGATCATATTTTATCCTTCCATGCCAGTTCTTCCTGTTTTTTTAGTTGTGCTTTTTCTTTCAACCGGGTGGGTAAATGTTCCATATAAATGACGATCGTGATCACTGTGCAATAGAGGAATAGCAATATCAAAGCCAGTGAATAAAAACCTTCAATGGCTATTATATAAACAAGTGCGATCATTACCAATGAAGAGGAAGTGATCATCAGCAAGGGAGCTATTTCTTTTTGAAGGGATAACAATACAAACACCAGCAGGGAATATACATAAACGCCCATCAGCACAAAAGCAATCCAATGGCTCGTGGAAAAACGGAGATGTTGTATAAGGCAGGTAGCTGCCAGCATAACGCCGAATATGCCGCCGTAAATACAAATGTTTTGTTGACGCTCAGAGAGGCCGCTCATGGTGAGTTGTTTGGATGCCAAAATACTCATTGACAGCCGTATTCCGTAATACCTCCCTGTTTTTTCAAATGAGGCAGGAATATTCCGAAGTATTTCCACTCAATAAGATCTTTATTGGATCGCTTTTCTTGTTTTGGTAAGATTATTGTTATTAAGGAGAAGCCGTTGCGACCTGAAACACCTTCCAATATCATGAAAAAAACCTTCGGCGTGCTGACTGCTTTGCTATTGTTTTTTTCAGTTTCTCATAGTCAGCCTTGTAATATACCAGATTCATTCTTTGCAGATGACACTATTGTTGTTTGCCAGGGCAGTACATTCCAACTAAACGCACCTGTAGTAGCCGGCGCTATTTATACCTGGTCCACAATTGAAACGGGTAATTCCATAACTGTGCGTTTTAATGGAAAATACTGGCTGGATATTGTGGACGGAGGGTGCTCCCGTTCAGACACCGTTACTGTATTATTCAATTCCTTTTTGTTATCTCCCCAGGTAAATGATCTGAAACTTTGTAAAGGGCAACCTGCACTGCCAATACCTGTGATGGGGCAGAACCTGCTTTGGTACACAGATCCGATAGGCGGCACAGCCAATACAGGCATGCCAGGCCTTTCAACTGCCGACACTGGCCGGACCACTTACTGGTTTTCCCAAACCATCCGCGGCTGCGAAAGTCCAAGGATGCCGCTGGAAGTAAGGGTGATCGATAAACCTATATTTGAACTGGGCGAAGCTTTTATCATTCCCTGTGGGGCAGCAGGCATCACTTTGCAGGTGGTACCTGATGGTGAATCAGATTATACCTGGAGCAATGGAAGCCAGGGGGCGTCTATGCTTGCGCCTGGCCGCGGCACATACAGCCTTTATGCGGAAAATATGTGTGGCAACCACCGCGATACAGTAGTGGCTGTTGAATGTGAAGACCGCTGTGTGCAATTCCCGACTGCATTTACGCCTAACAGCGATGGTAAGAACGACCGTTACCAGGCAGCCTGTTTTTGCCCTGTTCCGGAATACAAGCTGATGATTTATAACCGTAATGGAGAAGTCATGTTCCGGACCACCAACCCATCGGCGGGTTGGGACGGTTATTATCAGGGTAAGCTCCAGCCGGTAGGAGCTTATATTTTCTATGCAGAGTACTATGACTTTGTATTGAAGCAGTCATTTACCCGCAAAGGGAATTTTGTGCTGATCCGCTAAGTACCGGGCAACTCAAAAAATAAGAGGGCCGGCTGCCATTGGCAGCCGGCCCTGTATATTTTCAAGCACGGCGCTGATTACCAACCTTGTTTGGCAATACCGGCTTTGATAGCCGCCAGTGCTTTCTCTTCACCAAGCAATGTAGTGAGTTTGTTTCCTTTACCATCGTTGCCTTGTGCCATATAAGCTCCTTTGGCAGTTTTAGTAATAAC
>DATAJQ010000070.1:0-18946 GCA_036262095.1 Chitinophagaceae bacterium | reverse complement strand
AGCAGGGGCCGTTATTTTATTGCTGGTCATTTTTATGGTCAGTACTTACAATTCCCTCGTGAAGAAGGAGGAGAAAGTGAAACAGCAATGGTCGGAAGTGCAAAGTACTTACCAGCGCAGGCTCGACCTGGTGCCTAACCTTGTGAACACGGTGAAGGGTGTATCGGATTTTGAGCAGAGCACCCTGGAACAGATAGCCGCTGCCCGTGGTGAAGCACTTTCCGGTATGTCGAATGATGCATTGACCGCAGAAAATTATACAGCACAGCAGCGTGCGCAGGATAATCTTGCCACAGCCACTAACCGGCTGATCGTTGTAATAGAGAAATATCCCACACTGAAAGGCACGGCTGCTTATGCAGGCCTGCAAACACAGTTGGAAGGAACAGAACGTCGCATTAAAGTGGCACGGAATGATTTCAATACCGCTGTAGCGGATTACAATAAACAGGTAAGGGGATTCCCCGGCAACCTGGTGGCCGGCTTGTTGGGGTATAAGCCCAGGGAGGGATTTGAAGCAGTGGCCGGCAGTGACAAATCAGTAGAAATTAAATTTTAAAAACAGCGCCGTGTTTTCATTATTCAGGAAAAAAAAGCCATTCTTCACAGAGCCGGAACGCAGCCGGATAGTGGAAGCTGTTCGTACTGCTGAACTTCAAACCAGTGGTGAAGTAAGGGTTTTCGTGGAAAGCCGGTGTCCCTATATGGATGCCATTGACCGCGCAGGAGAAATATTCTTCCGGCTGGAAATGGATGAAACAGCAGAGCACAATGCAGTATTGGTATATGTGGCATTGAAAGACCGGCAGCTGGCTGTTTTTGGTGACCAGGGCATTCATGAAAAAGTAGGCGCGGCTTACTGGGATAAAGAAGTAGGCCTGATGATCGAAAACTTCAATAAAGAAAGTTATGCTGATGGTATCAGTCAATGCGTGCTTGAGATCGGCCAGGCGCTTCATCAGCATTTCCCTTACGATAAGAATACCGACAAAAACGAATTACCCGACGACATCGTCTTCGGCAAATAATATCCATGAAGAAATTTCTTTCCATATTCTTTTTGCTGCTGGCCTTCGCGTCATCGGCTCAGGTGGAAAAAGCCATTCCACCAAGACCTGATCCTCCAAAGCTTGTCAATGATCTGACAGGCAATTTCCTTACACCCGAGCAGGTAACTGCACTAGAGCGGAAACTGGTGGTTTATGACGACAGCACTTCCAACCAGATCTCCGTTGTAATTGTCAACGATCTGAAAGGTTATTCGGCCGCTGATTATGCCATTGCATTGGGAAGGGCATGGGGAGTAGGAAATAAGAATTTCGACAATGGGATCGTGGTGCTGATCTCTACCGGCGGCACAGCCGGCAACAGGGATGCATTCATTGCGGTTGGTTATGGGCTGGAAGGTGTTATTCCTGATCTGACAGCCGATGCGATCCTGGACAACGAACTGATCCCGAATTTTAAAGCAGGCAATTATTATCGCGGCCTGGATGAGGCAACAGATGCGCTTATCAAAGCAGCAGAGGGAAAATACAAAGCCCCCGAAGGATATCATAAAAAAGGTAAAGGCATTAGTCCTTTTCTCGTTATCGTGATAGTGATCGTTCTCATCATATTCCTCGGTGGTATTGGGGGAGGAGGTGGTGGTGGATATGTTTCGCGCAGAGGATATACCGGCTGGCCTGGTGGCGGATGGATCGGTGGTGGCGGTGGCGGCGGTGGCTGGTCCGGTGGCGGAGGAGGTTTTGGCGGCTTTGGCGGCGGTGGCTTTGGCGGCGGCGGCGCTGGGGGAAAATGGTAAAAATTATCCGACAGTTCAATTCCAAAATTCTTCACTTCAGCATAAATAAAAATCACTTCTGTTGAGTCATCTGCCTTTTAGAGGGCAGGTGACTTTTTTTTTATTTGGAAAAAATGCAATTTGAGCAGCAGATCATGCAAATGGAACGCAGCATGGTCTGCTGCTCAAATTGCACATACCTGAGCTATTACCACCTCACTGAAAGAGACAGGGATACCATCACACACACATCTTCAGTAACTAAAACCAAAATAACAGATGAGAAAAATTGTATCACTCATTGCAGTGATCATGATTTGTCATATCATGACATTTGCACAAACCCGCTCTCTCCCGGGGCAGGTAAGGGATAGTAAAGGAGATCCCATTCCATTTGCCAATATCACCATCAAAGGCAGTTCAACTGGTATCTCTGCAGATGCGAATGGTGATTTTAAACTGGACGTTAAGCCTGACGATGTGCTGATCATATCGTCCACCAGTTTTACTTCAAAAGAAATTAAAGTGGGAAACGCCTCTTCCCTGATCATCACACTTGAAAATACTGGAAGCCTGCAGGAAGTGGTTGTAACAGCTTTGGGTATTAACCGGCAACCCAAGGAACTGGGTTATTCCATTGCCAAAGTAAAAAGCACGGAGCTCACACAGGCAAAAGTGGTGAACCTGCAGAATGGTCTGACGGGTAAAGTATCAGGCCTTAATGTGAGCACGACCAATAATGGTGTATTTGCAGACACACGTATCACCTTAAGAGGTATCCGTTCACTTACAGGCAATAACCAACCAATGCTGGTATTGAATGGAGTGCCGCTTGCATTAGGTTATCTCAGTTCTATCAACCCCAATGATGTGGCCGATGTCACTATCCTTAAATCGTCTTCTGCTACTGCCATCTATGGTCCGGATGGGGTGAACGGCGCTATTGTGGTCACTACCAAAAAAGGAAATAAATCAAAACCTGCTGTTACAGTCAGTCATACCACCCAACTGGAAAACATAGCCTACCTGCCTAAATTCCAGAAACAGTTTGGTTCCGGCTACAGCCAGAACGCTTATGGTAATGGCACTTTTGATCCCATTGAGCAGCAAAGCTGGGGCGATGCGTTTGATGGTTCTGTTCGACAGATGGGACAAACGGGTCCGGATGGACAAAGGCTCATGCTTCCTTATTCTTATGTAAAGAATGGTCGAAAGAACTTTTTTAACACAGGGGTTACCAATCAAACCGATATTTCTTATTCTGCAGGTGATTTTTATATAAGCGCACAAAATGTTTCTGTAAAAGGGGTAATGCCTGATGATAAAAATGACCGCCGTGCTGTAAGTCTCCGGGCTGATAAAGAATATGGAATATTCAAAGCAGGTTTTGATCTGCGCTATACACAAGGCCAGTATGATATCACCAATAACAATCAACTGGTTTATTATGGCGTAACGTCGGCGCCTGGTCAGTACGATCTGAGTAAGTTCTCTGATTGGAGAAATGATTATTTCTCCAGCCCCGATGGGTATTACACACCTTACCTCGACAACAATGGAAAGACACCCTATTTCGCAAAGGATAACTATCGCGAGACCGGCCGTTCGGATGATATAATGGGCAATGTTCAATTGGATATGAAAGCAACTTCCTGGTTGAATTTAACCTATCGTGTTGGGTTAACGTTCACGAATGCAGATGCGGTTACCCGCAGAGGGGCTTTCACTTATTCACCATTCACCGCAACATTGAGAAGCGCTCCCAATCAAAATATTACCGGGGCTACCAGCACTTCTTCTACTGTAAACCGCAGGATCAACTCTGAGATATTTGCAACAGTGAATAAGAGCTTTGGTAAGGTGAAGCTCAATGCCCTGCTGGGTCAATCCTACAGGGAAACTTCCTTCCGTTATCTCAGGAATGGAAGCACTAACCTGGGCAATGCTACTTTGTTGTCGATACAGATGCGCAAGGGGGAACCTTTTGTAGATGTGGATAATTCTACAACAAGACTGGAAAGATATTTTACCAAACTGTCATTTGATTATGATAACTGGGCATTCCTGGAAGCTACAGGCAGTTATGATATTGACAGCCGCCTGGTTAAGCCGGGAAAGGATTTTAATAAAAATGATATTGCCTTTTTTTATCCGGGTGTCAGTGCATCAGTGCTGCTGAGTGAGATCGTGCCTGCATTGAAATCGAGCAACCTGTTCAGCTATATGAAGTTGAGGGGAGCTGTTTCCAAAACAGGTAATGTGAACCTGCCTGCTTATGCATTTGAGAATGTATTCCAGCGCAGCACATTCTTTCCTTATGGTGATGTGCTTGGGTTTGAAACAGCAAATCTTACAGTCGCAGATTCTTATAAACCTGAATTTGTGCTGAACAAAGAAGTGGGGATAGAATTCAGCCTTCTCCGCAACAGGATAAATTTTGAAGCTACCTATTATCACCAGGATAATACAGACCAGGTGATCGATGTGCAGATGTCTAATACTACAGGTTATACGGTAGCCCGGAGAAATGCTGCTTCTTTTATTAACAAGGGCTTGGAATTTGATCTCCGCCTTACACCGCTTATCCAGATAAATGATGTAACGATTGATCTGAAAGCGAACTATACTCATCAAAGCAATAAAGTGACCAGCCTGGTTGATGGTGTGGATGAACTGGGTATAGGGAACAGCAACTACGTGATCGTAGGACAATCTGCTTATAAATTCAAGCTGACCGACTATGTAAGAGATGATCTTGGGCGCGTGATCGTTGATCGTAACACAGGTATGCCAACGCAAAACCCCAGTCTTGTTACGTTTGGCAATACAACACCCAGTGATCTGTTGGGGCTTAGCCTGAATGTGAATTGGAAGGGACTTAGCTTCAGTGCGGTAGCAGATTACAGAGGCGGCAACCAGATACTGGTTGATCAACTGGGAAGCTTCCTTGATGATAATGGCATCAGTGAGCGCTCAGCACTTAATGGACGAAGGCCTTTTGTTTTCCCTAATTCAGTGTATGATGACGGCACAGGAAAATATGTAGTGAACACGGATGTGTATACTACCAATTTCGGCCGCTTATTCTGGAACTCTGATCTGAATACTGCTGTAGAAAGTAACTACCTGGCAAGTGGTGCTTTTTGGAAATTGAGGGAGCTGGCCATCAACTACGAAATACCTGTGAAGATATTCGGCAGCAAGATCGGTCGTGCCATCAAAGGGGCAAACATCGGTATCAGCGGCCGCAATCTTTTTACATGGGTGCCCAAATCCAATGTGTGGACGGATCCCGAATTCCAGGGTGGTAATGGCAATGCACCTTATACAGGCAATGCAACAGGCCGGAGCACGGCTTATAACATGCCTCCGACACGCATCTTCGGCGCTAACCTCACAATCAGGTTCTAACATTAAACAAAGAACAACCATGAAATCAGGAAGAATAATATATATCGCTGGCCTAATTACCCTGCTGGGTGTGGCAGCGTGCAGTAAAAACAAATTTGATATCAACTCCAACCCGGATGATGTAACGGATGGTTCGGTAACAGCAACAGTGCTGCTGCCTGCAGCACAGCAGGAGACAAGCCGCCTGCTGGTAGCCGATTTCTGGGTATTAAGCTGGTGGATGGGACATGGCGCCCGATCAGGGTCATATCAAACAAGAAATGAAGAAGAGACCTACCAGTTCACCAACAATTTCAAAATGGAGATATGGAATGATCTCTATCGCAATGCAACCAACTACAATCTTGTTATTAACCGGGCCAATGAAGCCGGTGCAGGCTTTTTTGAAGCAGTAGGCCGGATCATGAAATCACATAATTTCCAGTTGCTTGTAGACATCTATGGAAATATCCCTTACACAGAAGCGTTCCGCGGCACTGCTGCTGCAACACCCAAATATGATAAGGGAATAGATATCTATAAAAGCATTTTTGCAGAGCTGGATAAAGCAATTGAAATATTGCAGGATAACGATGCGATCAGCGCAGCAAGGAACCCGGAAATGAGGACTGCCGATCTTGTTTTCCGTGGGAATACCACCAATTGGATCCGTTTTGCAAACACATTGCGGTTGCGCATGCTTGTTCATTTGCTTAACGGAACTACGACCACTACTACAGCGCCTGGCATTGATATCAATGAACAAATAGCAAAGATCACTACCGATGGTTTTCTGAATGAAGGACAATCCGCTCATCTGAATCCTGGTTTTTCAGGCACCAAACCCAATCCTTATTACAGGTATTATCATACCAATGAATCCGGAACAGGTGCTCAAAGTGATTTCCTGCGTGGAAGTGAGTATGCTATTAACTATTATGATGCAAACGGCGATCCTCGTATTGATCGTTTCTATGTAGCACCTGCAAGCGGACACAGGGGCATCCGGTTTGGAACACCTTCAGGTGATCCCACACTGGAAGGAAATTTCCTGTCTACCATAAGAGGAATTGGCCTTATTCCTGAAGGAGCAGCTTCACGTGCCTGGATCATGACAAGCGTGGAAAGTCTTTTTTTACAGGCTGAAGCCAGGGAAAGAGGCATACTTACCACAGGACCATCTGCTGAAGAGTTATTGACCCGCGCCGTGAATGAGTCTTTTGTATGGCTTGGGTTAACACATGCAGATGCGGATGAATACTTACTCTTCAATGAGGGATATCCGGATGTGGATTATCACGCACCATCTATCCGCCCCGGCCAGCCAGGTGGAGGCATTTACACCATCCTTTCCCAGAAATGGTTTGCGCTGAACTCAATTGCACCTTACGAAATATGGACAGATTACCGCCGCACAGGTGTTACGTATGGGGCTGCTGTAGGATATGTTTCCGGACCAACACTTTCGGTAGACCCAAACAGAACGGCTACCTCCATTCCCGTACGGCTTTTCTACCCGCAGAGCGAATACAATTATAATGCTGCCAATGTGAATGCAGAAGGCACAATCAATGTATTCAACAGCCGGATCTTTTGGGACCTGAACTAAAATTATTTCCCTTCAATCAAAAACATTTATGAAAAAGATATTGCTATCATTTTTTCCGGCAATGTTCCTGTTTGTTTTAACAGGATGCCTGAAGGATAAAGACTTTGAAGATCAGAAATACGGATTACAGAATCCTGACAGCAAAGCTGTAGGATTTATTGAAGCCCCTGCAGGCCCACTGGTGAGAGGCATCACCGGGCAGGCAGCAACTGTTACAGTAAATGGCCCTGTGATCACTATTAACGGCACAAACAAACCTGCATCTTCTCCAATCACCATCCGCCTCACAGAAGATGCATCACTGGTTACAGCCGCAGGATTCACGCCTTTGCCTCAAGGTACATACAGCATCAATACAACCAGCCCCTCCATCGCAAGCGGTGACTCCCTTACGGATGAACTGGAGATTGCTGTTACCGCTTCCGACAATCTCGACCCGGACCTTACTTATGGCGTCGGCTACAGGATAGAAAAAGTAGAAGGCGGCTATGATATCAGCAGGAACATGAGCACTATTGTGGTCGGCTTTACGATCAAGAACAAATATGATGGAGTATACAACCTGCAGGGATATCATAACAGGGCCCCTTATAATTTTCCTTATAATACGGAGATCCATCTTGTCACCGTTGCCCCTGATGCGGTAGCGTTTTACTGGCCCGAAGAAAATGATTATGGCCACCCTATCGGCGTAGGCCCCAACAATTCAATGAGCTGGTACGGCACCGACATCCAACCAGTGATCATCTTCGACCGGCAAACAGATCTTGCCACCGATGTTCGTAACCGCAGCTCAGCAGTTGGCATTACATTATTCACTGGTGCAGGAAGCAGGACCAGCAGATTCGATGCCTCCACCCGCAACATCACAGTAGATTGGAATTATGGTAATAATGCGATGAGGGCTTTTTTTGATGATCTTACTTTTATACGCGACCGCTGAAGTACGAATGGTGCGAATGGTGCGTGAAAGATGCAAATGGCTTAAGTCAGGCACGAATGACGCGAATGGCGTAAATAAAAAGAGGCTGTCTCAATAATCTGAGACAGCCTCTTTTTATTTACGCCATTCATTTAATTGTATACATCTTCATCACTCATGCACTATTTGCATCATTCGTGCCTGACTTAAGCCATTTGCATCTTTCACGCACCATTCGCATCATTCGTGTTAAAAGCCTTTTTCAGGCAATTTCGACTTAATAAGATTCACCACTTCCTGCAAACTGGTGTTGGATGGATTGGCCTTTAATGCTGCCTCTTTAGCCATCAGTATTCCTTTCAGGATTTGTCCATTCAGGTAGGGATCTGTTTGAGGGCGGATTGGGGCAGGGATCTCATCCCGGAATTTTGCGATGGCTTCAACGCCTTTCTTTATTTTTTCTGTGTTCTTCATGGCGATGATGAAAGAAGCAAGATCATTGGCGATACCGAATTTTTGTTGCAGGGAAGCTTTTTCAAATTCGGCCAGTACTGTTTCGAATACGGTTTCATCGCCTGATTTGGCAAACTCTCCCTGTATTGCAGATTTCAATAAGCCTTTGGCAGGTTTGGCAGAAAGTTGTTTCGCGGCTGTGATAGCGGCTGTTGAGTCTATTCTGCTCAATGCGCTTAAAGCTCTTCCGGCTACACTGTAAGAAGAGTCATTGATTGCGGCTTTGAACAGGGGAGCATACTCTGCTTTTTTATAAACGCCCAATGTGCCAATAGCACCGGCTCTTACCAGGGCATCTTTATCTGTTTTGGCGAGGTTGGCCAATACCGGCTCCATGGCTGTTTTAACAGCTTCATTCTTCATGTCGAGGCGGGCAATGGCGAAGCTGCGCAAACCATGATAGGGATCAGTCAGCGCTGTTTTAAGCAATGCCACTGCTTTGGGATCATTTTGATTTTTAGCTGCAAACTCAATTGCTTCCCTTCTGTCGACATAATTGCCGGCATACTTGTATTGATGGATAAAATTATCAAGGGTTTTATTATCCTTTTTCACCCACAATAAGATCTTATCTGCATCTACGTTTACCAGGTCAGGGCGTTGAGTGTAGTTAAAGCTGAAAGTGTCCACTTCGCTGTCTGACCATACTTTGTAGCGTGTTTTCTTTTCTCCATTATAAACATCTACGGTCAGAGGCAGTTTGAATATCTTGCCGGTGTTCTGTGTTTGCTTAACGATCACATTCACTTTGTGTGCAGCATCGTCATATACATAATCAATGGAAACAGTGGGGTGGCCATTGCCAAAATACCATTGATTGAAATACCAGTTAAGATCGCGGCCGGTCACTTCTTCAAACGCCAGGCGGAGCTGGTGTGCTTCAGCGGCTTTGAATTTGTTGGTGGTTAGATAAAGGTTCAGGGCTTTGAAGAAAGCGTCGTCACCTATTTCTTTACGTAACATGTGCAGTATGCGTCCGCCTTTGTTATAGCTTACTGCATCAAACATGTCTTCTCTGTCATGGTAGTGGAAGCGGACCAGGTCAAGGTCCTGGCTTCTGCTGGCCAGATAGCCCTGCATGTCAGAAAAGTTCTGTGCCTCTCCTGCATCTTTACCGTACTTATATTCATCCCAGAGGGTTTCACTATAGTTGGCGAATGATTCGTTGAGGGTCAGGTTGCTCCAGCTTTCGGCAGTTACATAATCACCAAACCATTGGTGAAAGAGTTCGTGAGCAATAGTGCTTTCCCATTCGTTGCCATCGATCAGTTCGCGTGCATCCTGCTGTGCGCTTTCCTGGTGAATGGTGGCAGTAGTGTTTTCCATAGCGCCGGCTACATAATCACGGCCGGTGATCTGTGAATATTTGATCCAGGGGAATTCAACGCCGGTGATCTTAGAGAAGAAGGTCATCATTTCAGGTGTATTGCCGAAGATCTTCTTTGCTACCGGTGCATATTCTTTTTCTACATAATAATTTACTTCTTTGCCTTTCCAGCTATCCTTGATCACAGCATATTCGCCCACGCCGAGGAAGAAGAGATAAGGTGAGTGGGGCAGGTCCATTTTCCAGTAATCGCTGCGGGTGCCATCTGCATTCTTTTTTTGCGATACCAGTTTTCCGTTACTGAGTGTAACATATTTATCAGCTACTGTAACAGTCAGTTCCTGTGTCGTTTTTTGAGCTGTTTTATCAATAGTAGGGAACCAGGCTGAGTTTGATTCTGTTTCACCCTGTGTCCATATCTGTGTGGGTTTGTCTTTCTCCTCTCCTTTAGGGTTGATAAAGTACATGCCTTTTATACCCAGCATAGCGCCCTCACTGTATTTGGCATCAAATTCATCCGGCTTGGCGGTGTAGTCAATATAGATCGTGTAAGACTCATTGGCCTTATATGTTTTATCCAGTTGGATCCGTAATTGCCAGTCGTCATACTGGTATTTCAACGGCAGCTCTTTGCTCCCTTTCAGCAAAGCCACTTTTTTGAATTCCATTCCTTTTGCATCAAGGGTAAGGGAATCGGTGGGGTAGAAATAGGGTTGCAAAGTGATCCAGGCTTTTCCATAGAGGTAGGATTTACTGAAATCGGGCTTTACATCCAGTTTGGTATGTACCAGTTTATTGATCTTGGTAGCAGTTTCACGGTAAATACTTTTCCAGGCAGTGTCCGCTTGAGCTCCTCCGGGTTGGGCCATCACTGCAAAACCAGCGGCAAGCAAGGGTAATAACAAAAACGTCTTCTTCATAGTAATAATTTAGAGTCAGCAAATGTAATAGAAGCACTCGTTAATGCGGTCAAAAACTATTTGGGTGGTCTGTTGATTGGAGGTCGTTGTTCGTTGACTGATGGCCGATGGCTGATAGCTGATGGTCGATGGTCGAATGGCTGTTAAACTTGCAAGTCTGAATCAGTAGTTCCTTTTCCGTTGTCACCCCGGACCAGGTTTAGTACAATCACTGCTGTAGTCTGCTAAGATCCGGGGTGACAACGGAAAAGGAACTACTCATGCCGGCCTGCGTGATACGCGGATATTAACGGCCATAGGTCATCGGCTATCAGCTATCAGCCATCGGCCATCGGACAACGCTCAACGAACATCACCCATCATACCGTTATTTAAACTAATTTTGATCATACATAATTATGAAGAAGTTCAAGGCCTTTCTAATCATGCTGCTTTTAAGTTCAGCTTCCTTCTCTCAGAAGGTTTACTTTATGTACCTGCAGGCAGATGGAGCACAACCATTTTTCCTGAAGATGAAGGAACAGGTGTATAGTTCCAATACGTCAGGCTATCTTATTCTTTCAAAGCTGCAGGATAGTACCTATAGTTTCTCTATAGGATTTCCGCAAAACAAATGGCCGGAGCAGGTTTTCAGCGTGCCTGTAAGCGGCAGCGATAAAGGTTTTTTATTAAAGAATATAGAGGGAAAATGGTCGCTGCTTGATCTTCAGACCCAGCAGACCATACAGGGAGAACTGGCCGGCAAGGCAAGATCGGTGAGAACAGAACCAAAAGAAGTTTCTGCATTTACAGAAGTCTTGTCCAAAGCTGCTGATGACCCATCACTGAAAGAAAGGGTAGTGCCTCTGCCGGCTGTAGTGAAGCAGGAAGAAAAACCGGTAATTGCAGCACCAGCGGTTAAGCAGGAAACGGTAACAGCGGTGGTGCCCCAAAAAGAAGAGAAAAAGGAAGAACTCAGTTCACTGGCTAAGGATACAATTGCGCAACAGGCTCCTGCAGTGGCGGTTGTTCCCTCTGTGGCAATGAAAAAGGAAGAAAATACAGAGCCGCTTAAGGATAGTACTGCGCAGCAATCTGTAGTCACTGTTCCGGTGGAAGAAAAGAAGGCCCCGCCTGCGGAAGAAAAAAAGCAGGAAACAGGGCAGGTAAAAGAGCCGGTGGATACAGTGCAGGCAATGGCGGTCATGGAGAAAGCAGAAGTAAAAGCAGAACAAACTGCTGCTCCGGTAGCCTATAAACCCTCAGTGGTGACCAGGAAAACAGAAAGCTCCACAACGGAAGGGTTTGGGATAACATATATAGATGAGTATCCTGACGGGAAAAAAGACACCGTGCAGATCTTCATACCTAATCCTAAAACAATCGCAAAGCAGGTGCCTCCTTCGCAGGAAGAAGCTAAGTTTTTGCCAATGGATACAGAAACAAAAGACCTTACCCCGGCAAAGAAGCCTGAAGCACAAAATGCAGGTGGAAATAATTGCAAGGCAATGGCCAGTGAAACGGATTATCTGAAACTGCGTAAAAAGATGGTGGCAACGGATGGGGACGATGCGATGCTGGTAGCAGCAAAAAAGATATTTAAAACAAAATGCTTTACCAGTGAACAGGTCAGAAACCTGGGTACGCTTTTTCTGAATGATGCCGGACGGTACAATTTTTTTGATGCTGCTTACCTGGCGGTTTCCGACAGAGAGAATTTTGCCACCCTGCAAGCTGAGTTGAAAGACGAATATTATATCAGCCGCTTCAAGGCAATGCTCCGGTGAGGTGAGGCGGCAGCAGCAAACAGCAACAATATGCCCCGTTATTTTTTGGAACTGGCTTATAAAGGGACCCATTATAGTGGGTTCCAGACGCAAAAGAATGCCAATAGCATACAGGCCGAGGTGGAAAAGGCTTTCGGGATACTGCACCGTCAGCCGGTACAGTTGACGGGTTCTTCACGCACGGATGCGGGCGTACATGCCCTGCAGAACTATTTTCATTTCGACTTTGAGGGGGAAATTCATCCGCAATGGCAGTATAAGCTGAATGCGATACTGCCTTCCGACATTGTAGTAAAGGGGCTGAGGGAGGTGGCACCGGATGCCCATTGCCGGTTTGATGCATTAAGCAGGGAATATAAGTACTTCATTTACAGGAAAAAGAATCCGTTTCTGGAAGATAGGGCCTATTATTTCCCGTATAAACTGGACAGGGAAGCGATGCAGGAAGCTGCGGGAATATTGAGGGAGTATCGTGATTTCACTTCTTTTTCGAAGCGAAATACCCAGGTAAAGAGCTTTTTCTGCCAGATCGGGGAGAGTGGATGGATGGAAGAAGGGGAGAGTTGGGTGTACCGGGTGAAGGCGGACAGATTTTTAAGGGGTATGGTAAGGGCATTAACGGCTACGATGCTGAAAGTGGGGCGGGGGAAGATGGATTTGAGGGAATTCAGGAGTATTATTGAGGCAAAAGACTGTACCAGAGCGAGTTTCGCGGTACCGGCGCATGGATTGTTCCTGTTGCGGGTGGAATATCCGGGGGAGGAAGGAGGGGAAACGGCTTAAAAAAAATATCTGGCTGAAAGGCTTAATGGGCGTGGGTTTGAGAAATAAGCGGAAAGAAAGTTTCAAAAAAGATTTGGCAGGAAAGTATTCACCCCTATCTTTGCACCCCCGATCAAAAAGAGGGGTAGTTCTCTGAAAGTTTTGTGACTGGATACAGCAGATAAATAATTGAAAAAAAAGAAATTAATTCTTGTTTTTTAATTAAAAACCTCCTAGCTTTGCAGCCCCGATCAAACGGGTAGTTCTTCGAAAAGTGAGTGAAAAAAAGCAGGAAAATTTTGAAAGAAAAATTTGCTGATAATTCGAAACTCCTTACCTTTGCAACCCGCTTGAAAAACAGCGGTAGTTCTTGGAAATGTGAATAGAAAAGTGAAGTAACTGTGGGTAATGAAAGTTGAGAAAAATTTGGTAGAAAAGATTAAACATCTACCTTTGCAGTCCGCCTCAAAAAAATGAGGATAGCTCTTCACAAAACAAATTGATTTTCATCCAAATGTTTCTGATTTTTTGAAAATAAAATGAAGAAAAAATTTGGTAGAAATAAAAAGGCCCTTACCTTTGCACTCCGTTCGAAAAAACGGTGGCAGATAAGAAGCCAAAAGATCTTTGAAAGTTGGGAAACAATAGCACGTTATACTTTTAGTATAACAACCAAAAGGTAAGTCAATACGAATAACATTCGATTTGACACGTTAATTTCAAACTTTGAAGTTAAATGTCAGTATCAAACATCATTTACAATGGAGAGTTTGATCCTGGCTCAGGATGAACGCTAGCGGCAGGCTTAATACATGCAAGTCGAGGGGCAGCGCAGTGTAGCAATACATGGGCGGCGACCGGCAAACGGGTGCGGAACACGTACACAACCTTCCTTTGAGCGGGGAATAGCCCGGGGAAACCCGGATTAATACCCCATAGTATGTCGGAGAGGCATCTCTCTGATCTTAAAGATTTATCACTTAAAGATGGGTGTGCGGCTGATTAGGTAGTTGGCGGGGTAACGGCCCACCAAGCCTACGATCAGTAACTGGTGTGAGAGCACGACCAGTCACACGGGCACTGAGACACGGGCCCGACTCCTACGGGAGGCAGCAGTAAGGAATATTGGTCAATGGACGAAAGTCTGAACCAGCCATGCCGCGTGGAGGATGAAGGTCCTCTGGATTGTAAACTTCTTTTATATGGGACGAAAAAGGGACTTTCTAGTTCAACTGACGGTACCATATGAATAAGCACCGGCTAACTCCGTGCCAGCAGCCGCGGTAATACGGAGGGTGCAAGCGTTATCCGGATTCACTGGGTTTAAAGGGTGCGTAGGTGGGTTGGTAAGTCAGTGGTGAAATCTCCGAGCTTAACTTGGAAACTGCCATTGATACTATCAGTCTTGAATACCGTGGAGGTCAGCGGAATATGTCATGTAGCGGTGAAATGCTTAGATATGACATAGAACACCAATTGCGAAGGCAGCTGGCTACACGAATATTGACACTGAGGCACGAAAGCGTGGGGATCAAACAGGATTAGATACCCTGGTAGTCCACGCCCTAAACTATGGATACTCGACATACGCGATACACTGTGTGTGTCTGAGCGAAAGCATTAAGTATCCCACCTGGGAAGTACGATCGCAAGATTGAAACTCAAAGGAATTGGCGGGGGTCCGCACAAGCGGTGGAGCATGTGGTTTAATTCGATGATACGCGAGGAACCTTACCTGGGCTAGAATGCAGATCGACCGTGGGTGAAAGCTCATTTTGTAGCAATACACGGTCTGTAAGGTGCTGCATGGCTGTCGTCAGCTCGTGCCGTGAGGTGTTGGGTTAAGTCCCGCAACGAGCGCAACCCCCATCACTAGTTGCCATCAGGTAACGCTGGGAACTCTAGTGAAACTGCCGTCGTAAGACGTGAGGAAGGAGGGGATGATGTCAAGTCATCATGGCCTTTATGCCCAGGGCTACACACGTGCTACAATGGGGAGGACAAAGGGCTGCAACATAGTGATATGAAGCTAATCCCAAAAACCTCTTCTCAGTTCAGATTGGAGTCTGCAACTCGACTCCATGAAGCTGGAATCGCTAGTAATCGTAGATCAGCAACGCTACGGTGAATACGTTCCCGGACCTTGCACACACCGCCCGTCAAGCCATGGAAGCTGGGTGTACCTAAAGTCGGTAACCGAAAGGAGCCGCCTAGGGTAAAACTAGTGACTGGGGCTAAGTCGTAACAAGGTAGCCGTATCGGAAGGTGCGGCTGGAATACCTCCTTTTTAGAGAATTACTTACTGGCTATTGTTTCCCTTTCTTTCAATTAATTAGTTCTTTCAAACAAGTAACCCGTAATCACGGGGGCTACAAACACAGATCCGTAGCTCAGCCTGGTTAGAGCACTACACTGATAATGTAGGGGTCAGCAGTTCAAATCTGCTCGGGTCTACGGCGGTCGCCGAAGCGTAAGCGAAGGAGACCATAAACGAAGATATCGGCCGAAAGGCTATCCGCCTTCGCCAAGGCTACGGCGGACGATGGGGGGTTAGCTCAGTTGGCTAGAGCATCTGCCTTGCACGCAGAGGGTCATCGGTTCGACTCCGATATCCTCCACCAACAAAAGTTCTTTACATGATGATGTCGGCTTAAGGCCTGAAGATTCGAAATCTTAACATCAACACATTCGTGACATCAGCGTTAGTTCGCGTAATTAGCGTGTTCACGTTTAGCTCTTTGACATATTGGGAAAATAAATGTTAGAACGGATATCTAATATTTTTTATCGATCACATATTTATTTTAATCACCATGATTTTTTATGGTTGGTCTGAAGAAATGTGGTCGGGTAACAACTACAAGAATAACATATAATTCTAGTTTCTAAATTTTTTAAAGCAACTAAGGGCGCATGGTGGATGCCTTGGGTCTGAGAGGCGACGAAGGACGTGGTAAGCTGCGATAAGCCGGGGGGAACTGCACACAAGTATTATATCCCCGGATCTCCGAATGGGACAACCCACTATACTGAAGGTATAGTACTCGAAAGAGAGCCAACCTCCTGAACTGAAACATCTAAGTAGGGAGAGGAAAAGAAAACAATTAGTGATTCCCTGAGTAGTGGCGAGCGAAAAGGGAATAGCCTAAACTTAACCGGCGTGCCGGTTGAGGGTTGTAGGACTGCATTTAGAATTCTTCATCAAGTTGAATCATCTGGAAAGTTGAGCCATAGCGGGTGATAGCCCCGTAAGCGTAAATTGAAGAGGACGAGCAGTATCCTGAGTAGGGCGGGACCGGAGGAATCCTGCCTGAATCTGCCAGCACCATCTGGTAAGGCTAAATACTCCTCAGACACCGATAGTGAACCAGTACCGTAAGGGAAAGGTGAAAAGCACCCTAAACAAGGGAGTGAAATAGTACCTGAAACCGTGCGCCTACAAGCGGTCGGAGCATAGCAATATGTGACGGCGTGCCTTTTGCATAATGAGCCTACGAGTTGCTCCTCACTGGCGAGGTTAAGTTCGAAAATTAACGGAGCCGTAGCGAAAGCGAGTCCAAATAGGGCGCTTAGTCAGTGGGGGCAGACGCGAAACTTTGTGATCTATCCATGGGCAGGTTGAAGTTTTGGTAACACAAAATGGAGGACCGAACGCGTTGACGTTGAAAAGTCTTGCGATGACCTGTGGATAGGGGTGAAAGGCCAATCAAACTGAGAGATAGCTCGTTCTCCCCGAAATGTTTTTAGGAACAGCCTCGGATTATGAAGTCTGTTAGAGGTAGAGCTACTGATTGGGCTAGGGGGCTTCACCGCCTACCAAACCCTGACAAACTCCGAATGCTAACAGATATCTCCGGGAGTGAGGCTGCGGGTGCTAAGATCCGTGGCCGAGAGGGAAATAACCCAGAATAGCAGCTAAGGTCCCTAATAAGTAGTTAAGTTGATCAAACGAGGTAGGACTTCTATAACAGCCAGGATGTTTGCTTGGAAGCAGCAATTCATTTAAAGAGTGCGTAACAGCTCACTGGTCGAGAGGTCCCGCACGGAAAATAATCGGGCATCAAACTACTAACCGAAGCTCTATGATCGCCGCTAAGCGGATGATCGGTAGGGGAGCATTGAAACTGCATCGAAGGTGTACGGCGACGTATGCTGGAGCGGTTTCAAAAGAAAATGTAGGCATAAGTAACGATAAATAAGGTGAAAAACCTTATCGCCGAAAGTCTAAGGGTTCCTGATCAACGTTAATCGGATCAGGGTTAGCCCGGTCCTTAGTCAAACCCGAAAGGGGTAGATGATGGAAAGCAGGTTAATATTCCTGCGCCTGCTATGCATTAAAAGTGACGGAGAATGCTAGGTACATAAGCAGACGGAATTGCTGAGTGGATCCTTCGGGTGAAGCGTAGTACTGAAAGTTCTTCCAAGAAAAGCGAGCATAGCAGCCGGTACCGCAAACCGACACGACACAGGTAGACGGGATGAGTATTCTAAGGCGCTCGGGTGAGCCGTGGAGAAGGAACTAGGCAAATTGACGCTGTAACTTCGGGATAAAGCGTACCTACTTCGGTAGGTCTCAGTAAAATGGTTCAACCAACTGTTTAACAAAAACACAGGGCCCTGCAAAATCGAAAGATGACGTATAGAGCCTGATACCTGCCCGGTGCTGGAAGGTTAAGGAAGGGTGTTCGACGCAAGTCAAAGCTCCTGACTGAAGCCCCAGTAAACGGCGGCCGTAACTATAACGGTCCTAAGGTAGCGAAATTCCTTGTCGGGTAAGTTCCGACCTGCACGAATGGTCTAATGAGTTGAACGCTGTCTCCTCCACGAGCCCGGTGAAATTGTAGTATCGGTGAAGATGCCGGTTACCCGCCACGGGACGGAAAGACCCCGTGAACCTTCACTACAACTTTGCATTGATTTTGAATTACGGATGTGTAGAATAGTTGGGACGCTTTGAAGCCTTGGCGCCAGCCAGGGTGGAGCGGTCGTTGAAATACCAACCTTCTTTGATTTAGAGTCTAATCCCTTGCGGGAAACAGTGCATGGTGGGTAGTTTGACTGGGGTGGTCGCCTCCTAAAGAGTAACGGAGGCTTGCAAAGGTACCCTCAGTACGGTTGGTAATCGTACGTAGAGCGCATTAGTATAAGGGTGCTTGACTGTGAGGCACACAAGCCGAGCAGGGACGAAAGTCGGCTAAAGTGATCCGGCGGTTCTGTATGGAAGGGCCGTCGCTCAAAGGATAAAAGGTACTCCGGGGATAACAGGCTGATCTCCCCCAAGAGCTCATATCGACGGGGAGGTTTGGCACCTCGATGTCGGTTCGTCACATCCTGGGGCTGGAGAAGGTCCCAAGGGTTCGGCTGTTCGCCGATTAAAGTGGCACGTGAACTGGGTTCAGAACGTCGCAAGACAGTTCGGTCCCTATCTGTGGTGGGCGCAAGTAAATTGAGAGGACATGACCTTAGTACGAGAGGACCGGGTCGTACGTACCGCTGGTGTATCAGTTGTGCCGCCAGGTGCAATGCTGAGTAGCTATGTACGGACAGGATAAACGCTGAAAGCATCTAAGCGTGAAACCTTCCTCAAGATGAGTTTACTTTTAAGGGCCGTCAGAGACTATGACGTTGATAGGCTATAGGTGTAAAGCTGGTAACAGCAAAGCCGAGTAGTACTAATTGCCCGTACGCTTTAATTTTTTTATTCATTTTCTAAAAATGAATAGTATTAGAGATTCCTTCTAACTTTCCCAATATGATCTTATTTACGCCAGAAGCGTAACATTCAATGATCAACACTCTATTGTGCTGCTCTCATTTAATGTTCAATTTCTTATGGTGGTTTTGCCGAGGGTGTTCACCTTTTCCCATACCGAACAGAGTAGTTAAGCCCCTCATGGCCGATGGTACTGCACCACAATGCGGGAGAGTAGGTAGCTGCCATATTTATTAAAAAA
>DATAJQ010000069.1:0-19384 GCA_036262095.1 Chitinophagaceae bacterium | reverse complement strand
GCGGGTTCATAAAACTCTTTTTTGAAGACTTCTGGTTCAATCGTATCCAGGGTAATAACCGATTTTAGCTGCATACACGTAGTTTGTCTCCGAATTCAAGTAGCAAAATAAAAATTGTCTGCCAATTAGCAATCAACCCCTCCCAAATTTGGCAAAACACTTGTAGTTTTAGGGCTAACATCCGTTCAAACCCTATCAAAGACCGGAGGATCAGACATGTTATTGCATATTCACCCGCAAAATCCACAGCCACGACAAATTAAAACAGTTGTGGAAACGCTCCATGATGGCGGCATTATCATTTATCCCACTGATACCATTTATGGTCTGGGATGTGATATTCTCCAGCATAAAGCCATTGAAAAAGTTTGCCGCATCAAAAATGTTGACCCCAAGAAAGCGCAATTATCTTTTATTTGTTCAGATCTCAGCCACCTCAGTGAGTATGCCAAACAGCTTCCTACAGCTACTTATCGTATACTAAAGGAATACCTGCCCGGCCCTTACACTTTCATTCTGCCGGCAAGCAAGATGGTGCCAAAGATCCTGCAAAGTAAAAAAGATACGATCGGGCTTCGGATCCCGGATAACCAGATCGCATTGGATATTATCAGGGAACTGGGCCGCCCCATTCTCAGCGCTTCATTGCCGGGGGATATGGTAGAAGATTATACTGATCCGGAAGTGATGCATGAAAATTTCCGGAAGGAAGTGGACATTATCGTTGATGGTGGTATCGGCGGCACTGTGCCATCTACTATTATTGATTGCACCGGAGAAGAGCCTGTGCTGGTAAGACAGGGATTGGGAAAATGGGAAGAATAAAAAAGCACCACTTTAAGAGTGGTGCCTGGATTATTAAATAATGGTTAAGAACGTTTCCGGTTGTTGTGATGGAAACGGTAGTTCATATGGCGGTTATGACGTTTCATCTTATGTAATTTCCTTCTTTCGGAATAAGACAGTTTTCCATCCCGTTTGAAACGGTGTTCAGTTCTCTTATACTGCATCCGGTTTTTATGGATCCTGGTACGTTCTCCAGGAGTTACCTGGCCGGTTTCAAAACGATGTTTTTCAGGACGGATATCTTTTCCTTTTTGGGCGGAGGCGGCGATTGTAAAAAGGGTAAAAATGGTTCCCAGTAATACTAATTTTTTCATGGCTGCAAGATTTATTGAATAAAAATTGTTTGGTAATAGGACGGAAAGAGAACAGCTGAGTTTAAAGAGAAGGAGGGATATTAACCTTATTTAACCTGCGTAAGCATTTGCAGGAATGTTAAACAGCTTAACAATTAATCTGCTGTTTCATCACCAAACAAGTCCAACTGTTCAGCAAACAAACGGAAGCTTTTCCGATGGTATTTACAAATACCATATTGCTCTAAGGCCTTACGGTGTTCTTCAGTGCCATAACCTTTATTAGTATTCCAGCCATAGAATGGATATTCCTGGTGAAGCTTCAACATATATTCATCGCGGTAGGTTTTAGCCAGAATGCTGGCAGCCGCAATGGAAGCATAAATGCCATCACCTTTGATAATGCATTCATGTGGAATATCCCTGTATTTATAAAAGCGGTTTCCATCTATAAGCAGCAGGCCAGGTGCTTCGGATAGCTGGTCAATGGCCAGGTGCATGGCTTTGAAAGAGGCTTTCAGAATATTGATGGAATCTATTTCTTCATTATCAATGCTGGCAACAGCATAAGAGATGGCTTTTTCTTCAATAACCAACCGCAGCTGATTGCGTACGTCTGCTGTCAGTTGCTTGGAGTCATTGAGCAGCTTATGCCTGAAATTGCGTGGCAGGATGACGGCTGCTGCAAATACCGGCCCGGCAAAGCACCCCCGCCCGGCTTCATCACAGCCGGCTTCGATCAAAACGTCCTGGTGAAATCGCTTAAGCATCCTCAGGGCGAAAGTAAAGAGAAGTTGTAAAAGAATTTTTCCAAGTTATCAAGAATATATCTGTGACACCGGATCAATAACCCGGAGCATATAAATATTCTTACATAAAAATTATTTTTTAGGATGCTTCAGCTACTAACTTTGCGTCCGGATGAATAGCCATCAGAAATATCTCCGTTATACCTGGTTCCTGCTGGTAATGGTTTTCCTGGTTATAATAGCCGGTGGAGTGGTGAGGATGACACAAAGCGGAATGGGTTGCCCTGACTGGCCCCGCTGCTTTGGCCGCTGGGTTCCTCCTACTGATGCCAGTCAACTTCCCCCTGATTTTGAAAAATACCTCGGCAAGCAGGATATTGATCATAGTTTTAACGCGTATCATACATGGATTGAATACATCAACAGGTTGCTGGGAGCTTTACTGGGTGTATTTATCTTCATTCATTTTATCTGGAGTTTTGTCCGTTTCCGCAAAACCAATAAAGCCATTGTGTGGCTGTCTTTTCTGTTGTTGGTCACTGTAGGCTTCCAGGGTTGGTTGGGTAAGAAAGTAGTTGACCATAATCTTGCTGTCGTAAAAGTGACCACGCATATGCTGGTTGCGCTGGTGATTGCGGCCATACCGATCATTATTATATATCGAATAGAGAAATGGGAAAGGAAAGCAGATACCTGGTTGAAAAATATTTCTGTCGCAGCATTGGTGATCATTCTTGCGCAGATCGTCCTGGGCACGCAGGTAAGGGAACAGATTGACGAAATATCCAAATCCCTGGATTACCAGCAAAGGGAAGTTTGGATTGGCCAGTTGGACGATCTTTTTCTGGTACACCGCAGTTTCTCCTGGCTGGTGCTTGCAGCCTGCGTGGCCATTGTATGGAAGGCAAGGCCATATATAGAGTTCAAAAAAATAACCTGGTTGATCCTTGCAATGGTTGGACTCACATTCGTGCTTGGCCTGATCATGCTGTGGGGCAATATACCGGCATGGGCGCAACCAACACACCTGCTGTTGGCATGCATACTGATCCTGGCCGTATTTACGTTAAGGTTACGCTTAAAATAAGGCGGTATTATGACTATACATGGTAAATGAGTAATTTTAGCCATTACCAAGTTACCTACTCATGAAAGCATGGCTTAGAGGCTTTTATTTTTCTTTTCCCATTCAACTGCTTTTCCTTCACTTCAGGAAATACCAGGTGATACTTCTTTTCTGGTTTATCCTGTTCAGCACCATCAATGGCAATTTCATGAAAGGCTTTGGAGCAGATTCCCTTTACCTGGCTCCGGAGTATTTAGGCAATGTGAATGCTGTGAGTACGGCCCTTGTAGGAATGTCGATAGGCATGTTTATCATGAGCTGGAATATCAGCACGTTCATACTTTTCAGTAAGAACTTCAGATTCCTGGCGGCCACTACCAATCCTTTTTTGAAATATTGCATCAATAATTCTGTTATCCCTATTATTTTCCTGGGCTTTTACTTTTACCGGGCATATGAATTTACCCGTTATAAGGAACTGGTGAGCCCAACAGAGATCCTTTTCCTGGCAGGAGGTTTTCTGAGTGGATTGATATTGATCCTGGCTGTTTCATTTATTTATTTTTTCCGGGCAGACCGCTCCATTTTACGGCGGCTGTTGCCACAAATGACCAATCCTGATGACTATCTCACCCATTTGCGGCCGGTAAAAGAGACTTATCATACAGAAAGCCTGATAAAAGTGGAGTGGTATTTTGAGTCGCCGATACGTCTTCGCCCTACCCGTGATGTGCGTCACTACACAATAGAGTTCATTGATTCCCTTTTCAAACGTCACCACTTTGCAGCGATCCTTTGTGTGTTTGTAGCTTTCATCTTCCTTGTCGGCATCGGTTTTTTTCTTGAATCACCTTTTTTCCAGATACCAGCGGCAGCAAGTATCACAATTTTTTTTACTATCCTGATCGGCGTGGCCGGTGCTTTTTCCTATTTCCTGCAGAGCTGGAGCATTCCCTATCTTATTGCTTTGCTGTTGCTGATAAACTTTTTTTATAAAATAGACTGGATTGACCCGCGTAATAAAGGCTATGGCCTCAATTATCAGAACAAAACCGAAAGACCGGCATATACCCGTGAGGGATTGATGCAATTATGCAGTCCTGAAAAAGTAGAAGCTGACCGCAGGAATATGATCAGCATACTGGAAAAATGGAAAGCCCGCCAGGGGAGTGAGAAGCCGATGCTGGTGGTACTGAACACGAGTGGCGGCGGCCACCGCAGTGCTACTTTTACCATGAGTGTGCTGCAGCAACTGGATAGCCTTACAAAAGGGGCTATTATGAAAAATGTTTTCCTTGTAAGTGGTGCATCGGGTGGAATGATCGGTGCTACCTATTTCCGGGAATTATACCGACAGCGGGAGCAAGGAAAACATATCCGCTTGCAGGACAGGAAATATGTAGATGATATTGCAAGCGATGTGCTCAACCCGGTGTTCTCTTCATTTGTGGCAAGAGACCTTTTAGCTCCGGCACAAAAGTTTAAGGTGAATGGATTTACTTATGTGAAAGACCGCGGGTATGCGTTTGAAGAAAAGCTGAATATGAACACGCATGGGTTCCTGAACAAGCAGATAAAAGACTATGCCGCCGATGAAAAGGCTGCGAAGATACCTTTGATGTTCTTTAATTCGGTGGTAACAAGAGACAGCCGCAAGATGCTGATCAGTACGCAGCCGGTCAGCTTTATGATGCAAGGCTGGCAAGATACGCTGCGTATTCCTGAAATGGATCCTGACGTGATCGACTTCGGAGCATTCTTTGCCAAACAGGACCCGTATGAATTGCGGTTGCTGACAGCTTTGAGAATGAACGCAACCTTTCCTGTAGTACTGCCAAATGTGTGGCTGCCATCTGAGCCTGTCATTGATGTAATGGATGCGGGATTGCGGGATAATTATGGGCAGGAAACCACTCTACGTTTTCTCGAAGCATTCGATAGCTGGATCGAGGCCAATACAAGTGGCGTACTGATCATCCAGATACGTGACCGTAGCCCCGGCGGATGGGATTATCCTTATTTATCAGATGATATCACAGACCATGTTACCAAACCCTTCTTGTTGTTGCAGCACAACTGGTTTAAGATGATGGAATATTTCCAGGATGATATGTTGAGTTATTATAGCGAGGATACAGGAAGGAAAGTGCACAAGATCTTGTTTCAGTATGCTGCATCAAGTGAAGAGAACAAAGCAGCGTTGAATTTTCATTTGGGGAAAAGGGAGAAGCTGGATATCATAGCTTCAGTGAATTCGCCGGGAAACCAGGAGAGTTTTAAGAAGCTGATGAAGTTGTTGAAGGGGGAAGATCATACTCCTTTCCGCTAATCAATCCGAAATTTACTACTTTAGTGGCATAACGAGATGCTGCTTTGCCTTTCATCCCCACATACAATGAAGCTCATCTGCTTCAGCGCCTGGCCGCAGGCGAGCAGGATGCCTTCAGGCAGGTGTTTGAACAATATTGGGATCAGGTGTATGCCATTGGGCTGAAAATATCCAAGTCGCCGGAACTGGCAAAAGACCTTGCCCAGGAAACATTTATGAAACTGTGGCATCAGCGTGCACATTTGAAAGAGGTTACAAACTTCCGCGCTTACCTGAATGCACTTTCCCGCAACCTTGCCATAGATCATCTGCGCAAAAAAGTGTTTACGGCAGATAATGAAGATTACCTGCTTAACTATTTCCGCGAAGACACCGCCATGCTCGCCGGCGATGCCGAGTATAAAGAGCTGGAACAGATCCTCTCCGAAGCCGTGAACCAGTTGCCGCCACAAATGCAGCAAGTATTCCGGCTAAGCCGTTTTGAAGGGTTGAGTCATGCGGAGATCGCGGCCCGGATGAACATAACCCTCGTTACTTCAAAGTCTTATATGGTGAGAGCACTGGCTGCCATCCGTAAACATCTGTCCCGTTACCAGTATGAACCACTATTGCTTTGGTTGTTCGTTTTTTCGATAGCATAAATTTTTTTCCGCAACACGCATTCCTCTTTCTTTCTCCTCCGTCATTTAATGATATGCACCGGGAACTTCCCGGGTCGAATGCATAACATGCCATATGACAAAACGCGAAACCTTACAACTGCTTTGGGAGAAATATATCAATGACCGAACGCTTAGTGCGTCGGAACTTACGCAGTTAAAAGAGCTGATCCGGGATGACGCCAACCGTGAACAGGTGGCGGAACTACTTCAATCCCTGTACGATCAAAACCACGAAACATCCTCAGTAGATTATTCATCCCAGGCTGCCTTCCGCGAAGTTTGGGAAAAGCTTGAGGCGGAAAACATTAAAACCTCTCCTGTAATTCCATTATCATCACGTAAACAATGGTGGAAATATGCAGCCGCTGCGGTTATTGTCCTGGCTGTCGGCATTGGCGTGTATCAATTTGCCAATCATCCTTCCCCATCATCCCAGCTTGCCGGGCAACAACAGTACATAGATACTGCAACGATTCAACCTGGCGATAATAAAGCAATGCTCATGCTGGCCAATGGTTCTATTCTTACGCTTACAGATGCCGATAACGGTGTGCTGGCTGATCAGGGTGGAACAAATGTTGTAAAATTGGCCAGCGGTGAAATTGCGTATGAATCCGGGAACAATACGGCCGGGCCGGTAATGTATAATACCATTGTTACGCCACGCGGTGGAAAATACACAGTCACACTTCCGGACGGAAGCAAAGTATGGATGAATGCCGGAAGCTCGCTTAGGTATCCCACATCTTTCAATGGCAGTACCCGGGAGGTAAGCCTTACCGGCGAAGCATATTTCGAGATCGCCCACAATCCTTCCCAGCCTTTCAATGTATCAGTAAAAGATATGAAAGTAGAAGTGCTCGGTACGCATTTCGACATCATGGCTTATGATAATGAACCTGCCATTGCCACTACGCTCGTGGAAGGTGCTGTACATATCAGTTCTCCTTCGCAGGAGGTACAGTTAAAACCTGGCCAACAGGCATTACAGGACGGTCAGGGCCAGCTGAAGGTCTATAATGATGTCAATATTCAACAAGTGCTGGCCTGGAAAAATGGTTACTTCCAGTTCAACGATGACAAACTTGACCGGCTGATGCGGCAGATCGAACGCTGGTATGATGTGTCTGTGGAATATGAAGGAGCAATACCGGAAAGAAAGTTTGGTGGAAAGATCCCGCGTGCAAGCCCCTTGTCAGATGTGCTGAAGGTGCTGGAGTTAAGCGATGTGAAATTCCGTATAAAAGAAAAAACAATAACCGTCATCAATAAATAAACATAAACAACGAAGCATTAAAAAAGCCAGAAGTGCTGCGAACACTTCCAGCTAAAGTTTAATGTTTTGATGCCACCTATCCGGGTAGACATTTTATTCACTAAACACATCAAATGTATGCAAATTAATTTTTTGTCGGGCCGCTGGTTGTTGCAGCGGCATCCGATACCCAAAATGATGCTTATTATGAAATTAATTGCCTTTTTCTTGTTAGTGACCTGCTTGCAGGTAAGCGCTACGGGCAATAGTCAGACGATCTCCGTATCGGAAAAAAATGCATCCTTGCCCAAAGTGTTCGAGTTGATCGAAAAGCAAACGAACTACGTTTTTTTCTTTGATGCCGATCAGCTTGCAAAAGCAAAAAAAGTAAATGTAAAGTTTTCTAATGCTACAATTGATGATGTACTAAAAGCCTGTTTCAAAGATCAGCCGCTTGAATATGCCATTGTCGGATATACGATCGTTATCAAAAGAAAGAAGGAAGAAGAAAAGATCGCAGAAGCTGAACCACCTGCTCCCCTGACGATCACCGGTTATGTACGGAACGACCAGGGTCAACCCCTTTCAGGTGCTTCTGTTATCGTAAAGAATAAAAACACCGGAACAAGTACGGACGCTGACGGAAGATTTTCTGTAGAAGCACAGCCTAATGATATACTCGTGATCTCTTATGTCGGCTTTGAGAAAAGGGAGATTGCCATTGGTAATCGCATGAATATCGATGTTGCTCTTATACCTGAGCAGAAAAGCGGGGAAGAGATTGTTGTGGTTGCTTACGGCAAAGTAAAAAAAGGTGATCTCACGGGATCTGTTTCCCAGGTAAAGGGTTCCGATCTTAGTTCTTTTCCTACTACCAACGTGCTGCAGGCAATGAATGGCCGGGCGGCCGGTGTACGAGTGATGCAAAACAGCGGTTTACCTGGTGCACCCGTTAGCGTGCGGATCCGCGGAGCAAACTCGATCCTCGGCGGAAATGAACCATTATATATCATTGACGGTTTCCCAAGCAGCCCCACTTATCTGCAGAATGCAGATATTGAATCGATCGAGATCCTGAAAGACGCTTCTTCCACAGCCATGTATGGTTCAAGGGGTGGCAATGGCGTTGTGCTGATCACGACCCGCTCTGCAAGGAAAGGACAGGCTACAACTGTTAATGTCGACATGGGATACAGTGTTCAGACGATTACCAAAAAATTGAAACTGCTGAGCCCGTTCCAGTATGCATCGTTGTATAATGAGCAGGCGAAAAACGATAACCTTACACCTTATTTTACCCAGCAACAACTTGATTCCTTTAGTACAATGAAAGGTACGGACTGGCAGAACCTTATGTTGCGTAATGCTCCCATCTATAATGGTAGCGTAAGTGTTGCAGGCGGAAATGATAAAACTTCTTTCTTCCTTTCCGGCGGTGTGTTTTCGCAGCAGGGAATAATCCCTAATTCTGACTATAACCGTTATTCGTTGCGTGTAAACGTTTCCCACGATATCAGCAAGGTATTCAGTGTTGGGTTCACCAGTGTTTACACCCGTAGCGACAGGTCTCATCAGAACTCTACAGCCGGTAACCGGGGCAGTGATATGTTTGGCGGCATGTTGTTCGCTCCTCCAACAGTTGGCCCTTATGATGCGAACGGCCGTTATATACGGATGAACACCGTGTATCCGTTCATCTCCAACGCGATCATAAATCCAATCGCCATACAGAATGAAGTGTCAAACAGTACCAAAGCGGATGATATTGTGGCCAATCTGAACCTTCGCGTTAAAATATCGAGAGATCTTGAGTTCAGGGTTTCCGGCAATATATTTACCAGCAACAGCCGTAATGACAACTTCCGGAACCGCGAGCCGTACGCATTGAATTCGACAGGTACTGCGAATGTAAATACCTATCAATCAACCAGCCTGGTGAATGAAAATATCCTGAGTTATAAAAAGACGATTGCTGGAAAACATGCGCTTGATCTTGTTGCGGGTATCGCCAATCAGTTGGATAAAAATACTTACATGGGATCCGGCAACGCACAGGATTTCCTTAGCAATTCTGTATATACAGGGAATCTTCAATCAGCGGGAGTGCCGGGCTTGCCAAGCTCGACTTATTCGAAAACTGCTCTGTCATCCTTCGTGGGCAGGATTAATTATGGTTTTGATAACCGTTACTTGCTTACGCTTAGTTTCCGTCGTGATGGCTACTCTGCTTATTCAAAGGAATTCCGCTGGGAGAACTTCCCTTCCGCTGCCATTGCATGGAGGATCTCCAATGAATCTTTCCTGCAGAATTCGAGAATTGTATCCGATCTGAAAGTTCGTGCTTCTTATGGACGGACAGGTAATACATCCATCGGTGCATATCAATCATTAAATATCCTTCAGCCATATAATACGATTTTTGGCGATGCACTTTCCATTGGTTATGCCCCACGCCCTGAATATCCAGGTAGCCTGGAATGGGAAAAAACTGACCAGATGGATGTTGGTGTTGACGCAGGCTTGTTCAATAATAAGGTCCGCATTTCTGCAGATCTTTATTATAAAAGAACAAAGGCATTGCTCAATAAGGTCCAATTGCCAACTTCTTTCGGTTATGAGACCGCTTTGCAGAATGTAGGAGAAATCAGCAACCGTGGAGTGGAAATCGGTATCGATGCGACCGTGATCCAAAACAGCGATTGGAAATGGACACTTGGCGGCAATATCGCATTTAACCGCAACAAAGTGGAGAAGTTGTACAAAGGCCAGGATATTGTGGGTACAAATATCTACACCGGTAATATAAATGACTATGTCAATTTGCTCCGTGAAGGTGAGCCCGTGTTTGTTTTTTATGGATATAAAGAGATCGGCTATACCGATAACGGGTTGATCAAATATGAAGATAAAAACAATGACGGCTCTATCAACGCACTTGACAGGAGCATTATCGGCGACCCGAATCCTGATTTCATTTATGGATTGAACTCCGTGACGAAATTCAAAAATTTTGAGCTGACCCTGTTCTTCCAGGGCTCACAGGGAAATGACATCTTTAACCTGAATAAAGCAAGCACATTGGATATGGGCTGGGGATTGAATCAACCGGAAGAAGTGTATACCGACCACTGGACACCTGGTAAAACAGATGCGAAATATCCAAAGCCATCCAACAAGATCAATGGTAATTTCTCTACAAGATTCGTAGAAGACGGTTCTTACCTGAAGCTACGCAATATTATGCTGGCGTATTCACTCCCTGTAGCCAACTGGAAGATCAGTTACCTCAAATCAGCGCAGATCTATCTGAGCGGGCAAAACCTGATCAGGATCACTAACTATTCAGGATATGATCCGGAGGTAAACGCCTATGGTTCTGCTAATGAACTCCGGCAAGGCATTGACTATACTGTTTACCCAAACAATAAGTCAGTGACATTCGGGATCCGTTGCGGGTTTTAATTAAGAATTTTTAAATAATCTGATATGAAAAATATTGTTGGATTGGCAGTTGTTTGTGTGATGATGACACTGACATCCTGCTCCAAATTTTTAGATGAACGTCCACAGCAGATAGCAGTGGAGAATTTTTACAACACACCGGTTGAAATGGAAGCCGGTTTGAATGCGATCTATGAAACAGTCCGTTATCTCTCCACATTTGGTGGTTTTTACACACTGCAGCATGAGATCAATACAGAGTATATGTATGGTCGCGGAAGCTTTTCCCCAATGAATCAATACCAGGGTTTGGATAATACCAATGTAGGCCGGATCACAGATACCTGGAATAATTTTTACAAAGGCATCCGCAATGCAAATATCATTATTCAGAAAGCACCGTTGGCTAACCAGATCACAGAGACAGAGAGAACCAGGTATATTGCGGAAGCACGTTTTCTGAGAGGACTGTACTATTTTCATTTGGTAAGAAATTGGTCCGGTGTGCCACTGCATACGGAGAATAATCTTGATTCGATCAATGTTCCAAAGAGCAGTGCCGATGTGATCTATAACCTGATCCAGGAGGACCTTGTTTTTGCAGAGAATAATTTACCGGATAATCCAAGACTGGTGGGCACACCTTCAAAGTGGGTGGCAAAAACGGCGCTGGCAGAGGTATATCTTACGCTGAAGAAATATGAGCTGGCAAGAAAAGCCGCGTGGGAAGTGATCGAGTCAAAAAAATATTCCCTGGTGCCTGTATCGGTTGCTGATGATTTTGAAAAGATCTTTGGCCGCGATGCAAATAATACGACTGAAGAGATCTTCTATTTTAAATATTCTTCAAAGGTGTCCGGACAGGGATATCAATATCTGGCTTATCTGCATGCAACAAGTACAAGTAATTTTCCTCCTGGTGGTTTTGCAACTATCTATAGTGATTCACTGAATTTGTTTATGAAAAATTGGGACCGGGCCGATCTGCGTTACCGGTTCACCTGGTATCCGGCAAACATCGGCATTTCACCAACAACTGTTTTATGTAAAAAATTCAGTGATCGCCAGGCGACGATACAGCAGGGAAACAATGATTATCCCTTATACCGGTATGCAGATCTGCTGTTATTCTATGCAGAAGCAGATGCCAGCTTGAATGGAGCGCCAACAGCCGATGCAATGGAGAAGCTGAACATGGTCCGCCGCAGGGCTTATGGCAAACCGGCAACCACACCAGATGCGGTAATCGATCTGAAGATTTCCGATTATGCAACGCTGGATGCGTTTGTAAGACGTGTGGTGCTCGAACGCGGGTATGAAACAGTAGGCGAAGGAAAACACTGGTTTGATCTGAAAAGATTGGGAATATGGAAAGAAACGATCAAAGAAATTGAAGGGTTGGACCTGGCAGTAAAACATATGTTGTGGCCGATCCCTCCACGGGAGTTTAATGGCAACACGGCGCTGAATCCAACAACGGACCAGAATCCGGGTTACTGATTTTCCTTCCCCCCTTCCGGTTTATTCTCTACCGGTAAGGCGGGAAGATTTTGCAGCTGCTTCTTTACAGGAGGTATGTCCTGCTCACCCTTCTAATCTGATATTGAAAAAATCTACGATCATGAAGTATTTAGGTTTAGTGCTGTTTGCACTTTGCAATTTATTTTTTGTGCCACTGCAAAAGGTTAAGGTCAATACAATAAAAGCGGATATATGTATTTACGGCGGAAATGCTTCAGGTGTTATTGCAGCATATACCGCAGCAAGGATGAATAAAAAAGTGATCCTGATCGAGCCGGGATCTCATTTGGGTGGATTGACGACTGGAGGATTGGGCTATACTGATATTGGTAACAAATATGCGATCACGGGTTTGTCGCTGGATGTTTACCGGAGGATCGGCAAACATTACGGAAAGTTTGAGCAATGGATCTTTGAACCAGGTGTAGCGGAAAATGTGATGAAACAATATATACAGGAAGCAGATGTGCAGGTCATATATGGCTACCGCGTGGAGAAAGTCGAAAAGAATGGCAGTAAACTCAGCAGCATCACTGTTCAGAAAGAAGATGGATCAGCGCAAAAAGTGAATGCAAGCATGTTCATCGATTGCTCATACGAAGGAGATGTAATGGCGCGTGCCGGTGTGTCTTATATGATAGGCCGTGAAGCGAACAGCCTGTATAAGGAAACATATAATGGCGTTCAGGTACTTGAAGGGCATCAATTTCCTGATGGTATTGACCCGTACAAGATCCCTGGCGACCCAAACAGTGGCCTTATTTGGGGTGTCAGCGATGGAAAGCTGGCGGAAACAGGCGCTGGCGATAAAAAAGTGCAGGCGTATAATTTCAGGATCTGTCTCACCAATAAGCAGGAGAACCGTGTGCCGATCACCCGCCCGGATAATTATGATTCCACTCGTTATGAATTGCTTCTGCGCTATCTGCAAAAGAAAATCCCTGGTGATCTATGGGGCTTCCTGAAGTTTGATCTGATGCCGAACAACAAAACGGATATCAATAATAACGGTCCTGTATCCACAGATATGATCGGGTATAACTATAATTATCCTGATGCCGATTATGGAACAAGAAAAAAGATCCAGAAAGAGCATGAGGACTACACGAAGGGATTGCTATTCTTTATTGGCCATGACCAACGGATGCCGGAGCATTTAAGAAATCAAATGCTGCAATGGGGTTATCCAAAAGATGAATACACGGATAACGGCAACTGGACACCGCAGATGTACGTGCGTGAAGCACGCCGCATGGTTGGCGCCTATGTAATGACGCAGCATAATTGTGAAGGGCGCGAAGTGGTGGATGATGGGATCGGTCTTGCTGCTTATACCATGGATTCACACAACTGCCAACGTATTGTGGTTAATGGAATGGTAAAGAATGAAGGGAATGTAGAGATCGGCGGCTTTGGCCCTTATCCTATTTCTTACCGATCATTGATCCCAAAGAAAGGGGAATGTGACAACCTGTTAGTACCGGTATGTTTATCAGCCAGCCATATTGCATACGGCTCAATAAGGATGGAACCGGTGTTTATGGTGCTGGGTCAGTCGGCAGCCATTGCAGCATCACTTGCAATGAAGAATGGCAACGATGTACATAAAGTGGATGTGAAGAAAGTTCAGGCGATCCTGAAGAAAGACCCGCTGATGAATGGTAAAACACCTGAAGTGCTGGTAGATAATGACGATAAGCAGCATGTGAACATCAAAGGCAACTGGCAGGTGCTGAAAAAAGGCGCTTACGGACATTCAATGCTGATTGACAGCAGTAAAGGCAAGAGCCCGAAATCGATTCAATTCATTCCTGCCCTGACGAAGGCAGGTGCTTACCAGGTTTACATCTATATCCCGAAAGTAAAAGAGATGACCTCACAGATGACGATCAATATTTCTACAGCATCAGGCATGAAGAATATACTGATCAAGCCAGCGGAGATCATTGTGGAGGGTCAAACCTCAGGTGAATGGGTGAGCCTTGGAGCACATTCTTTCAAAAAAGGCAAAAAAGGCTTTGTAGAGATCAGTAATGCAGGAGCCGATGGCTATCTGCCTGCTGATGCAATACTTTTTATACCACAGTAAAGCAGGGAATCTTCCTGCTTTGATTTATCAAAACCTAAACTTTCTGCCATAATGAAAAAGATTACACTCTTCGTTTGTCTTTGCATGCTGGCATGCATAGGCGCGGTAAACGCACAATTATTATTGATTGATGATATGGAAGGTCATGGACCGGCTTCCGGCAACTGGATCTACAATGCAGGAGCCGGGGCTACCGGTACGGTGATCTTTAACGCAGCAAACCCTTCTGTTGCTGGCCTGAATACAAGTTCTCGTGTAGCAAAGTTCACGAAAGACACTTCCTGCTCACCTTACATGGCAGCGGCGGTAACGCTTTCTTCTCCGCTGGATCTTACGGGCGGAACCACTTTCAGGATGCTGGTATATAGCAACGTGAAGGAGGACGTGATGTTCAAACTTCAGCCGGGCACGGACTATACACAGGCGGTTTTTCAGACCTACCGGATCCAAAACATAAATCAATGGGAGGAAGCGGTATTTACCTTTCCTAATATCAGTAACCGCACTGATCTTAATCGTATTGCCATACAGTTCATCGATGGAAAGAAGGCAAACGGGATACTGTATTTTGACCAGATACAAGCGCCGAACCCAACAAGCCTTCAGTTCACGCCGCAAAATATTTCCATGGGAAGCGAGAACGGAAAAGTGATCGAGGTGAAATTGCATGGTGATTTATTTAAAACAACATTGACACCGGCTGGTTGGGTCCATTCCACTTTGCCGCAGGGCATTTCGCTGAATAGCATCTCCAGGATCAATGATACAACGGTCCATCTGACCTTATCCGGAAATTCACCCGCTAATTATTCCCGTACCCTATTTGCTCTTACGGTGAATGGAAGCGAATTACAAAACCCGAATAATGCTTCTTATGTGGTGAAAGGGAATGTTGTATTTGACGGGAATCCCAACTGGACGATGATCTACAATGATGAATTTGACGTGGATGGTTTGCCTGATCCCGCCAAATGGTCTATTGACGCCCGCCCGAAAGGATGGATCAATAATGAACAGCAGGTATACACGGATGAAACAAGGGATAATGCACGGGTACGGAATGGCAACCTGGTGATCACTGGTAAAAAAGATTTCCCGACGGGTGACCCGAATGCGCCATGGTCGTCTGCCCGCGTGGTATCATTGGGGAAAATGGAATTCCTGTATGGAAAAGCAGAGATGCGGGCAAAATTGCCAAGAGCGGGAGGGTCATGGCCTGCCTTCTGGCTAATGCCCGTTTCGAATGTATATGGCAGTTGGCCGAAGAGCGGAGAGGTGGATATACTGGAGCATGTGGGCAATACTTTTGGCAAAGCCATGTGTGCTGTTCATACTGAAAGCAAGAACTGGACAAATGGTGGTAATCTTGGAGGCAACCAGATTATGCCGGATGTAGATACTGTATATCACACGTATGCTGTGGAATGGTCACCGGATTCATTGCGTTTCACGCATGATGGTGTAGGATTTTATACTTACGTGAATCCAAAAACAGATTGGAAAGACTGGCCATTTGATAAACCTTTCTATGTAATACTGAATATCGCGATTGGTGGTGGTATGGGAGGCACGATCACGGATGCAGATTGGCCGGATAGCATGCAGGTGGACTATGTTCGTATTTATCAAAAAGGCCTGGGCACGCCTGTACTGGATTCAATTGATATCACGCCGGCAAATGTATCTGTGTTGCCCGGCAAAACGCAACAGTTCCTCGCGAAGATGCTTGATCAGAATGGACATGTGATGAATGGAATCACTCCGCTGTGGAGTATAACCGGTGCAGGAAATACGATCAATAGTAATGGATTGGCGGTAATTCAAAGCTCCGGTGTTGTTACCGCCTCAGCAACGCACGACACAACGAGTGTAACCGGGTCTACAAACATTACAGTAAGGCCAACGAACTATAAACCTATCCCGTCAAGAATAGAAGCGGAAGCGTATGATAATTCCAACATTTGCTGCACAGAAAATACAGCCGACACAAGTGGTGTGCTGAACGTAAGTTATATTGGCAATGGCACCTGGTTTGAATATGATATCGATGTGCCGGATTCTGCTGCATATCGCATACGTTTCAGGGTGGCGGCAAACAGTGCATCAGCATTGAATATAAGACTCGATACTATGCTTCTTTCAACTGTGCAATTGCCTGCAACCGGAGGATGGCAAACATGGAAGACGGTTATATCAGCACCAATTGTTTTTGGACCTGGACATAAAACATTACGGATCACTTCTTCTTCATCTGGCTGGAACTTTAACTGGCTGCAGTTTGTAGCAGTGGGAGATCATTCGGTGCAAAGCCTGAATGTTGAACCGGACAGCGCACGGATATTGGAAGGTGAGTCGATACAACTGAAGGCAATCGGGCGTGATCAGGATAGCAATTTCATCATGCTATCACCCGAGCCGGTCTGGACAACGTCTAACAGTGCGGGGAAAGTGAGCCCGGGTGGTTTGTTCACTTCGGATACAGCAGGATCATATTGGGTGAAAGCAACCTCAGGATTATTTAGTGATAGTTCTTTGGTGCGGGTACTCGGTGCACCGATATTAACAACTATCCGCATTAAGCCCGACACGTTGGTGATCCCTGTCGGTGCTTCTCAACAATTCACTGCAAAAGGATATGATCAGTATGATGCACAGGTGCCATTAGTGGATTCCGTATACTGGACAGTGAGTGGCTCCGGTAATACAATCGATAATAACGGGCTGTTTGTTGCAGGAACCGCGCCTGGCATATGCACTGTTACAGCAACATCAGGAAGTGTAACCGGTACCCTGGCGTTGCAACTGGGATATACATGCACAGTCAACAACCGTTATGAAGCTGAATCTGCTTCATCAAAAGCTGCTGGTATCACCATGGTAGCAACCGATGATGTGGATGGCGGCCAGCATTTTGAAAATGTTACAACAGGTAAATGGTTTGCATACAGTACACTCAAAGTACCTTCTGCAGGCCGGTACAATATCCGGCTACGCGTGTCTACAACAGCACCAGCGAAACTGAGGGTAGGTCATGGCAACATTACTTATAAGCTGATCGACATACCATCGACAGGCGGGCAATGGCAAACCATTTCCGATACGCTCACTTTGCCTGCGTTGAGCTATACCGGTATTCATGGTATATCGGGTTCATTTAAATTCAACTGGTTTTCGATTGATAACTGTGCAACAGCGCCGACACCCTTAGCCAGCATCAAAGTATTTCCTGATACCATTCTGCTTGCAACAGGAAGCCAGTATTTGTTTAAAGCAACAGGCCATGATAGTACCGGGAACAATGTGAGCTTGCCATCTGTTCAATGGTCTGTGAATGGTACAGGCAATACGATTGATTCAATGGGATTGCTCACAGCGGGTCCAACTCCGGGTAGCTACCTTGTTAATGCATCAACAGATACTATTTCGGGAACGGCTCTTGTACAATTAGTGGAATGCTCGATGAACAATAAGTATGAAGCAGAAAGTTTTTCTGGCCGTCATTCTGGTCCGGTACTGGAAGCGTGTACGGATATTGGTGGCGGACAAGACTTCACCGGGCTGGCACCGGGTCATTACTTTGCGTATAATACGTTGAATGTTCCAACAGCAGGTTTATACAGGATTAGTTTGCGTGTATTGTCAACAGCACCGTCGCAAGTGCGGATCGGGCATAGCAGTTTTACATTTGCCATTATCCAGCTTCCTTCTACGAATGGCCAGTGGATGACGATCACAGATACATTGACATTGCCTGCATTGAGCTATACCGGTATTCATGTGGTGTCGGGCAGTTTTAAGTTCAATTATTTTGTGATTGATAATTGCTCGCCGCCCGAGATGGGGCTGAACCGTTCAAGTGAATTACTGACTGCAAGAATTTCTTCAGAGGGTGAAGCATCTACGGATATAGGAAGCAAGGTGCTTTATCCAAATCCGACTTCTGGGCAGTTAACAATTGTGCCGGGTAATATCGGTTATCGTACCATAAGGGTGGTGAATACGAGCGGGCAAGAGATTGAGCAATGGGTGATAAGCAGGAAGGATTCGAGGATTATAAAAGATGTGAGTAGGTGGAAAGCGGGGGTATACCTGGTGATCCTGGAAGGAGATGGACAAAGGGAAACATTTAAGTTGATAAAGCGGTAGAATATCGAAATAAAAAAGTCTTTCAGATTTTACTGATCATCAGTAAAATCTGAAAGACTTTTTCCTTAAGAAAGACAGTTTAATAAATATGTTGCGAAAAGATATAGCCAATGCCTTATAGAGGCTGTTTTTGATGATGATAAGGTTCCCACAAAGGAATATATACAGGAGGAAGAAATTTAATAGAACTCAAAGCCCCTTGGCCAGAATTTTTACATTCTGAAGTAACTTTTTTGCGCTTTTAGTCCTTTCGGGAAATAAATCTCGTCCTTTAATTTTCGAAGCTATTATTGCTAATCGTTCATCATCAGAAAGCTTTTTTGCAGATACTGCTATATTAGATTGCTTAGTTTTCATAATACTAATTTACGTTTATTTTTTTATTACAAATATTGAAGTGTATTTTTCGCCTGCTCTATAATTTTCTATGCCTACTTGATTTTCAGCGAGGCCGGAATTTCCAAAAAAAGTATATTCTTTATTAAGAGAATCGTAGTTTTTATTAATGTATTCTCTGTAAATGGATCACCGTTCATCCCGGCAATTGCAATTTGCTCACATACAAAAGAACAACCATGGGTTTTTCACCGATTATAAATGTATTTTCCTCATTCCACCCCTACCGCATGTAACAACTTAAAACATTTCTTCTTCACTGATATCTCCAATTCTCCCGGAGTTTCCGCCGGATCACCATCCACATGCAAGGGCGCTTCAGAAAGATTATGAATAGCCAGTTTATCCGTTTGAAAATAGATCACTCCTTTTTTTGTATTGATCTCTGAACTGGATTGCAATTTCACTCCACCCATCACCTGCCGGAAAGTTTGCAATAATAAACTCAATTTGCTTTGATCTGTCACGATCACAATATCCAACAAGCCATCGCTTAAACTGGCTTTTGGTGCAATCGTGAAATTATTGCCAAACTGGTTGCTATTGGCTACGCTGATAAAGAATGCATCCGTTTTGAACTTCCGGTTTTTC
>DATAJQ010000068.1:0-5523 GCA_036262095.1 Chitinophagaceae bacterium | reverse complement strand
TTTTTTGATTTTTTCGTCAGGATGTGACGCTTGAAACTCTTTTGGTGAGTGATCTTTCCTGTGCCGGTTACTTTAAAACGTTTTTTGGCACTGGAATTCGTTTTTACTTTAGGCATTTTACCCAGTATTAAAATTATACCCCTTGAGGCGTTCCCCACGGGGGGATGCTTGTGGAGCCTCTTCAGGAAATGTTTGTCCTCAGACAAAGCTCTGCTTCAAAAAAGAACTTTATTTTTCGGACGGCAAAGGTAGATCGTTTTAATGGAAAAACCAAGGGAAAGTTCCCGGTCGGTCCGGAGTCGGGAGTCGATAGCCGATAGTCAGCAGTCTATAGTCTACCCCTTTCCGTTGCCTGGTTCAGAACACGTTATGCAGCTTAAAAATATAAGAGCCGGGCCTCCTCAGCGTTGTTGAGGAGAACCCGGCTCTTAATGTACTGTTCCTGTTAACTTTCTTAATTCAGGGTCGTCAGCGAACTATCGACTGCCGACTATCGACTGCCGGCCCTGGATCTAGTTCTTGGGGTTCAGTGTATTATCAATTCTCGAAGCAATATCCTGCAAGTGATATTTGCTCATTGGATCAACTGTTGTGGCCGCAGCTGCTTTGATCTCAGTACGGAGGATAGCGAGATGGGCTTTTACAGCGCTTTTAATGTCTGACTTGTCGGGATTGGAAGCTGAACCCGCACCGCCAAGGATGACCAGGATCACGTCGGGACCGCTGCCGCGGGGTGATGCCAGCAGGTTGGACAGCGCCGTTACGTATGATTTCTGGAGGTTCCGGCGATATACATCAATTTTTGAACGGGTCGCCAGTTCGCTCCAGATGCCTTTTTTCATATCTCCCAACAGGTCAAGAATGCCGTAAGCATTGGCTCCCTGTGCAGCTTCCGCTTCGATCAGCTTGCCCAGTGTGCGGTTGGAAAGAATGCCATTGATGACATTATCCTGCAAACGGCCGATGGTGCTGGTAGCAGTTGTACCGGTTTTGCTGAAAATCTCCTGGTTGATCAGCCAGGTTGGTGTGGCGAATAATTGTTTGTTCAGGAACTCTACTGCTTCCCTTTGTTTGGCCTTGCTTACCACTTCATACACAGGGCCACTTTGCTCCACTGTTTTAGGAGTTTCCATAATGCCGCCAATGTATTTGGTAACATGGCTCATATACATGGTGAACTGACCGGTAACTTCCCTGTACATTTCACCCAAGCTGGAATAATCCCTGTTGGGTTCTTTGGTCCATGCTTCCAGGTTGGGAATAATGCGCTGAAGGTTTTTGATACCATAGAAAGCGCCTTTCATTCCATCATCCCCTACCTGCTCACGTTGTGAACGCGGATCATCAGGATTGGTTTCTGTTCCAAACCAAAGGCGGTTATTCTTCAGCCTGTCAATTACCCAGGTATTGAGATAGGGTTTTTCTGCATCAGCATCTTTATATTGAGGGAAGAGTTTGTATCCCCATTCAATTGCCCATTTATCATAGTCGCCGATACGTGGGAAAAGACCGGCGCGGCCGATATTATCTTCCGGCTGTGCTACATAGTTAAAGCGTGCATAGTCCATGATGGAAGGTGTATGCCCATTGGCTTCTACCCAGGCTTTATCACGCAGTTTCTCAACAGGCACTGTAGAGCTGGAGCCATAGTTGTGACGCAGGCCAAGCGTATGCCCTACTTCATGTGATGATACAAAACGGATCAACTGACCCATCAGTTCATCATCAAAAGTCATTTTGCGCGCGCCTGCATCCAAAGGTGAGCACTGAACAAAATACCAGTGATGGATCAGTTCCATTACATTGTGGTACCAGTTGATATGGCTTTCCATGATCTCACCACTGCGCGGGTCGCTGATGCTGGGTCCGCTGGCATTGGCAATATCAGAAGGCTTATACACGATAGCTGAGTAACGGGCATCTTCAAGGCTCCATTCCGGATCTTCTTCTTTGGTAGGAGCTGTTTTGGCGAAGATGGCATTTTTAAATCCTGCTTTTTCAAAAGCAACCTGCCAGTCATTCACTCCTTGTATCAGATAAGGCACCCATTTTTTTGGTGTGGCCGGATCGATATAGAAAATGATCGGTTTTTTTGGTTCAACCAGTTCACCTCTTTTATATTTTTCCCAATCACCGTCCTTTGGTTCAAGTCTCCAGCGTTTTACCACGCGAACGACTTCCACTCCCTGCGGGTTAGCATCAAAATCGGTATATCCCACAGCAAAGAAACCAACACGCGGATCAAAGTTGCGGGCCTGCATCGGCACTTTAGGTAGCAATACAAAAGAGCTGTTCAACTGCACTGTAAGGTTGCCTCCCGGAGCAGCAGGAGTGAATGAACTACCTGGAGCCGGTGCAGCCGGTAAACGGGAATATGTTTTTACTGTTGATATCTCAATATTGGTTGGAAAAGATTTTACCCCTGAGATATAGGACTTGTCTGCCTGCTGCGATCCTATACGCATGGATGATTTAAGACTGCCGCTGAAAAAGAGCACATCATTATCACCGCTGATATAATCGGTAATATCGATCACTGCGCCGGCAGAATCTTTAGAGAATGCCTTCACATCAAAAGATGCAGCAATAGGCTGAATGTTTGAATTGTTCACTGCAGTGAACATAGACGATGTAGAATCCTTTGTATATTCTGCAAAGGAAATATTGCGCAGGAACACTTTGTTGTTGGGGCCTCTTTCGAAGCGGATCACATTCTGACCGATCTGGTCGCCTGCAAAGCCAAAGAAACCATTACGCATGCCTGCAGCAGCTTTGGTGATACGGTTAACGACCAGTATGTCCCGGTTAAGCATGGTATCACCGATCTCGAAATAGTATTTATCCTCTACTTTGTGAACGGTGAAAAGGCCTGCATCGGAAACTGCTTTAGCAGTGATAACCTCTTTATAGGGCTTGGGACCGGTGGAAGGTCTTCCCATTCCAGGTCCGGCTCCTGGCCCTTTTGTTGAGTCAGTTTTGGGCTGAGCCATGGCAGCGGAACAGGCACAAACGGCTACTGCTACCAGCCAGCGGTGGTTAAAGAATTGGTGCATATTGCATTTTTGGTGATAAAAAAGTGATCTAATATACGGAAAGCAATGGTTTAACATTGATTCCATGTTTTTTTTATACAAATGGTATAAGGGGCTGGAATAGAGTCGAGAGTCTTAGTCGGGAGTCAGGAATTAATTGCTAATAGTAGAAAAAACTCCCTGATCTTTCAAAAACAAAAAACCGTCATTACTGACGGTTTGTATCTTTAGCGTTAATTCGCGCTTACTCAAAAACGGATTCCAATAATCAGAATCATTCGTGTCATTCGCTTTTACTTTTTCTTGCCTTTTGGTGCAAACATCGCTAACATTCTGCGGCCCTCCATCTTCGGCATGCTTTCCAGCACACCTACTTCTGCCAGCCTTTCAGCAAACTTGAGCAGGAGCAATTGTCCTCTTTCCTGGAATTGTATCGCGCGGCCTTTGAACTGTACATAGGCTTTTACTTTATTGCCTTCTTTCAGAAAACTTTCTGCATGTTTGGCTTTAAAGTCAAAGTCGTGATCATCTGTATTGGGTGTAAAACGAATCTCTTTCACTTCGGAGACCTTGCTTTTCGCTTTCATCTCCTTTTCCTTCTTCTTCTTATCGTATAAGAACTTGTTATAGTCAATGATCTTACAAACAGGAGGATCTACCTGTGGGGAAATTTCCACGAGATCCAGTTGTTGGTCCTGCGCCATTCTCAGCGCGTCCTGTGTACTGTAAATGCCCACTTCTACATTATCTCCTACCAATCGCACCTGGGGCACCCTGATGAACTGGTTAATGCGATGTTCTGCTTCTTTACGCGGAATAAACTTGTTTCTGAAACCGCCTTTAAATCCGCCACCGCCTGGTCTGAAACCTCCGCCTCCGGGAGGCCTGTTAAATCCGCCTCCGGGTTTTTGTGGTACTGCCATTTAATCCTTTTAAATGAAACCCCTCCCTGATGGGGCATTGATTTTTTAAATTTTAAAATTAAACCTCCGGTTGTTCAGGGATCAAATGCAAAAGTAAAAAATCAAAAAATAGCTCGACTGAATACAGTGCTCGGTTTTGCATTTTTACTTTTTGCTTTTGAATTAACCAATAAGGCTTACCGGAAATTTTGTTAAGCTTCATTCGGGTTTGAAGCCCGTTAAATATACATTATTCCCTTCGTTCTTCAATCTCGGCCACGGCTTCCTTCAAAAATTCAGCCACAGTTTTTGACCCCAGATCGCCCTTGCCCTGCCTTCTTACTGATACTGATTCTTCATTCATCTCCTTCTCTCCCACTACCAGCATATAAGGCACTTTCAGCAACTCAGTGTCCCTGATCTTTTTACCGATCTTTTCCTGGCGGTCATCCACTTCTGCACGAATATCTGCCTTTTTCAGTTTTTGTGCCACTGATTTGGCATAGTCCAGGAATTTATCGCTGATAGGCAGCACTTTCACCTGCACCGGCGACAGCCAGAGCGGGAATTTACCCGCATAATGCTCCAGCAGGAACCCAATGAACCGCTCATGTGTACCCAGGGGTGCACGGTGAATGATCAGGGGTATTTCTGTCTGGTTGTCCGGGGTTGTGTATTCCAGTTTAAAACTGCGGCCCTGTGAAAAATCAACCTGGTTTGTCGCCAGGGTGAATTCACGGCCGATCACGCTGAAGATCTGCACGTCGATCTTTGGCCCGTAAAACGCCGCTTCATCCTGCACTTCCACATAAGGAATTTTGGATTCGATCAGCACCTGGCGCACCATTTCTTCTGTTTCTTTCCAAAGCTCCGGCTCGTTCACATATTTCTTGCCCAGCTTATCCGGTGAATGAAGGCTCAACCTCATCACATATTTATCTATACCGAATATTTTGAAATACTTCTGGTACATTTCATTCACGGCCCTGAACTCTTCTGCAAACTGTGCTTTAGTGCAATAGATATGCGCATCGTTCATGTGCAGGCAACGCACCCTCATCAAACCAAATAACTCACCGCTTTGTTCGTAGCGGTACACGGTGCCATACTCTGCAATGCGATAAGGAAGGTCGCGATAGCTCTTTGGCTCTGCCGCATATATTTTATGGTGATGCGGACAGTTCATGGCCTTCAGGTAATATTTCTCACCATCGAGTTCCATAGGTGGATACATTCCATCCGCATAATAAGGCAGGTGACCACTGGTCAGGTACATGCTTTCCTTGGCAATATGCGGGGTCACTACCCTTTTATAACCAGCTTCGGACTCGGTTTCTTTAGCCAGCTTTTCCAGTTCCTCAATAATAACGGTACCATTCGGCATCCACATGATCAGGCCCTGGCCCACATCATCATCCATGGTGTAGATGCTCAGCTCTTTGCCCAGCTTGCGGTGATCCCTTTTCTTCGCTTCTTCCAGCATCTGCAGGTATTCGTCCAGTTCCTTTTGAGAAGGAAAAGTGACACCATAGATGCGGGTCAGCATTTTATTTTTCTCATCGCCTTTCCAGTAAGCACCGGCAATATTG
>DATAJQ010000067.1:0-11625 GCA_036262095.1 Chitinophagaceae bacterium | reverse complement strand
GTGGGCTCATCTACAATAACAATCTTCGGATTGCCCAATAATGTCTGGGCAACGCCAAATCTTTGTTTCATGCCACCTGAAAAAGTATGTACTTCCTTTTTTCGATAAGCATATAGATTCACTTTTTGCAGTAGCGATAATATTTGTTCCTTTCTTTCATGGGCGTCGGTAACTCCTTTCAAAATAGCCAGGTGGTTCAGCAGGTCATATGCAGCTATTTTAGGATACACACCAAAGTCCTGCGGCAAAAATCCCAACTGCTTTTTAAGGAAGAAAGGATCATCCACAACATTTACGTTGTTGAAAATGATCTCGCCACTATCGGCATGTTGCAGTCCAACTATAGTGCGCATGAGCGATGATTTCCCTGCACCGTTGGGCCCCAGCAATCCAAACAAACCATTGCTTATTTCCAATGAAATGTTGTTGATGGCTTTTACTCCATTGGAGTAGGTCTTGTTTAGATTTTTGATCAGTAATTTATTCATAGCAAAGCTTTTAGGCAATAGAATTCTATGCACTCCGGTCGTCCCGGCTCGTGTCCGGTTTGTTTTCCAAATCAAGTGTATATGATTGGGTATAATCACAAAGGCATATACATCGATCTCGCCTTTGTTACTTAACTATTCTAAGGGAGTTTACAACAACGTCTTTGTATTCGTTTTGTAATAACAATTTTTGCCATTGATGATCATGGCTGTCTAAAAAAACCTCGCCAATTTTTATGTATGATTTTAGCTCGTATCCAATAGCATCCTCACCCATGTCCTCAAGCCATTATAGCTTACGATTCCTGTTCGTGAGACACGAACAGGGGGCTTTCTTTTTTTGTGGAGCCACTACAGAAATCATTTTGTTTTGATAGTATGGTTTTTTATCCCTAATAGGTCTTCTTTCCATTCATGTGCATAACAAAGATATTGTTTAAATACTGTATTTTGCAATACATAATACCTTGTTTGGTTTATTAAGCTGTTGAATGGTCAATTTTTTTGGATGACCGGTCATCAGGGCAATTCGACTTGGTTTGTTGGGTTTCATTTTGGTACCTGCAACATGGAAACATTGCCGGGAATTGTTACAAAGTCGGCGGAGTGTTGCACTAAAGGCTACATATGAAAGAGAGATTTCCCAAATACTTTTACAGATTGAAAACCCTCCTTTAAAAAATATTTAAAATAAGTAACTACGAATAGTCCTAAGCATTGGTTGCCTGAATCAAATGTTGAAGGATTTGAGGGAATTTAACGTTCGTTCAGGGGCATGAGTATTTGTGGGGTATTTGTAGTCCCGACAGGAATCGAACCTGTATCAAAAGTTTAGGAAACTTCTATTCTATCCATTGAACTACGGGACCGGCTATCTCAAAACGAAATAACGGGTCGCAAAAATAACAGTTTCCCACTAAATTCCCGCTTAAACCAGAGATTTATAACCCTATCCGGCCATCCACATCCAGGAAATCCCATCATTCACCCCAAAAAACTTACAACCCAAATTTTTTTTCAATTCCCCCAATCCTCCTGACACAGGGCTGTCACTACCCCTTCGTTGCTTTGTATCGTCAACGCAATAATCACCCATAAAACCAATAAAAATGTCAGCAACAACCTTAACCCCCGCCCCAACCGCTCTTACCATGGACCAACTTTTCAACCACTGGATGGGCCATCGCAACCTCACCCGCAAAATGATTGAAAAGTACCCCGAAGACCAGTTCTTTACCTTCTCTATCGGCAGCATGCGCCCCTTTAGCGAACTGGTACTGGAATTCCTCGGAATGGCCATCCCTTCCCTCCATGGCGCCGCTTACCGCGAATGGAAAAAAGAAGAAGAATTACCCCTCCTTGCCGGCTGGAAAACCAAACCAACCACCAAACAGGAACTGCTGGACCGCTGGGACTTCACTACCAAAGAACTTCACCGGATCTGGAAAGACCTGACTCCCGAACGCCTCCAGGAAGAAGATGTCGCCTTCGGCCAATGGCCCGGCACTATGTACTGGCTCCTGATGTACGTGATCGATAACGAGATCCATCACAGAGGACAGGGATATGTGTATATGAGAGCGCTTGGGATTGAACCACCCTATTTCTGGGACCGCGCATAGTACGAATGATGCGAATATGTTCTTTTATAAGATAAAGCTTTTTGAGCGCCGCGAATGGCGCGAATGGGCACACTGGTTTTTGAAAAGGATTTGACATACAGACAAGGATTGTTTTCGGGATCAGGAATTATTTTCAGGTAAGGATAACTGTACCATTCGCGCCATTCGCAATATTGGAAACATTCCATTATTTGGATCGTATTCGCGCTTATCCACTTAACGCTCCTTTCATCAGAATTTATTCGTGCTAACCAAACCAAACTTTCCACTCAACCATTATACCATTATGTTATCACTCATTGCAAACAAAAATGATCATGACGACGACAACCATACCAACCGCAAATCCTGTTACCATTACCCCGGAAGTGATGCTGGCCTACTGGCAGGATGAACGCCGGCAAACCCGGCAGCTCATTGAAGCTTTCCCGGAAGACCACCTGTTTTTTTATTCACTCAATGGCATGCGCCCCTTCGCGGAATTAGTGCTGGATATTATCAGCATGAGCCTTCCCGCTGTAGTAGGCATTACCACCGGTCATTGGCAGCCCACCGGCAGCTTCAGCCGCTCCTGGAACGGAGAGCCGAAACCACTGAATAAAAAAGAACTGCTCAGCCTTTGGGATAAAACGACCGGGGAGATCGACCGGCTCTGGGCAGAAATGCCGGAAGACCGCCTCCTGGAAAAGCAAACTGTTTTCGGACTTGGCTCAGGCCCCGTTTATTCCTTTGTTCTCCGCTATATTGACCAGGAGATACAACATCGCTGCCAGGCAATACTTTACTTAAGATCGTTGAACCTGGGATGATTTGTTGCTGTTGCCCGGTTGGCCGTTGCCCGCAAAATCCTTTACATGGCACCTCAATCCATACAAAGATTCTGCGGTCAACGGTCAACCTCTTTCTGTATATTGCTGTAATGAAGCATCCCTTATCATCCTCAATCCGGCGACTCAGCTCACCCGCCAACTCAAAGCCTTTGATCCACCTGCCACCCCGGCTGCTCCTTTTTGCCTGCATCATCATTACCCAGCTTTGCCACGCTCAAACCAGACCCATGCCCCGGCTCAACCATATCGCTATTTACGTAGTCGACCTCGAAAAAAGCACCCGCTTCTACCGCGACATCATCGGCCTCGACACCATCCCCGAACCCTTTCATGATGGCCGACACACCTGGTTCAGCATTGGCTCCAAAAGCCAATTGCACATCATCAGCGGCGCTGCCAACTCAGTCCCACACGATAAAAATGCCCATCTCTGCTTTTCCGTCTCTTCAATAGATCAATTCATCACCAACCTCAACAAACACCAAATCCCCTATGAAGACTGGGCCGGCAAGCAGGCCTCCGTCACCTCAAGGGTCGATGGCGTAAAACAAATCTGGTTTAAAGATCCTGACGGCTACTGGATAGAAGCGAATAATGCTAATAATACTCCTTAAGGGAGGATTCGCTTAAAGCCACGAATGGCGCGGATAATGTCTATAAAGGAAGGGAACTGCTTAAAGCCACGAATGACGCGAATAATCTCCTATAAAAGAAAAACCTAATTAATTCCGGTAGAACCTATTAAAAAAAACAAAGTGACTACAAACCCTTCTGACTTTTAAACAAACTTCTTCCGCAGAACACTATTCGCACCATTCGTGGCTTTAAGCAGTTCCCTTCCTTTATAGACATTATTCGCGTCATTCGCGTTTTTCCTATCTTTGCCAGCCCTTAATAAACATATTAAGGCTATCTAACGTATGAAATTTTATAATCTCCTGATCAAATACCGCCTCTGGATCGGCATCGTGCTCGCCGCGCTGGGAGGATATGTGAACTATTCTGCTGGGTTCTGGCCTGCTTTTCCGCTGTATTTTGTCGGCCTGATCCTTATTCTTGGCCATTTCTTTTTTGGCCCACTCAGGCTGATACAGGAGTATATGGAAAATGGGGATATGGACGGCGCTGAAAAAGTGCTGGCTTCCATTCATTTTCCTAACCTGCTTTATAAGCCTATCCGCTCCGTGTACTACACACTGAAAGGCAATATTGCCATGATGAAGCAGGACTTTGATGGCGCTGAGAAAATGATGAAGAAAGGGCTCGATCTGGGTATGCCCATGAAAGAAGCCGAAGGCGCCAGTATGCTGCAAATGGGAATGCTGGCCATGCAGAAAAATGATCTTAAACAAGCTGAGTCCTACATCCGCGCAGCTATCCGCAAGGGACTGCCTGATAAAGAAAATGAAGCGGCCGCTTATCTCCAGATGTGCAGCATTATGATGAACAAACGGGAGTTTCGCGCCAGTAAAGATTTTTTCCGTAAAGCAAAGGCTTTAAAGCCCACTACTCCACAGATCGTTGATCAGATAAAACAGATAGAAAAATATATTTCCAGGATGCCTGGATAAGGAGGAATTATTCAGACTATTTTATTAGTCTAAGTAGTTCTGGCTGATATTAAAAAGGCCGATGGTTGAGTGTAATTTCTCAGTCATCGGCCTTTTTAATATTAGCTCCCGGATAATAGTCAACAAGTGATCGTCTAGTCGTTCTGCTTCAGGCTTTTTACCGGGTTCACCAGCGCGGCTTTCACTGATTGGAAACTGATCGTTATCATTGCGATCAGGATAGCCAGCAGGCCCGACAAAGCGAATATCGTCCAGTTGAGATTTGTTCTGTAGGCAAAATCCTCCAGCCACCTGTTCATCGCATACCAGGATATTGGAACAGCCACCACAATGGCTACCAGCACAAGCCTGATAAAATCCCGGGCCAGCAAACTCACAATACCCGGCACACTTGCACCAAGCACTTTCCGTACGCCTATTTCACGCGTGCGCACCTGCGCCGTGTAAGCAGTAAGCCCCAGCAATCCCAGGCAGGATATGAGAATAGCAATACCGGCAAAAATATTGAACAGGGTCCCGGTGCGTTGCTCTGTTTGATATAATTTACCAAAGCTTTCATCCAGGAAAGTATAGTTGATCGGAAATCCGGGATTATATTTCTTCCATTCCGTCTCCGCTGCTGCTATTGCTTTTGCCGCATCTGCACCTGTTGTTTTAATGGAGATCCTTGGGGTGTTTCTGGGATCATAATAAAGTACCACCGGTTCTATTGCCTTCTTCATCGAAGCAAAATGAAAATCCTTTACCACGCCCACGATCGTCGCTTCATTCTTCCATAACCGGAAACGCTTGCCGATCGGGTCTTTAATGCCTGCATTCCGCACAGCGGTCTCATTTAATATAACATGTGATGAATCTGCAGGCATACCCGTGAAATTGGCTCCCGCGGTCATCTTCAATTTAAAAAAAGGTATATAGTCTTTATCAATTGCCAGGGGATACACCATAAAGGTTTCTCCCGGCCCCTTGCCATCATAATCCGTATTACCTGTAAGACTGCTCAAGTCAACGATCAGTTCGTTGCTCGACCTGGTTACTTCCTGTATACTCGGACTCTTCAGCAGGTTTGCTTTCACTGCATCGTAGTGGGAAGCCATATCCCTCATATAAAAAGAAAGAACATGGTCCTTATCATAACCCAGTTCTTTGGAACGGATATACTGCAACTGACGGCTGATCACAAATGTGCCGGCTATAAGTATTACGGAAAGCGCGAATTGCGTTACCACCAGTGCTTTTCTGAAAAACGCATCATTGATCCGTAAAGCTATTTTCCCCTTTAATGCTTTCAGTGGTTCGAATGAAGAAAGCAACAAGGCAGGATAAATGCTTGATACGATCAATGTGCCCACGATAGTGCCACCGATCACCTTCCATATATGCGGGTTGCTCAGGTTAAATTCCAGTTGTTTGCCTGAAATGGAATTGAACATGGGCATCAATATCGGAATAAGCATCATTGCCAGCGCTGCTGCCAGCACGAACATCAAAGTTGTTTCAAGAATAAACTGGAAGAAAAGCTGCAGCTTGCCGGCCCCTACTATTTTACGCAAGCTTACTTCCCGGGAGCGCAGCATGGACCGGGCCGTGGAGAGATTTACATAATTGATGCAGGCAATCACCAATATCAGCAACGCAATGATGGTGAACATCCGTACAGTTGCCATCCCCGCTTCTGTTCCATCAGCCCTGAACAAATGCATTTTCCTGATCGGAAAGGGTAGATAAACGATGTCCGTATCATCCGATTTCATCCGCAGGTGTATGTTCCGCAACCTGGTAGCCAGCGCACTCAGCGATGTACCCGGTTGCAACAACAAATAAGTCTCATAGATATACTGGTTAAAATCGGTGTCGATATTGTTGCCCCCAAGTAATTGCTTTTTTGCAAACAGCGACATGGGAAACAATATATCATAATTAAGCGATGAGTTCTTCGGAAAATCAGCGATCACTCCCGTAACGGTCAATCTTGTACTGTCTTCAGCCGTGATCACCTGCCCGACAGGATCATTATCTCCAAAATAACGGCGGGCCGTTGAAGCCGTCATTACAACAGAATAATCATCTTTAAACGGTTGTTCCTTATTTCCCCTGATCAGTCCGAAATCAAATATGCTGAAGAAGGAAGGGTCGGTAAAAAAAACTTTTTCTTCATTAAAAATTTTGTCACCCGTATGAAACTGGTTGAAATAATAATTATAACGTACCCTCACCATATCCTTCACTTCCGGAAGTTCCGCTTTAGCCAGTTTGCCGATAGGCGCTGCGGTTTCTTCCCAGATCTGTATACTGCTGCCGGTGCCTACCCTGTTCTCCAATCGATAAATATCAGCTTCCTTCTTATGAAATGCATCAAAACTTCGTTCATCCTGCACCCACAGCAAGATCAGCATTCCCACACAAAGCCCTACTGTAAGCCCTGCAATAGTGATCAGGGAATAAAACTTATTCTTCAATAGATTCCGCCAGGCTGTTTTGAAGTAATTTTTGAGCATATATTTATCGGTAATTGAGAAAGGACAATACCTCCACCGGGCCAAGAAAATGCCAGATTGATAAGATTCTGGCTTTCAGACGTTAACCTTTACAAAACAGATCATAAGTGTCCGCTTTTGATACGCGCGGTGTTCAGTTATGATCATTTAAATAATTTACTTTGCATTCTTTACTACCAACAATGAAAAATATACTTCTATTCCTGACGTTTGCTTTTGCAACCAGCATGGCTTATAGCCAAAAACCAGTCCTCTCCCTCGTGCCGCAACCTGTTTCAGTTGTTCAAAGTGATGGCTATTTTACTTTAAACGCCGATACACGCATTGTTGCCATGCAGCAATCGCTGGATACCCTGGCCAAACAACTCGCCCTTCGTATCAGCCATGCCACAGGCTATAAAACTTCTTCCCGTGTGCAATTGCTAAAAATGGTCCCCCGCAACACCATTGCTATTGCCCTTTCTCCTGCATCACCCCTACCCGCTGAAGGATATGAACTGGAAGTAAACTCCAATAATATCCTGCTGAGAGGTGCTACTCCTGCCGGCATTTTCTATGGCATTCAAACGCTGCTGCAATTATTTCCCAAAGAGATTGAATCGGCATCACCCACCTCTGCAAAATGGCAGGTCCCTGTCGTAAAGATCAGCGATCACCCGCGCTTTGGTTGGAGAGGCATTATGCTGGACGTATCCCGTCATTTCTTTTCCAAGCAGGATGTGAAAACTTTTATCGATAATATGGCCCGCTATAAATTCAATTTGCTCCACTGGCATCTTACCGATGACCAGGGCTGGCGCATTGAAATAAAAAGTCTGCCCAAGCTTACTTCTGTCGGCGCATGGCGGGTTGATAAGACCGGTACTTTCGGCAGGTTCTCCACCCCCACTGCTGATGAGCCGCGTACTTACGGTGGTTTTTATACTCAGGATGACATCCGCGAGATCGTTCAATATGCAAAAGAGCGCAACATCAGCATCCTTCCTGAGATCGATGTGCCGGGTCATAGCATGGCAGCCATTGCATCTTACCCTGAGCTAAGCTGCACACCGGGCACTTACAGGGTTAATTCAGGTGAACAGTTTATGATCTGGCCTGCAGGTGGTCATTTTTATGGACTGATCGATAATTCCCTTTGTCCTGCCAATGAAAAGGTTTATGCATTCATGGATAAAGTGATCACTGAAGTGGCGCAGCTTTTTCCTTTTGAATACATCCATATCGGCGGCGATGAAACAGCGCGCAACTTCTGGGAAAAATCGGAAGCCATCAAAGAACTGATGCAAAGAGAAAAGCTGAAAGATCTTGATGAAGTGCAAAGCTATTTTATCAAACGCATGGAAAAGATCATCAATGCCAAAGGCAAAAAGATGATCGGGTGGGATGAGATCCTGCAGGGCGGCCTTGCACCCAATGCAGCCGTGATGAGCTGGCGCAATATGAAACACGGGGCCGTAGCCGCCAAACAGGGACACCAGGTGGTGATGACACCCACGGAATTCGCTTACCTGGATTATATGCAAAGTGATGCAGTGATGGAACCTCCCGTGTATGCATCCCTGCGTTTAAAAAAGACCTATCAGTTTGAACCCATCCCTGATAGCATTGATCCATCTATGGTCAAAGGAGGACAGGGTAATCTCTGGACTGAACAGGTATACAATCTCCGCCAGGCGCAATACATGGTATGGCCGCGTGGCATGGCTATTGCAGAAATATTATGGAGCCCGAAAGAAAAAAGGAACTGGAATGGTTTTGTAACAAGAATAGAAGCACAGTTTCCCCGTCTTGATATAGCAAAAATAAAATATGCGCCCAGCCTGTACGACGCAGATTTTAAAGTGAAGAAAAAAGATTCCAGCTCTGTAATAGTAGAACTCATTCCTGAAATAGACGGGCTTAGCCTGCATTACAGTTTTGATAATTCTTATCCCGACGAATTCTATCCTGTATACAAAGAACCATTGCTTGTGCCTAAAGATGCAGTGCTGATGCGGGTGATCAGTTATCGCAATGGCAAACCGATCGGCAGAATGATCAATATGCCTGTGGCAGAATTGAAGAAACGTGCAGGAATAAAGCAATAAGCTGCTTTACCTGGCTGAAGCCCATAACAAAAACATTAAACCATTTATTTCTGTGAATCGCATAGACCGTGTCACTGCTATCCTTATCCAGCTTCAATCGCGCAAAGTGGTGAAGGCCCAGGATATTGCCGAGCGTTTTAATATCAGTTTGCGCACGGTTTACCGTGATGTAAAAACCCTGGAAGAAGCGGGAATACCTGTGATCGGGGAAGCCGGCATTGGCTATTCCATCATGGACGGTTATCGTTTGCCACCGGTGATGTTTACCCGTGAAGAAGCAACTGCTTTCCTGACGGCTGAAAAAATGATCGAGAAACTGGCCGATGCGTCCACTGATGAAAGCTTTAAATCGGCCATGTACAAGATCAGGGCAGTACTGCGTGGCACCGAAAAGGATGTACTGGAAAACCTGGATGAGCAGATACAGGTGCTGAAAGGACGGAGATTCTCGCATCAGCAGTTAAACGTAAATCCCATTCAGGCGATCCTGAAATGTATCAGCACTAAAAAAATTTTATCGCTTAATTATTTTGCATCACACAGCCAGCAAAGAACAGAAAGGCTTGTAGAGCCCATGGGTGTTTTTTACCTGGACGGCTACTGGCATCTTATCGCTTATTGCCGCTTGCGGAAAGACTACCGTGATTTCCGTCTCGACCGGATAAAAAGCTTTAAAGAAACCGCTGAAACCTTTGATCAGGTGCATCCCACACTGAAATCTTACCTGCAGCAATGGAGCAGGGAAATGGACCTGCAGAAAGTGATCATCCGCGTTGATAAAGATGCTGTACGATATCTCGAGAATCAGAAATATTACAGCGGCTTTATATCCGAGCGGGAGGTGGATGACAAAATAGAAATGACCTTTCTTACAGCTTCCATTCAAGGGTTTGCACACTGGTTCATGACATTCGGCACTTCTGCAGAAATTGTACAACCCGTAAAATTGAAAGAAAAAATAAGGGAAGCTGCTGAAGCCATATTAAAGAAACTGAACGTATCATAAGAATCCAAAACCGTCCTACCTTTATCCTTATGGCAAAACCTTCTCTTCACGAACAATTCCAGCTAGCATATAACCAGCTTAATGAACAACAACGCAAAGCTGTGGATACCATTGAAGGACCTGTAATGGTGATTGCGGGGCCGGGCACCGGCAAAACGCAGATCCTGACCAGCCGTATCGGTAAAATATTGCTGGAAACAGATTCATTGCCGGAGAACATTCTTTGCCTCACTTACACTGATGCCGGGGTGGTTGCCATGCGCAAACGCCTGCTGCAATTCATCGGCCCTGATGCATACAAGGTCAATATCTATACCTTTCATGCCTTTTGCAATGATGTGATCCAGGAAAACCTTTCCCTGTTTGAAAAAACAGCCCTCGATCCCATCTCCGATCTTGAAAAGATCCAGCTTTTCAAAGAGCTGATCGATTCATTCCCTAAAAACCATCCGCTTAAAAGATACCGTGGTGATGTGTACTTTGAAGTGAACAACCTGCAATCTCTTTTCAGCACAATGAAAAGGGAAGGATGGACCCCTGCTTTCATTAATCAAAAAATAGAAGCATATCTGGACGACCTTCCCAACCGGGACGAGTTCGTATACAAAAGAAAATACAAGGAATTCAATGCCGGCGACCTGAAAAAAGATAAGCTGGATGAAGAAAAGGAGCGAATGGAAAAATTGCAGGCAGCAGTCAACGAGTTTGAACACTTCCAGCAATTGATGCGGAAACGCAACCGCTATGATTTTGATGACATGATCAACTGGGTGATCAGGGCTTTTGAAGAAAACAAAAACCTGCTCGCCAACTACCAGGAAAAATTTCAATACATACTGGTGGATGAATACCAGGATACCAGCGGTACACAAAACCGGCTGGTGGAACTATTGATCAGTTATTGGGACAAACCCAATGTATTTGTAGTAGGCGATGATGACCAGAGTATCTATCGCTTCCAGGGTGCCAACGTGGAAAACATGCTGCAGTTTGCCAATAGCTACCGCAATGACCTGATGACGGTTGTGCTCACCAGCAATTACCGCTCCACCCAACCGATTCTCGATATTTCCAAAACGCTGATCAACCGGAATGAAGAACGGCTGGTAAAACAAATTGATGGCCTGAGCAAAGAATTAATATCCAGCAATTCGAAGATCAGTCAGCTTATTCACCCACCCCTGGTGCAGGAATATGAAACCCAGCGCCAGGAAATGATCGGCATCACCCGGCAGGTGCAGGCCTTGCTGCAACAGGGAATATCTCCCGGCCGCATTGCCATCATTTATAAGGAAAATAAATACGGGGAGGACCTTGCACAATATTTCAAGCTATTGCAAATACCTGTATACAGTAAACGACATCTCAATATTCTTGAACTGTCACTTGCGCAAAAGATCATTCTCCTGTTAAGATACCTCGCAGCGGAGCATGATATTCCTTATGGCGGTGATGAAATGTTGTTTGAAATACTGCATTTCGATTGGTTTGGTATTCCTCCTATCGAAGTAGCAAAACTGAGT
>DATAJQ010000066.1:0-2955 GCA_036262095.1 Chitinophagaceae bacterium | reverse complement strand
TATTCGAAAAAGTGGGAAAGATCGGAACGGATAAAGACAGCCTCCTGCGCAATGAAGAGAACAGCAAAAAAACCGATGGTGTGCACCCTACTCCAAACGGATACCGCTTTTTGGGTTTGGCTGTGAGCCAGTTTATTCAATTCAACCAATTGCCGGCAGAGCGCATTGTATGTTTTGGCGACAGCATTACCCGTGGCGATGGATCTGTAGATGGGGAAAGCTATCCGGCTTACTTAAAGAAATTATTATCCTGATACAATAATTGCCGCATGGCGGCATCAAACAGTCTCCATTTATGATTAATAAGTCCGTAGCCCGTTCCCTGTTCTCCATTCCTGTGATCGTAGCGGCACTTGGCTATTTTGTAGACATCTACGATCTTTTATTATTCAGCATTGTCCGAGTGCCCAGCCTTCATGCTTTGCAGGTACCGGACGATCAATTGCTGAGTAAGGGCATTTACCTGATCAATATGCAGATGGCCGGTATGCTGATCGGCGGTATCTTTTGGGGGATATTGGGTGACAAGAAGGGCCGCCTGTCGGTATTATTTGGGTCTATTCTTTTATATTCAGCAGCCAATATTGCAAATGGTTTTGTAACAAACATTGACCAGTACGCATTGCTTCGTTTTATCGCAGGCATTGGTCTTGCCGGTGAATTGGGTGCCGGCATTACCCTGGTTGCCGAAGTATTGCCAAAAGAAATAAGAGGCTATGGCACTTCACTGGTTGCTTCTGTGGGCGTGCTTGGCGCAGTGCTGGCTTATTTTATTGCAGACATGTACGACTGGAGGATTGCTTACTTTATCGGTGGTGGCCTTGGCCTGGCTTTGCTGGTATTGCGTTTTAATGTGTTTGAATCAGGTATTTTCAAACACATTAAAGAAAAGAATACCAGTCGTGGTAATTTCTTTATGTTGTTCACTTCAAAGAAACGGCTTTTAAAATACCTGCGTTGTATCATGATCGGTTTGCCGATCTGGTTTGTGATCGGGATACTGATCACCTTCTCACCTGAATTTGGAAAAGCAATTGGATTAACGGAACCGGTGAATGCCGGAAAGGCTGTTATGTTTTCTTATATCGGCCTTTCACTCGGAGATATGAGCAGTGGCATTCTCAGCCAGATGCTGAAAAGCCGGAGAAAAACAGTAGCTATTTTCGTATTGCTGACTTGTGGAATAGTAGCGATCTATTTACTACAAAGAACACAAAGCCTGGCTGTGTTTTATGGCCTTTGCCTGTTACTGGGTTTTGCGATCGGCTATTGGGCATTATTTGTGACCATAGGAGCAGAACAGTTTGGTACGAATATGCGTGCTACAGTGGCAACCACAGTCCCCAATTTTGTTAGGGGAAGTGTGAACCTGTTCACTCCTTTGTTCTTACTGGGGACTGCACATGTGGGCGTGCTTGGCTCAGCAGGATTGATATTGGCGGGAACTGCATTGCTGGCTTTATGGGCAGTATGGAAAATGGAAGAGACATTTGGAAAAGACCTCGATTATATTGAATAAGGCTGCGCAGCATTAAAATATTATTTCATAAAAAAAATAACTATGAAACAAAAGTTCTTCCTGGCCTGTAGTTTTTTAATTCTGGGCTTGGCATCAGGGGCGCAAAAAACTTATGATGTGTGTATTTACGGCGGCACATCCGCAGGCGTGATAGCTGCTTACACTGTCAAAATGAAGGGTAAATCCGTTTTGCTGATAGAACCAGGAAAACATTTGGGCGGACTTTCTTCAGGAGGATTAGGCTACACTGATATTGGCAATAAATATGCTGTTACAGGATTGGGCCTTGATTTTTACCGCCGTGTTGGAAAACACTATAACCAATTTGAAGCCTGGATCTTTGAGCCAAGTGTAGCTGAATCGGTATTTGAACAATACATTCAATCTGCCAAAGTGGAAGTGCTGAGGCAAAACAGGATCATATCTGCTAAAAAAGAAAAAGGTTCGATCAGGGAGATACAACTGGAGAATGTATCTGTTCAGCCAAGGAAGCTAACTACTGTAAAAGCAAAAGTATTTATCGATTGTTCTTATGAAGGCGACCTGATGGCGAAGGCAGGAGTGTCTTATACTGTAGGCCGCGAAGCCAACAGTCAGTACAATGAAACCTTTAACGGCGTGCAGGTGCAACCGTCAAAGACCCCACAAAGAGGCAACCAGATCCCGGATGGTGTGGATCCCTACAAAATACCCGGCGATCCCAGTAGCGGATTGCTTTGGGGTATCAGCGATGCAAAGCTTCCTCCTATCGGCAGTGGCGATAAGCATGTGCAGGCATACAATTTCCGGATCTGCCTTACGAATGATCCGGCTAACAGGATCCCGATCACACGCCCTCCGGGATATGACTCCACGAAATATGAATTGCTTCCCCGTTACATTGCAAAACTCACAGCACCTAACGATATCCGTGAGATCCTGAAGTTTGACCTGATGCCAAACCATAAAACAGATATCAATAACGGTGGTGGTTTTTCAACAGATATGATCGGTATGAACTGGGATTATCCTGATGGTGATTATGAGACAAGGGCAAGAATACAGAAGGAACATGAGATCTATAACAAAGGGTTGTTGTATTTCATAGGGCATGATCCACGGATTCCCGATTCAGTCCGCAATTTTATGCTTGACTGGGGTTATCCCAAAGATGAGTATGCCGACAATGGCAACTGGAGCTGGCAGATGTATGTACGTGAAGCCAGGAGAATGGTCGGTGAATATGTGATGACGCAGGCCAACTGTCAATCCAAAGAGATTGTGAAGGATGGGATAGGAATGGCAGCTTATGGCATGGATTCACACAACAGTCTTAGGATCGTGATCGATGGCATGGTCAAAAACGAAGGGGATGTGGAAGAAGGCAATTTGGCGCCTTATCCCATTTCTTACCGTTCACTGGTGCCTAAGAGAAATGAATGCAATAACCTGCTGGT
>DATAJQ010000065.1:0-36069 GCA_036262095.1 Chitinophagaceae bacterium | reverse complement strand
GTGGTGATAACGGTTTGCTTGCCGAAATGGTCTATCACAGCAGCATCGTCACCTACTCCCACCAGGGAAGAAACATTTTGAAGCTCTATGTTTTTGGTAAGATGGTCAATCAGGCCAAACTCACCCAGTGAGGATATTTCTGTCCGTTCCATAATTTGACTTTAATTCAAAATTCAAAAGTGAAAATTAAAAAAGGCTACTGATTCCCATTAAATCAAAAACGATTGGGGTGTTTGCATTTTAATTTTTACTTGATGATCAGAGTTCTTTCCGCTTATTGATAACATCCAGCATTTCATCATGGATCCTGCCATTGGTTGCAAGAATGCGATGTTGATAGGGTGAATATTTATTGCCATCAAAATCAGTTACCCTTCCACCCGCTTCTTCCACGATAAGATATCCTGCAGCGCTGTCCCATGCTTCCAGTTTGTGTTCATAAAATCCGTCAAACCGGCCACAGGCTACCCAGCAAAGATCGATAGCAGCAGCACCCAGCCGGCGGACAGGCACTCCCTTGCGGATGAACCGCTCAAAAACTTCCAGCGGGCCATTGGGCATATTGATATAAGTATAAGGAAAACCGGTGACCAGGCAGGAATTTACAACCGAAGACTCCTGGCTCACCTTTATTGGCTGATCATTTAAAGCGGCGCCGGCTCCTTTTTCTGCAAAGAAAAATTCATTCATATGCGGGTTATAAACCGCGCCCATTATTGCCTGCCCGTCTTTCTCAATGCCGATAGATACGCAATTGATAGGAATGCCATGGGCAAAATTGATGGTGCCGTCAATCGGGTCAATGATCCATTTGTAATTGGAGTCCTGGATAATTTCGCCGGCTTCTTCGCTCAACACATAATGCTCGGGAAACCGGGATTTGATCACTCCCAGTATGGCTTTTTCGGATGCATGATCAGCTTCTGTTACAGGATTGTTCACCCCTGTTTTATTGCTGATCTTGAATTCTTTCTGGAAAAAGCGCTGTATTTCCGCAGCACCGGCCCTCGCCGCCTCGATAAGTGTTGTTTTAAGCATGCGCAAAGATAACCTTCAACAGCCAACCTCCTGCATTAAGCATTTACTGCCTTCATCGATTCTTCAGGGTATCTCAGGCCCGAAGCCACGCCTTTTGGTGCAATGGCATCAATAACAGCAAGGTCGGCTTTTGTAAGGATCACATTCTGTGCTCCTGCATTTTCTTCCAGGTAAGAGACCCTTTTGGTTCCAGGAATCGGGAAAATATAATCTCCCTGGGCCATCACCCAGGCAAGAGCGAGTTGTGAGGCCTTACATCCTTTTTCTTCTGCCAGCTCTTCCAGTTTTTTTACGAGGTCGAGATTTTTCTGAAAATTTTCGCCCTGGAAGCGGGGTGAGAAGCGCCGGTAATCGTCAGGGGCAAGGTCTTCAAACTTCCGGAATTGCCCGGTAAGGAATCCCCTGCCTAAAGGGCTGTAGGCAACAAAGGCGATGCCCAGCTCCTGGCAGGTTTGCAACATCCCATCTTCCGGTTCGCGGCTCCAGAGCGAATATTCGGTTTGCACGGCAGAAACAGGAAATTCGGCATGTGCTTTTCGCAGGGTTTGCGGCGACACTTCGGAAAGACCGATTCCCTTTACCTTCCCTTCTTTTACCAACTGCCCCATGGCGCCTACGGTTTCTTCAATAGGTACTTCAGGATCTTTGCGATGGAGATAATACAGGTCAATCGTATCAGTGTCCAGCCGTTTCAGACTTCCTGCAACAGAGGAGCGCACATATTCAGGCCTTCCGTTTATGCCTCTTTTTGTGGGGTCATTAGGGTCGCGTACAATACCGAACTTAGTGGCCAGTGTTACTTTCTGGCGGTGTTTCTTCAAAGCTTTTCCTACAAGCTCTTCATTGGTATAAGGGCCATACATATCAGCCGTGTCCCAGAAAGTGATGCCCAGTTCAATCGCACGGTCCAGCACTTTCAGCGATTCTTCATCATTCCTTGAGCCATAAAAATCACTCATACCCATACAACCGAGGCCCAAAGCAGATGCTTCCAAGCCCTGTGAACCTAATTTTCTCTTTTTCATACTACTATTTTGAATGACATAATGCAGCAGTAGTTCCGGATCAGTGAGGGGATTGCCCTGAATACAGATGGTCCGGACTTTTAAGATAACAGATGCCTTATATGAATGTTCGCCCGGTTTTTCTTTCTTTGCATTACCTCACAAAATTAAACTGTTTGAGTGGATCTGTCGATTATCATAGTGAATTATAATGTCAAGCACTTCCTGGAGCAATGTCTTTGCTCTGTGCGTAAAGCAGTGCAGGGTTTGCAGGCAGAAATAATTGTAATAGATAATAAATCAACAGATAACAGCCTGGAATATCTTCAGCTGCGTTTCCCTGAAATTATTTTTATTGCCAACCAAACCAATACCGGTTTTGCACAGGCCTGTAACCAGGGATTAAAACAGGCACATGGGAAGTATATTCTTTTCCTGAACCCTGATACCATTTTGCCGGAAGACTGTTTACAAAAATCAATTGCGTTTCTTGAAGCGAGACCCGAGGCCGGCGCGCTTGGAATAAAAATGATAGATGGGAGCGGACATTTTCTGCGGGAGTCCAAGCGGTCATTTCCTTCCCCTCTTACTTCTTTATATAAACTGTCGGGGTTAGCACGACTGTTTCCACACTCCGCGGTTTTTGCAAAGTACCATCTTGGCAACCTGGATGAAAATAAAGATCACCCGGTGGATGTGCTGGCCGGTGCATATATGATGGTGAAAAAAGAAGTACTGGATAAAACAGGTGCTTTTGATGAAACTTTTTTCATGTATGGTGAAGATATCGACCTGAGTTACCGAATACAGCAGGCAGGATATATCAATTATTATTTTTCCGGCAGCAGCATTATTCATTTCAAAGGAGAGAGCACAAAGCGGAGCAGCATGAATTATGTCCGCATGTTTTATAATGCCATGAGCATTTTTGTAAGGAAACATTATGGCGGCAGTAAAGCCAGCATTTTTAATTTCCTTATTCATATTGCGATCTGGACAAGAGCTGCCATGTCGGCTATGGCTGGCTTCATCCGGCGCATCGGTTTGCCATTGATAGATGCAGGCATAATCCTTTTATCATTCTGGATAATGAAGAATATCTGGAATGCTTATGTGAAAACGGATACGCAATACGAAACCAAGATCCTTTGGATTGCATTTCCGGCATTTACACTTGTTTACCTGGTTACAGCATATTATGCGGGGTTGTACGACCGCTGGTATAAAAGGTTAGAACTGGTAAAACCAACCCTTATCGCCACCATTGTTTTGCTGGCAGGGTATGCTCTTATGCCCGAACAATACCGCTTCTCCCGGGGTATTATTTTTTTTGGTGCATTACTGGCATTTATATTGATCGCAGCATTGCGGTGGGTGCTGGTTCAAACAGGTGTATTGTCCGGCAGTAATGAAAAAGAAGACAATGGCAGTACATTGGTCGTGGGAACGAAAGCTGAATATGAGAACTGCCTGCAACTGATGAATGAAGCGGGAGCGCATCAAAAGATACTGGGTTGTGTGGCAATGGAACCGGGCGATGAAGCAGGGCATGGAAACTGGTCGGCCCTGGAAAATGTAGTGAGCTCCGTGCCGTTAAAAGAAATTATTTTTTGCCAGGGTTTTCTTTCTTTTAAAGATATCGTGGATTTTTTGCCCCAGTTAAAAAATAAGACCAAGCTGATGATCCATGCCGAGGACAGCCAAAGCATTGTGGGCAGCAAATCAGGAAAAAGCTCCGGCGAATCCCTATCCAGGGAAAATGGATTTCATTTAGCTGATCCCTACAACAGGAGATTAAAACGATTGCTTGATATATCGGTCGCCCTTATTGGTGTGATCGGCTTTCCGGTCAATTTGTTTATCGTAAAAAATCCCCTCGGCTTCCTGTCCAATTGCCTGTCTGTATTATTTGGCAGCAAAACATGGATAGGATATAATGCCGCTACCCTCAACCTCCCTCAAATCCGGCATGGCATTCTTACCAGCAATGGTTTACCTGCAGGTCAGAAACAAGCCCTTCCTTTACAAAGCTTACAAATGATGGATTACTGGTATGCGAGGGATTATGAAGTTGGCAGGGATATAAAGCTGATAAGGAGGGGATACCACCACTTGGGTACGAATGCCGCGAATAAGGCGTGAATGTTGCGAACTAAATATTACTGGCGCGAATAACTCGAATGGTGTACTTAACCTGATCAATGTTTATGAACAAGAAATACGTATTAATATGGCAAACGGTTCGTATTGTTTTCAGCCCCTATTGCACTCTTTCTGCCTATATTCGCGTTATTCGTGGTTAATAGCGTTGAGTTCGTGTTATTCACGCCTTATTCGCGACATTCGTGCTTAATATGGCTTCTATTATAGATATTAAATTACCCAAGGCGATTGCTGCCGCTCTCCGGATCCCGCCCAATGATCCGAGAAGGCAACAGGTGAAAGTGTTAAAGAAATTGCTGAAGAAGGCGAGGTTTACAGAATTCGGGCAGCATTATCGCTTTGACGAAGCATTATTGAACCGGAATCCGGCTAAAGCATTCCAGGAATTGGTGCCGGTACATGATTACAATAAGATCTACGAGGAGTGGTGGGAAAAAACGCTCGATGGCGTGCCCGATGTAACCTGGCCAGGAAAAATAAAATACTATGCACTTAGTTCCGGCACTTCCGAATCAGCCAGTAAATATATTCCCGTTACCAAAGATTTGCTTCGCAGTAATACGATCAATTATATACGGCAACTGATAAGCGTTTTCGGATATGAAGATGCCAACCGCAAAGCATTGACCAGGGGCTTTCTGATGCTTGGAGGCGCTACAGACCTGCAGAAAGGCGAAGCCGGCTGGTATGCCGGCGACCTGAGCGGCATACTGGCTAAAAAAAGACCGTTCTGGTTTCAGACATTTTATAAACCCGGAGGGCGTATTGCAGCAATAAAAGACTGGAATCAGAAACTGAATGAGATCGTTGAGCATGCCAGGGACTGGGATATCGGCTACATTGTAGGTGTGCCGGCCTGGTGCCAGATGTGTATGGAAATGATCATTGAACATTACAAAGTGAAGAACATTCACGAGATATGGCCCAATTTCGGCGTGTTCGTGCATGGAGGTGTGTCCTTTGAACCCTATAAAAAGGGGTTTGAAAAATTACTGGGTCACCCTATCGTCTACATCGAGAACTACCTTTCCAGCGAAGGCTTTATTGGTTATAAAACACGGGAGCACGCTAAAGGGATGCAACTGATCTTGAACAACAATATCTTTTTTGAGTTCGTGCCTTTTGATGAAAAGAACTTTGATAGCGACGGAAAGGTTGTAGCCAACCCTGCAGCAAAAATGATCCATGAGGTGGAGGCCGGCAAAGAGTATGCATTGCTGATGAGCACCAATGCCGGCGCCTGGCGTTACCTGATCGGTGATACCATCAAGTTTGTTGACCTGGAGAAAAATGAAGTGGCTATCACGGGCCGGACCAAGCACTTCCTTAGCCTGGTAGGCGAGCATCTGAGCGTGGAAAACATGAACAAAGCGATCCAGCTGGTGAGTGAAGAATTTAACATGAGCATTCCTGAATATACCGTTGTGGGCTTTCCTTATGAAGGCTTTTTTGCACACAAATGGTATATTGCTACCAACGACCAGATTGATGCGGAAAGCCTGCGCCGCAGGATAGATGAAAACCTCCGCATTTTGAATGATGACTATGCTACGGAAAGGGACAGTGCGTTGAAGGCCGTCTTTTTGGAAGTGCTGCCGCAGGAGAAGTTCCTGAAATTTATGGAACTGAAAGGCAAATTGGGCAGCCAGCATAAGTTTCCCCGCGTAATGAAAGGGAAAATGCTGGAAGAATGGAACAGGTTCCTGGAAACAGGTGCGATATAATTACGAACGATCAATAAGCCTCTTTTATGTGTCCTCTTTATTATTTAGGCGCCACATAGGATTTCGCGTAGGAACGCATTCATTTTACCGGATATGAAAATGAATATTTTCTTATGCTCCATTTCAATAATTTTGAAAGAGGTTTTAGTTTTTCAGATATATATTTTTTATGTGGGAAGCCTTGCTCAAAGGGATCACGCTGGGATTATTGCTGAACATATCTGTAGGGCCGGTTATTTTTTCAATCATCAAGCAAAGCCTGAATAACGGACACAGGGGAGGGATGGCATTTGTGTTAGGGGTTTCATTCAGTGATATCCTATTGGTGCTGGTGAGCAACGTGTTTACAGGACTGTTTAGCAGTATCAGTAGCCATAGTACGGTGATCGGTATTGCCGGCAGCGTTTTCCTGATCGTATTGGGCGTTTACTTTGTTTTTTTCAAAAAAGTAAAAGTGAATGAAAAAGGGCAACAAGCTACATTGAGCTTCCGCAAAAGCGATTACGCCAAAATATTCCTATCCGGTTTTTTTATGAACCTGCTTAACCCGGGTATCTTCCTTTTCTGGATCACAACTTCCACTTCTTTGATCAGTCATACAGTGGAACAAAAACTGATCATCTACATCACCTGCCTGCTGATGGTGCTGGCTGGTGATATTGCAAAAGTGATGCTGGCCGGTAAAATACGCAACCGCCTTACACCACACAATATCCATATCATTAACCGTATCAACGGTATTATACTGATCGGCTTTGGGATAGCGCTGATATGGGGACTTGTCTTTTATGTAAACAAGGGCTAAACGGTTTTAACAAATAGGGAAGGGATTAGATCGTATGTTTGACGTATGAACCGGCTGTTTATATCCTTCCTGTTTATTTTTTCCTTCTTATCTGCATCTTCACAGTCGGGTTATCTTTTTGTGAAGAAAGGGCTCAAAAAGAAAAGGACCTACACAGAATACGATTATATCTTTCTCCGTCTGAATAATGGCACTTACCAGTATGGAATGATCACCAGGTTGATGAATGATACTATATGGGTGTCAGGTGTTCCTGTTCCCCGCACAAGCGTGGCAGAAGTGGTTATCCGGAAAAAAGGCAAAAAAGAATGCCGGGTTGATGCCAAGAAGCTGCTACTAATCACTGGCGGCGTAGCTCTTGTTACTGCAGGCTTATCTATCAGCAAGCAGGCCAGCTTCAAAGAAGCACTGACCGCGGGACTAGTGATTGGTTATGGCCCGCTATTAATTGATTGCTTAAGCAAAAAAATATCCTTCAGCCGGAAAAGTTATAAGATCGGCGGAAAGTTCCGCTTGCAGATGCTGGACTTCTACGTCCCCCGCCAGCGGGGATTTTAAGTAGTGACTATAAACACTATTCTGTATTATTGTGGTCAATGAAAGACGAAAGTTTTCTTCAAAAGCTCTGGCGATGGACAAAAAGGATTTTCCTCATATTATTCATTGCGCAGTTTGTTTACATCATTTTATTGAAATGGGTAGACCCTCCCATTACGCTTACTCAATTGAGCAGTTGGATCACTGGTCACGGATTGAAGCGGGATTATGTAGACCGCGGTGAGATCTCTCCCAATGCCAAGCTGGCCGTTATTGCTTCCGAAGACCAGTTGTTTGTAGATCATAGTGGGTTCGATTGGAAAAGCATTCAGAAAGCCATGAAGTATAATGAAAAGAAACCGGGTCGTATTCGTGGCGGCAGTACCATCAGCCAACAAGTGGCAAAAAATGTCTTTCTCTGGCAGGGCAGGGATTTTATCCGGAAAGGACTGGAAGTTTATTTCACGTTTATGATAGAAAAGATCTGGGGAAAAGAAAGGATACTGGAAGTGTACCTGAATGTGATTGAAATGGGTGAGGGAATATTTGGAATAGAGAGGGCTGCAAATATTTATTTCAACAAAACGGCTTCTAATCTCAGTCAGCAGGAAGCTGCGCTTATTGCAGCCTGTCTTCCCAATCCGAAACGGTATAAAGTGAAACCCGCTTCTTCCTATATAACTGGCCGGTCGAGAAAGATCATGCAACAAATGAATTTCCTGCGACCCGACCCGGACATACAGGCAGTCATATTCCCGAAAGTAAAAACAGATAAACCAAAGAAATAAATGATCACGAAGGGTCCAGTAGCTTATCAACAGCTTTTATAGCTTTTGCCAGCCGCTCTTCGTAATTGCCGCTTATATTAATCCATGGTGTGGATTGATTAACCATGATGTCTTTATAAATAAAGTACAGTTTCTTTCTTGTTTCCAGGTCAGGATATTCACGCAATTCATCTTTTATCCAGGGGAGGTCTACATTGCATAAAAGATAGAGGTCGTATTTTCTGGAAACGATATTATCCAGTACAAACCGGTGGCAATTACCAAACACAAACTCACACCATACTTTCATCACATACATATCTGTGTCGATGAAAAGGGGTATATGCCCGCCATCTTCCAATAAAGGCAGGGAATGCTCTTCCAGCTTGGTAGTGTATTCATCTTCGAGTGCCAATTGCCCTTCTGCAATGGTAAGCAGGTCGTCGAAGGTGTAATCGGTCCCGTTGGTCAACAGGAACTCTCTTGCAAATTCAGGGCACCAGGCGGTTTCATAATGCAGGGCCAGCTGCTCTGCCAGGGTACTTTTGCCGGTGCTTTCCGGGCCAATAATTACGATCTTTTTAAGCATGACTTTCTTTCGCTCTTTTCTTCCATTCAATTAAACCAAACACGGCCATAACGAACAACACAATATAAAACACACTGGTAAATGTAAGTCCTTTGATAAAATACAGCGGTACTGATGCGCAATTAGTAGCAAGCCACCAATACCAGCTTTCTACTTTCTTTCTTGCCATTAACCACATACCCGTAAATGCAGTAGCAGAAGCAAAAGCATCTCCTGCAGGAATAGTGCCCGGGAAAAAATTTTGTTTCAGAAAGGTAAGCGCAACAAAAATGCTGACGTAAAAGGCTGCAAAAAACAGCAATTGGTCCCGCCAGTCACGGGCAGAAGAGAATGTAATTTTCACCACATGCTCATGTTGCTGATCACGCTTGGCCCAAAGTATCCAACCATAGATGCTCATGGCCGTATAATACAGATTCACACTTGCTTCTCCCAGCAAATGATATTTGAAACTGATATATACATAACTCACCGTGCTGATCAACCCTACAGGATATACCCAGATATTTTCCAGCCGGCTAAACCATACACTGGCAATACCGGAAAAAATGGCGAGATACTCCAGCCACGTAGAGTTTTTAAAGCCTTCAATAAACTGGTGATAAATTTCCTGGAAGCGCACGGGCAACATTTGAACAGGAAAGATAAAAACTTAGCAAGACCTTTTCTTGTTATGCTACAAGTTTTTTACAGTAAGTAGGCAATAACAACCGATACTTTTACTAACAAATAAAACAGCTATTGTTTTAATGACTTCCTTCCCGTCCTTCCCGCCTTACCGGTAAAATTTTACCGGTAAGGCGGGAAGGACGGGAAGGGGTCGTTTATTTGTTTTTATAGCGTTTAATGCTTTGTAAGTACCGTATTCCCCTGGATGTTTGAAAGCGTGTGGGCACCTGTTGCCACTTACCGTCTTTATCGTAAACCCAAACAAGAAAGTGGAGATGTGGGAAGGCGGCATAGCCTGTTTTTCCGCTCAGTCCGATCACTTGTCCTTTTTGGACAGTGTCGCCTATGTTTACAAGTGCTCCATCTTTTTGTAAATGCCAGTAGCCGGCTCTTGATCCATCGGGATGCTGAATGATGATGTTATTTCCGTCGGCACGGTATTTTTTCTTCAACCCGCCTCTTTCGCCGTCTTCTTTTACCCGGACCACCACACCCTCGCGGGCAGCGCAGATTTTTGTCCCGCGTTTCATTTTAAAGTCCAGTGCAGCCCGTTCCTTATGGGAAAAATGGCTGAAATAGCCCTGTACCATCCAGTAAGCTTTGCCTGTTTCATACGGCAGGGCATACACATAGCTGGTATCATCTTTAATAACCCCGCTTTGCAATAGCTTTATTTCTTCCCTCAAAGGGTTTTTGCTGACAGAGCAACTGGTGAGTATTAGTATACAGAGAGAAAAAAATATTTTCATCGCACGGCGTAAACTACTTCTTTATTGTGTAAGTGCCTTTATGCACTGGCATCTTCACACATCTTTTTTAAATTGTTCAAACCTCTTTCAAATTGAATATTCAGATTTTTATTCAGCAGAGGCCCCATTAACCGGGCGATCGGCCAGGGCAATTCTCCACTGTTTTGCCAGGTCACTTTTGTTTCATTGGTTCCCCAATGCTCGAAGAGCCAATTGTCCTTGGCCTTGCTTTTCCAGGGCTTCAGGAACTCAAGCTGAAAATGAATATGCTTGCTGTCTGCTGAAAGAAGGGTAAGACTGCCTACGCCCACTTTTTTTCCTTCCCAGCCATAACGGTGTCCAGGTGTTTTAGGAGTGCCTGTGATCGTGTTTTTGACAGAAGGATCTGATTGCTGCCAGGGATTCCATTGGCTGTAGAAGTTAAGATCACCAACATGGTCCATCACTCTTTCAACAGGGGAAGTGATCACAATAGTCTTTTCAATATTGAACCCTTTGGGCATAAATGCCGCAAGTATTAATAAAAGGAGAATGAGGCCGGCAAAAATGTAAACAAAAATCATGTTGGTGGTTTTGGACTGTCAAGGTAATAAATTTAGATGATAGAAGGGGAACCCATCATCTCCCCTACTTTTGCAGGTATAAAGCTTACTATATGAAAATTGCTGTACTGGGCGCAGGCATGGTTGGCAGGGCCATTGCACTTGATCTTGCCAATGACCATCAGGTTACTTCCTTTGATATCCATTCTTCCAACTTGGAACTGCTGAAATCAATCAATAGTACTGTACAAATAATCAACGCTGACCTTTCAGAATATCAGCAGTATAGCCACTGGTTGCAGCCGTTTGATATGGCTGTTACAGCAGTGCCGGGTTTCATGGGTTTTGCTACACTTGAAGCGGTGATAAAGGCCGGTAAAAATGTGGTGGACATTTCTTTTTTCCCGGAAGATGTATTGCAATTAGATTCATTGGCGAAAGAAAAGAACATTACTGTAATAACAGACTGCGGTGTTGCGCCCGGCATGAGCAATTTCATCATCGGCCGTTATAACGCTGTAATGAAGATTGATGAAGTAGAATGCTATGTAGGCGGATTGCCCAAAAAAAGAATCCCTCCATTTGAATATAAAGCACCGTTCTCTCCAGTGGATGTGATCCAGGAATATATCCGCCCGGCCCGGCTTGTTGAAAACGGCAAGGTGGTGGTTAAGCTGGCTATGAGCGGAAGAGAAATGCTTTTCTTTAATGGCGTGGGTGAGTTGGAGGCTTTCAATACAGACGGCCTGCGCAGCCTTCTTTATACCATGCCGCATATTGCCAGCATGAAAGAAAAAACACTTCGCTATCCCGGTCATGCATCGCTGATCATTGCTTTGCAACAGGCAGGTTTTTTCGATACAGACCCGGTTACTGTACAAGGCCAACAGGTGATTCCGCTGGAGTTCACTTCCCGCCTTCTTGTTGATCAATGGAAGCTGGCGCCCGGAGAAGAAGAATTCACCGTTATGAAGGTATTGGTAAAAGGCGAAGGCAAAACGGTTGAATATTACCTGCTTGATCACTATGATCCTGTGAGTAATACCTCTTCCATGGCAAGAACAACAGGTTACACCTGCACTGCTGCAGTGAATCTTTTGATAAAAGGATTGTTCAATAAACCTGGTGTTTTTCCTCCGGAGCTGATAGGGTCAGATAAAACCTGTTTTGATTTTGTGTTGAGCTACCTTGAAGCACGCGGTGTGAAATGGGTGAGGTCGGAAAATTAAAAAGCAGGTAAGAACTCTTACCTGCCTTCAATATTTATTTCAGTAATTATTATTCTGCTTCCGCTACCACTTCTTTCACTTCTGGGATCATTCGCTTCATCATTCCTTCAATACCGGCTTTCAGCGTGATCATAGATGAAGGGCAACCGCTGCAGCTTCCCTGCATGGCCAGGTTTACTGTACCTGCTTCGTAGCTTTTGAACTGTATAGCGCCACCATCCATTTCCACGGCGGGGCGAACATAGTTATCGAGCAATTCCTTGATCCTTTTTACCACGTCGTCATCATCTGCGGCCACTTCATTGCTGCTGGCTGGCTTAACGGTGGCCAGCTCTTCTTCATTTACTACGGCTTTGCCTTCTTCCAGGTAGTCTTTTAAAAACTGGCGGATGGAAGGGATCACATCTGTCCAGTCTGTATCCGCAGTTTTAGTCAGCGTCACAAAATTGCTGGCGATGAACACCGCTTTGATGAAGGGAAAACCGAACAGTTCGGTAGCCAGGGGTGAAGGCTTGGCACTTTCTGCATCGGGGAAATCAATGCTTTTGCCGGGGTAAAGAAGTTTATTTGCCACAAACTTCATGGTTTCCGGGTTGGGCGTCATTTCTGTATAGATACTGATAATCGGATTACCTGTTTTTATCATAACTCACGTTGTTTTACTGTGTCCGCCGAAGCTTTAGCGAAGGCGGGATGTGACCGCCAGAACTTTAGCAAAGGCGGAATGTGACCGCCAGAATTTCAGCGAAGGCATGATGTGACCGTCTAAGCTTTAGCATAGACGGAATAACCTCCTTCACCCGAGCTTCGGCGGCAACTGCAAAAATAACAATAAAACAGCACCGATGTTCGGAATAAATCCGGCGAACCCCTCGTAAATGAAGGTGTGAGCCTACTTTTGCAGCGACAGCCGAAGCCTTGGCGAAGGCTGCCTCACCTACGCCGAGGCTCCGGCGGATAAAGAAAACTAAAGATTAAATGAAGAAAATGTATCATCTGGCAACCTGCACCACCTGCCAGGCCATTATCAAAGAAACCGGGATCGGAAAACTGGCAGAAGCGGGAAAAATTGAAATGCAGGACATTAAGACCGAAAAGATCACGCCGGCCCAACTGGACCAGATGAAGGGAATGGCGGGTAGCTATGAAGCACTTTTCAGCCGCCGGGCCATGAAATACAAGGAACTGGGCTTAAAAGACAAAGCTTTAACAGAGAAAGATTACCGGAATTATATTCTAGATGAATACACGTTTTTAAAGCGCCCGGTGACCATTCTCGGCAAGCAGATATTTATTGGAAGTGAAAAAAAATCTGTAGAAGCCCTGAAAAATGCGATCAGGAATCTTTAGCCTGGAGAGAACCCCGGGTTAATGACCGCTGATTCCAGCAGAGTCATGACTTTTACCTTCAATTACTTCCAGCATCTCCGGGTGCTTTTTCTTATCATCCTTTAATACCCAGTAAGCAATCACTGCACTGGTCAGCATTAGTATCCCGCCCAGGAAGAAAGCTGCGCCGGGAAAATAAACAACGGGTCCATCTTTTTTAGTGAAGTAGGAAAACACATAGGTCATAAGTAAGGGAGCAACGATCATTGTCGCACTCATCAAACTGGTCAGGGTTCCCTGCAGCTCTCCCTGTTCATTAGGCTTCACATGTCCTGCAATAATGGCCTGCAATGCCGGACCGGCTATACCTCCCAGGCAATAAGGAATAAGAAATGCAAACATCATCCACCCTTGCGTGGCAAATGCAAAAAGGAACAGGCCAATAGAGTAAAGGAACAGGCCAACATACACGCTTTTTTCATTTCCGATCTTTGGTGTCAGCACCCTCGTTAAGCCTCCCTGCACTGCGGCAACCAATATACCCACTACAGCAAGTGATGCACCGATCAGTCCTTCGCTCCATCCGAATTTTTCAATATTGAAAAAGCTCCATGTTGCCTGCACAGAATATCCTGCTATATAGACAAGGATCAATGCACCCGTTAACCCCAAAATAGTAGGGTATCTTTTTAAAAGCATAAATGGCCCTAATGGACTGGCCCTTATCCATTCAAACTTTCTTCTTCTTTCAAGCGGCAGTGATTCGGGTAAAACGAAATAACCATAAAGCCAGTTAAGGCCGGTAAGAATTGCTGCTGCAATAAAAGGAACCCTTGGGCCCAATTCGCCAAGCAAACCACCAAGGGCAGGCCCGATAATAAACCCGAGACCAAAAGCAGCCCCGATCATACCAAAATTTTTTGCTCTTGTTTCTGCTGTACTGATATCTGCTATATATGCTGCGGCAGTAGTAAAACTTGCTCCGGTTATGCCTGCTACGATACGACCAATAAAAAGAAAGATCAAAGACGGCGCCCAGGAAAGAAAAACATAATCAACCGCAAAACCGAATAAGGAGGCCAATATGATTGGCCGCCGCCCAAAACGGTCGCTCAGGTTCCCGATCAAAGGGGCAAAAGCAAGTTGCGGCACTGCATAAGCAAGCGTTAGCCAGCCACTGACTTCAGAGGCTTTGCCCACGCCTCCGTGCACCATGCCTTCAAGTAATTTGGGGAGTACCGGGATGATAAGGCCCCATCCTGTTACATCAATAACAAGTGTGACAAAAATAAAACCAACAGCGGCTTTGCGAGAAATGGCCATAATATGTAGATATATGATCAAAGGTGTAGATTTTTCCCAATAAGAATATCTTTGTTGATAAACAAGTTTGTTGGAGCTTTAAATTGAATTAACAAACCCGCAAGAAATCTCCCGGACGAAGGAGCTATCTTTGCGACGCCACATGTTGCTATTTTTATAGCAGCGAACCAAACAATATTTTTTTACTAAAAACTGGCTCAGATGCACATCAAACAAATTATTATCCCGGCCGTTTCAACGGTTTTTTTATTTTCCTGCGTAAGCACTAAAAAATTTAAACAAGCCCAGGCCGATTATGCCACCTTGCAGGGTCAATACACCCAACTGCAAGGAAACCTGAATGATTGCAACACTGCAAAAAATCAGTTGACCAGCCAGAAAGCTGGTTTGGAAAACGATATTGCCAACCTGAACAAACAGATTGACCTGCTGAAACAAAACAATACGCAGGCCCTGAAACAACTGGAGGATATGTCCGTGATCTCTTCCTCTCAGGCGGAAAGCATCAAAAGATCAATGGAAAACATTGGCGCAAAAGATGCGTACATCCAAACCCTGCAACAGCAGATGGCTCGTAAAGACTCACTGAATATGGCCCTGGTGATGAACCTTAAAGGTGCTATTGGCAACCTTGACGACCAGGACATCAACATCAAAGTAGACAAAGGTGTGGTGTATGTTGATATTTCTGATAAACTGCTTTTCAAAAGCGGCAAATATGAAGTAACAGAGCAGGCAAAAGTAGTGCTGGGTAAAGTGGCTACTGTATTGAAAAACCAGCCCGATATCGAATTCATGGTCGAAGGACACACAGATAATGTTCCTTACAAAGGAAACGGAGTACTGATCGACAACTGGGACCTGAGTGTTAAACGCGCTACCGCTGTTGTGCGCATTCTGCAAAACCAGTATGGTCTTGATCCTGCTAAAATGGCTGCTGCAGGCCGCGGTGAATACAAACCTGTAACAGATAACAGCTCTGCTGAAGGTAAAGCTGCCAATCGCCGTACTCGTATCGTGATCCTGCCTCAGCTTGACCAGTTCTTTAAACTGCTGGAGCCGAACGGAGGAAAATAATTCCATCGAAGCAAAATATAAAAGCCCTATCCAGCAGTGGATGGGGCTTTTGCTTGGTGCGCGTTGACCGATGGCCGAGTGATCAATGGCTTTACTGTCGCTCGTTTTGATAAAACCCTGGAATAATTTCCGCCATCGGCCACTCGGCCACTCGGCCATCGGCCATCGGTCAACGGCCATCGGACAACGGCCATCGGACAACCCGCAACCCTATTCCCAATTTTCTCTTATCTTTTACAAAACAAATCACTTATGCGTCGCTTCATTTTACCTGCTTGCATTGCAGCAACAATCCTGTCGTCCTGCGGAGAAAACAAAACCACCGTAGATGAGCAGGATGGACTTTCAACGTTTAATGTTGATTCCCTCAAAAAAAATATTTCCATTCTTGCCGCTGATGATTTCCAGGGTAGAAAACCTTTTACTGAAGGAGAAACAAAGACCATCAATTTTCTTCAGGCGCAATTTGCAGCTGCTGGCCTTGAGCCGGGCAACGGCAGCAGTTATTTACAGGAAGTACCGATGGTAAGGATCGCTACCAAAGCTGCTGCCAGCATGGAAGTGGAAGGACCTAAAGGAAAATTCAACCTAAAAGGCTTTGATGATTATGTGATCTGGACAGATAAAACAGATTCTGCTGTGTCGCTGGATAAAAGCGAACTCGTATTTGCCGGTTATGGCGTAGTAGCACCAGAGTATAACTGGAATGATTATGCAGGATTGGATGTAAAAGGAAAAGTGGTACTGGTGTTGGTGAATGATCCGGGATATAACTCGCACGATTCTTCCCTTTTCAAAGGTAGTACCATGACTTATTATGGCCGCTGGACCTACAAATTTGAAGAAGCTGCCCGCCAGGGAGCCAGAGGCTGCCTGATCATTCATAATACAGAAGCAGCAAGCTACCCATTCACCGTGGTGCAAAACAACTGGAATGGTTCACGCCTCCGCCTCGATAACCGTGGCAAACAGGAAACACTTTGTGATGTGATAGGCTGGGTGTCTGCACCGGCTGCTAAAAAGCTGCTGGCTGCAGCAGGCAAGGACTCCACTCTTTTAACAACTGCCGATAAAAGGGGATTCAAAGGAGAGTCACTGGGGTTGAAATTATCAACCTCCATAAAAGTGGAAACAACTTACAACAAATCACATAACGTGATCGGTAAGATCACCGGTTCCAAACACCCTGACGAAACGATCATCTACAGTGCACATTGGGATCACCTGGGCATTGCTAAACCTGATGAAAGAGGCGATTCAATTTATAACGGTGCTTTAGATAACGCTTCGGCAACAGCAGGTCTGCTGGAACTTGCACAAGCTTTCAAAAGCCTGAAGACAAAACCTGAAAGAACGATTGTGTTTCTGGCAGTAACAGCAGAAGAACAAGGCTTATGGGGATCGGCTTATTATGCACAGAACCCGGTATATCCTGCTGCCCAAACCCTTGCCAATATCAATATGGACGGGTTGAACTGGTATGGAAAAACAAACGACATTATTGTTATCGGCCGCGACCAAAATGAACTGGAAGATTATCTGAAGGAAGAAGCTGCTAAAACAGGAAGGGTCATTTCTTATGAAACCCACCCTGAAGCGGGTTATTATTACCGTTCGGATCACTTCAACTTTGCCAAAGTGGGCATTCCTGCTTTGTACACAGAAAGCGGTATTGATGTGACCGGTAAAGGCAAAGCTTTTGGCGAGGCAAAGAAAGACGAATACACAGAGAAGAATTATCACCGCCCTTCAGACGAATACACTCCGGACAAATGGGTGCTGGACGGAGCAATAGATGATCTCAAATTATTTTTCCAGGTAGGCAAAAGACTGGCGTTTACAGAAAAATGGCCCGAATGGAAACAGGGCTCAGAATTCAAGGCTTTGCGAGAACAAAGCAAGCCGTCCACTAAGTAAGTAATAAAACGAGATCTGTTTTAAGCGCCCCCTTCCCGTCTTCCCGCCTTACCGGTAAATTTTTACCGGTAAGGCGGGAAGACGGGAAGGGGGCGCTCATGTAAAAATCAGACAATCGTTTTTTGTCCACTCTCCTTTCAACTTGTTCAATCTGCTTCCTGCATAGAATATCTACGAAACAATTCGTCAATACTGCATCTTGCAGCAATGAAAAGAATTGTTTTGATATTGTTTGCCATTGTGTGGCAACTTGGCCTCCGGGCCCAATCCCCTGTAAAAGGAAAAATTTCTTTCACGGTAATAAATGAACAAAACTCCCCGGTAGAAAATGCAACTGCGGAATTGCTTAAAGCAAAAGATTCTGCACTTGTTAAAGTCGCGATTACCGGTAAGAACGGAGCGGCTGATTTTGAAAACATTGCGCTGGGTGAATACCTGATCAAACTCAGTAGTGTGGGCTTTGCAACGGGTTATTCTTCTGCTTTTACTCTCAGTGCAGATAAACCAACTGCGCAATTACCGGCCATTTCTTTAGTACCACGTGCTAATGAAATGACCGGAGTAACCGTGACAGCACGCAAACCATTTATCCAAAAGCTTAGCGACAGGATCGTAGTGAATGTGGAGAACAGTATTATCGGTGCAGGCAGCTCCGCTATGGATGTGCTGGAGCGTTCGCCAGGCGTGAACGTGGACCAGAATGATGTGATCAGCCTGCGTGGCCGCACCGGTTTGATCATTATGGTGGATGGAAAGCCAAGTGCTATGTCTGGCGCCGATCTGGCTAATTATTTAAGAGGCCTTCCTTCTGCAGCAATAGAACGGATCGATATTATTACCAACCCTTCTGCCAGGTATGATGCTGCAGGGAATTCAGGTATCATTGATATCAGGCTTAAGAAAGATCAGCGGAAAGGAATGAATGGTACACTGACAGCGGGATATGGCCAGGGTGTTTACCCCAAAGCCAATGGCGGTGTGGTATTCAATTACCGTAACAAATCCATAAACGTGTTTGGCAATTATAACTACGCCTATCGCATCGGGTTTAATCATCTGCTGCTCGATCGTAATTTTTTTACCAACGGTGTTTATAACGGAGGTGATCTGAAAGACAATTATGGGAAATCCCCTATTACATCACACACAGCCCGAGCAGGCGCTGATTTCTTTCTTTCCAAAAAAACAATACTGGGTTTCGTGGTCAATGCGAATTTCAATCATTATACCAGGGACAACCGCAATAGTTCCATTGTATTAAATTCACAGAGGGAAAAAGAAAGCACTTTCAATGCCAACGCTTCCAATAACGACCGTGGAAATAATGCGGTAGCCAATATCAATTTCAAACATACATTCGATACAACAGGACGTGAAATTTCTGCTGATGTGGATTATGGCTCGTACCGGTCAAGTTCCCTCTCGGTCAACTCGACCAGTTATTACAAACTGGATGGCTCACAGCTTCAGCCAAACTATACTCTTAATGGCGACCAGGACGGCAAACTGGATTTTAAGATCGGCAAAATTGATTATACGCATCCGTTTAATAAAACAACAAGACTGGAAACCGGCGCTAAAACAAGTTTTGTTTCATCAGACAATGACGCTAAATTTTTTGATGTAAGCAGCGGCACACCTGTGGATGATGTGAACAAGACCAATCATTTCCTGTACAAGGAAAACAATAATGCAGGGTACGTCAATTTCAGCAAAGCGTTCAAACGATTCGATCTGCAGGTGGGACTACGGGGTGAACATACTCATATCAAGACGGAACAACTCAAAGGGAATATAAAGTTTGATTCCAGCTATTTCCAGCTGTTTCCGAGTGCATTCTTTAATTATAAGCTCCGGGAAGACCAGGTATTGGGTGTGTCTGTGAGCCGCCGGATAGACAGACCAGGCTATGCACAGCTCAACCCGTTCCTTTTCCTTATTGATGTCACTACCTATGCCACAGGAAGACCGGGCCTGCTTCCGCAGCTTACCTGGTCGTATGAATTGAGCTATACATTGAAAAGCCTCAATTTCACACTGGGATATAGCCATACCAAAAACAACCAGGATATTGCTATAGCGCGTTTCAAAGATGTATTCCCGAATATTCCTTCAGATGATAATGTTACTGTGCAGGTGCCGATCAACCTGCGGTCTTCAGATTATTTTGGACTGAATATCTCCGCCCCTGTCCGTATCAATTCCTGGTGGAACATGGTCAATGATGGAAATATTTATTACAATCATTTTAATGGCCAATTGGGCATAACCAGCCTTAATCGCGGTAAGCCCGCTGTGGACCTGCGGAGCAATAACACGTTTACTTTCAAAAAAGGATGGGTAGCCGAATTGAACGGGACTTACAATTCAGGAGGACAATCAGGTTTTATGGTGTTTGACCCCCGATGGAGCCTTTCTGCCGGTGTACAAAAGACAGTATTGAAAGGAAAAGGGACTGTACGGGCGAATATCACAGATATCTTCTGGACCAACCTGCCCAAAGCAGTGATCACGTATGATAATTATATTGAAAAATGGCATGCCTACAGGGAAACAAGAGTAGCTAATCTCACTTTCTCTTATCGGTTTGGTAATAATAAAATACAGGCTGCACGCCGCCGCACTACAGCATCAGAAGAAGAGAGGCAAAGAGCAGGGAATTAGACGACCAACTTTTTAGTTTTCGCATGTGTGTACCGGGCTGGTATTCCTGCCGGCCCTTTTATTTATGAAGCTTTTCCAGTAATTGCAAATGAGGTTGAAGATTCTGTAATGTATTCTTCTGCAAGAACGTTTTCAGGTGTTTATAAAAATGACTATGGTCATAATAGCCGTACAGCGCATGATCAAAGTCGCCTGGTGAATGTGTAAGATGTGCAGTGGCTTTTCTTATCCTCATGATCTGCAAAGCCTGTTTACTGCTGATGCCTGTGCAGGTTTCAAAATAACGTTGCAAGGTTCGGCTGGAAATACCGTTTTCAGCCGCAAGTTTTTCAATTGAAACAGAAAACTGGTTTTCCTGGAAGCACTCCTCCAGTATCCTGCTTACGATGCTGACCGGATGCAATGGTCCGTCGAAATCGGCGAGTACGGAAATGAAATGGGAAGACGCCGCATGTATGCGTTCATCAAATGTGGACGCCTCTTTTATACGGCTGATCACAGGCTGGTCCATTAAATAACTCAGGGGAAATATATAGCCTTTGTACTCTGAGAAATCAACGTCCTTCTGAAAAACGACGGGAGAAATGCGGAATTTGATGCCAAACAGGTGATTATCCTTCTTGTGAAAACATTCAATGGCATTGTACCTCGGGAGAAACCCATCGGTTTTCATCTCAAACTTTTTATCATTAACCTGCATGGTGAAAGAGGTACCGAGGTTGATGATATAGGTGTAGCCAAGATTGGGAAACTGTGCATCGGAAAAGCCTTTTGGAAAACGTTCCCACAAATGTTCAAAACGTGTTTCCCAGAAAAAATCTATGTATGGAGACAAGTTGGCCGGCGGAGGGATCCGGTGATAATTGTTTTCAAAATGATCGGTATGAAAAAACTCAATATGCTGCATACACAGGCCAGGAAGATGGGGGAAAGGTATTTAAAATCAGCAGCAGGCTGAAACCAGTCGTGTAATGGAGGAGTAATTGATCAAAATTGTTTGGCGTAGGGTGTCGCAAAGGACGCAACGTTGCGTCCTTTGCGATACTATCTTACTTCTTCGAAAACGCCTGTTTGCCTGTTCTTTTTTACGTTATCCCAATTGAAATACCGTCCATTCATAGCTACGTACACTCCCGGGGGCAGGGTTTGCACAAAAGCCAGGGCACTGCCAAGATTAAACAATCCGTCTGAGCTACCGAACTTAATGGGGATCATGGCGCCCGTCAGTACAATCGTCTTGTTCTTTACGTTTTCTGCCAGCCATTTAGCGGTAAGGCTCATGGTGTCTGTACCATGTGTGATCACGATCTGCGATTCTTCACATTGATTGCATTGGTGAGCGATCAGTTCACGGTCTTCGTCAGTCATTTCAAGACTATCGATCATCATCAGTGTGCGGATCTCCACTTCCACCTGGTTGCGTCCCATTTCCAGCAGGTCAGACATGTGTGTGTCCTTAAAAAAAAGCTGGCCATTCAGTTCGTTGTACTCTTTATCAAAAGTGCCGCCTGTAATAAAAATGCGGATTGCCATGGTAGAAAGGGTTTGGAGGGTGAAATTAATAATCTCCTTTTTCCTGTCAATTGATAGCAGGAGGTTTTCAACCAGAATTCAAAATTGAAAAGGAAAAAGCGGTTAATCTTAGATGATTTTCAGCGTTTTGGAAGCTTTTTTGCGTTTAGATCACCGCTAAAAAAGCGGATCAGGGAGAAGAAAGGGAAATTTGCGGGCTAAGGCTGTAAAAGATTTTTCATATTTTTTTGCAGATTACAATTGTGCGACCTAATTTAGCACGCCTTCTAAATAAAAAAGGCCCTTCCGTAGAAACGGACTGACCTCTAACGATTGCTTGCCATATGAAAAATCTTCGAAGTAAACTTTGATCCCGTTTTACCGGGGGATAGCTTTTTGCAGGTTTGCTTCACTTTGACCTCTGACGACTTGCCTATTTTAACGATTGCCTGCCGTATGAACTATCACAACACAAATGTAGCTTTGCCTGAGCTGGCATTCAAAACAAGTTAAGCCTGTTTTGAGCATGTCAAACCCGTTCCAAAAACAGCAAAACCCTTACTGGTAGCCGATTCCATGAAAATTTCTGCACGATGTCCAACCGTACACATGACATATTATTTCAATTAATAAAATCGCTGGAAAAGGCAGAAAAACGACATTTTAAGCTCTATATCACCCGTAGTTCAGGGAAAGAAGAGCTTAAGATTGTGCGGCTGTTTGATGTATTGGACAAACAGGACATATATGATGAAAAATCATTACTGAAAAAACTCCCGGGTACTGAAAAAAGACAGCTCTATAATCTCAAAACCCACCTGTACAAACAGATCCTGGCCAGCCTTCGCCTTTTAAAAAGCGCCGATAGCATTGATCTTCAACTAAATGAGCAATTTGACTATGCTCATATACTCTATAAAAAAGGGCTCTTTTTGCAGAGTTTGAAAATTCTCGATCGTGCGAAGGAAACAGCGAAAACCCATCAGAAATTCTATTTTTTAGCCCAGGTTATTGCCCTGGAGAAAAGAATAGAAAATCTTCATATAACCCACACGGTGCAAAACCGGGCAAATATCCTGGCCGAAGAAGCGAATGCGATCAGCCGTCATATTGATATCGTTTCAAGGGTAAGCAATCTTTCCCTTCAATTATTCAGTTGGTTTACCCTGCATGGTCATGCTAGGAATGAAAAAGATGAAGCCGGGGTTAAGAAATTCATGCAGCAAAACCTTCCACCGGATACGCATGAACTTACCGGTTTCTATGAAAGGCTTTACCTGTACCAGAGCTATTGCTGGTATGCATTTATACGCCAGGATTTTTTACAGTATTACCGTTATGCGCAGAAATGGGTGGATCTTTTTGAATCCAATCCATTGATGATAAGGGTTGAAACAAGCCACTATATCAAAGGCCTGCATTACTTATTGAATTCGCATTTTGACCTGCGTAATTATAAAGAGTTTGCAGCGGTGCTGAAAAAATTCGAACATTTCGCGCAAACATCACGCGTGCAGGAACACGACAATTTCCGGATCCAGGCTTTTGTGTACATCAGCACAGCAAAGATCAATCAGCATTTTATGCACGGTACATTCAAGGAAGGGTTGAAAATTGTACCGGAAATTGAAGCAAAGCTGGAAGAATATGCATTATTCCTCGACCAGCATCGCATCATGGTCATGAATTATAAGATTGCCACACTCTATTTTGGCAGCGGAGACTACAGCACCTGCATCGATTACCTGCAAAAGATCATGCACAACAGCAGTGAATTGCGTACCGACCTTCAATGCTATGCACGGTTGCAGCACCTACTGGCACATTATGAATTGGGCAACTATGAAATAATGGAATCGCTAACCAAGTCGGTATACCGCTTCATGGCCAAGATGGAAAACCTGACCGTGGTGGAAGAAGAAATGTTCAAATTCCTTCGCCACTCCTTTCATCATATTCCCGCCAAAAAATTAAAACCGGAACTGGAAACCTTCCTGCAAAAGATCAAACACCTCGAAAAAAATCGCTTTGAGACCAGGGCCTTTGCTTACTTAGATATTGTTTCATGGGTAGAAAGTAAAGTATATGATAAACCGATGAGCCAGGTTATACATGAAAAATATTTGGCCAGCAAAAGGAGGAACTAATGGTGTAAATTGCACCCATGCAGGACTATATCAAAGGATTGAACGAGCGGCAGAAAGAAGCAGTGCTCCATATCAACGGCCCCATCATGATCGTTGCCGGTGCTGGCAGCGGTAAAACCAAAGTATTAACTACGCGCATCGCCCACCTCATGGCAAGTGGTGTGGACTCATTCAATATACTCGCTCTTACTTTTACCAACAAAGCGGCAAAAGAAATGAAAGAGCGGGTAGAAAAAATATTAGGCAACAACGAAGCCCGCAATTTATACATAGGCACCTTCCACAGTGTTTTTGCACGTATACTCCGTTCCGAAGCGCAGCGCCTTGGCTACCCCAGCAATTTTACCATTTACGATACAGACGATGCAAAGAACGTAGTGAAAACGGTGATCAATGAATTGAACCTCGACGACAAACATTATAAGCCCAATACGATCTATAATCGCATCTCGTCTGCAAAAAATGCACTGGTCGGCCCCGTTGAATATGCCAACGATTACTATTTGCAACAGGAAGATATGCGGAGCAATCGCCCTGCCATCGGCCAGATCTATGACGCGTATGTAAAACGCTGCTTCAAGAACGGCGCCATGGATTTCGATGATCTGTTATTGAAGTTTTATGAACTGCTGAAGAATTTTCCTGAAAGCCTCAGCAAATACCAGCACAAGTTCAAATACATTCTGATCGATGAGTACCAGGATACCAACCCTGCACAGTACGAAGTGATCAAACTGCTTGGCGCTATGCACGAAAATGTGTGCGTGGTGGGCGATGATGCACAGAGTATTTATTCATTCCGCGGCGCTACTATCCAGAACATCCTCCAATTTCAGAAAGATTATGATGATGTGAAAGTGGTGAAGCTGGAACAGAACTACCGGAGCACGCAAAACATCCTGAAAGTAGCGAATGAAGTGATCAGCAACAATAAAGGCCAGATCGAGAAAACATTGTTCACGGAAAATGCTACCGGAGAAAAGATCAGGCTGGTGCGCACCGCAAGCGATAACGATGAAGGGAAATTTGTAGCTGATACCATCCAGGAACAAAAACTCCGGAACCATTACAGCAATAAAGAATTTGCGATTCTCTACCGCACCAATGCACAAAGCCGGGCTTTTGAGGAAAGCCTTCGCCGGATGGGAATTCCCTATACCATTTATGGCGGCATGAGCTTTTATCAGCGTAAGGAGATCAAAGACCTGGTGGCTTATCTCCGCCTGCTGGTGAATACCCGTGATGAAGAATCGTTGAAGCGGATCATTAACTATCCTGCACGCGGTATCGGTAAAACAACCGTTGATAAAGCTATTTTGCTGGCCAACGAGAACAATATTCCCATGTGGGAAGTATTGGAAAATGCAACCACTTACGGTTTCAGGGCCGGCACACTCCAGGCGATCGAAGAATTTGTGACCATGATCAAAAGCTTTGCCAGTATGCTGCAAAAGCAGAATGCTTATGAAGTGGCTTTTCATGTAGGCAAGCAAACGAATATTGTAAAGGAGCTGTTCAATGATAAAAGCACGGAAGGTGTGCAACGGTATGAAAACATACAGGAGTTGCTTAACAGTATCAAGGAATGGACAGAAAGCCCGGATAATGAAGAAGGAGAAGTGGTAGATAAATCGCTTGGCTCTTACCTGCAGCAGATCACATTGCTTACTGATTCAGATAACAAGGATCCGGATTCAGATACGGTGAAATTAATGACCATTCACGCGGCCAAAGGTCTTGAATTCAGTTGCGTGTTTGCGGCCGGCCTGGAAGAAATGCTTTTCCCGAATGCTATGAGCATTAACACACGGGAAGAGCTGGAAGAAGAAAGAAGACTGTTCTATGTAGTGATCACAAGGGCCAAACAACGCCTTTGGATCTCTTATGCCAATACGCGTTATAAGTTTGGCTCACTGGTACAGAATGAACCCAGCCGTTTTATTGATGAATTGCCGGAGCAGTATCTCGACCGGAGCTTTGCCGGTGGAGGTAGCCGTAATCAATCAGGCTTTGGCTCAACGTCTTCCGGGCTCACGGCTTATCAGCGCATGAGCGGCAATAACTGGGGAGCAGCCGGTCAGGCAGAGAAAAGATACGGCCCGCCTCCTGGTAAAAAAGAAGAAACGCCTTCTTATTTGAAACCCCAGAACCCTTATCCCAAAGTAGTAGAGCATAAACCTTCAGGTGATTTTGTAGCGAGTGATACTTCAGGCTTGCAGGTGGGGCAGAAAGTGGAGCATCAGAAATTTGGATTTGGTGAAGTGATCAAAATGGAAGGAGCGGCGCATAACCCTATTGCAACAGTGAAGTTTGAGCATAATGGAGAAAAAAAGATCATGCTGAATTATGCAAAGCTGCGGATCCTGGAATAGAAATAGACATTCTCTATCTTATATAGAATATCATTATCAAATTCTATACCCCGGTAATGTACATTTGCACCATCTAACGAAGTAACACTTTCTGTTACCGCTTTGCCTCTAACATATTTTATTTATTACAACAATCATCATTAATTATGAGCAACAGAGTATTATCTGTAGGAAGCCAATTTCCTTCATTCAAAAAGAAAGCAGTAGTTTCTATCGAAAAAGGCAAAGAGTTTATTGAACTGACCAATGAGTTTGCTTCTAAAGACGGTAAATGGACAGTAATGTTCTGGTGGCCCAAAGACTTCACTTTTGTTTGCCCCACCGAAATTGCTGAATTCAACAAAAAAGCCGGTGAGTTTTCTGACCGTGATGCTGTATTGATCGGCGCTTCTACCGATTCAGAATTTGTACACGCTGCCTGGAGAAGAGACCATGCTGATCTCCGCGACCTGAAATTCCCCATGCTGGCTGATACTTCCAAATCACTTGCTGAAGAGCTTGGTATCCTCGACAACGAAGAGAAGATCGCTTACCGTGCTACTTATATCATCGATCCTCAAGGCATCGTTCGCTGGGTTAATATCAACGACCTGAGCGTTGGCCGTAATGTACAGGAAGTGATCCGCGTACTGGATGCATTGCAAACAGATGAGCTTTGCCCCTGCAACTGGAAAAAAGGTGAAGAAACACTGACTGCCCAGTTGAACCTGAACTAATGAACCTACCTGTTTAAATTTCTACCATGAGCGAAACATTAGCAATACAAAACGAAACGTTCAATAACCTGCTGAATGATCTACAGATCGGTGATTATATCCCTTCTGCCAATGTACAGGCTTTGATACAGGCGGAATCACGCTTTATAAAAGACCTGAAGATCAATGTAGGTAATGCATTGAACAATACGCAATATCTTAACCGTAAGGAGGCCTTGCTGATCGCACTGGCTGTGGCGGTAAATGAAAAGTCCACCCTCCTGCAGGACAGCTTTACGAGCCTGGCGAAAGAAGCCGGAGCAACAGATGCAGAGATCGCAGAGATCATTGCCTGCACGGCATTGATGAACACCAACAATGTTTTCTATCGTTTCCGTCATTTCATGCAGAAGGATTTTTATAATAACCAGCCTGCAGGTATCAAAATGACGATTATGATGAACCCGGTAACCGGCAAAGAATTCTTTGAACTGGTGAGCCTGGTGATTTCTGCAGTGAATGGCTGTGAAATGTGTGTGTCTTCCCATGAGCAATCTGTATTGCAACATGGAAGCAGTGAGTCAAAGGTATTTGAAGCGGTAAAGACCGGTGCGATTATTAAAGGGCTGATCGCTGTTTTAGCATAGGACTGAGAATATTGATAAAAAGTAAAAAGGCCATGAGCATTAGTTCATGGCCTTTTTACTTATCAGGATCCACGATGTTCTTTTATGTACGTCGGCTTGTCAGGATAACTCCTGTGAGCACCAGTACTCCTCCCGCTATTTGCCAGACAGTAACATTTTCTCCAAGAAAAATAATAGCGATCAGCGCACCTACTACCGGGTCAAAGTTCATAAAGTTACCTACCTGCACACCGGATAACACCTTCAACACTTTATTGTACAGAATATAACAGATCGCTGAAGAAAAAATACCGAGATAAAGAATGGAAAGCCACCCACTCAGGGATATAGTGGGCCATTGAGGTTGCTGCCACAATTGGAACGCTGCCGCGGGAATTAACCCAATTGTTCCAATACTTGTGCTCATGGCTGTTAATTGCACTGCATCATATTGCTGCAGGCTTTTTGAAATAATGGTATAAAACCCCCAACAGAGAACGGCAAAGATCATCAGGGTATTTCCCAGAATGGCATTTCTTGCTCCTGTGAAAGAACCGACAAACCCAATCATGATGACGCCGGACACTGAAAGAAGAATGCCGGCTATCTGTATTTGCCCTAATCGTTCTTTTAAAAAGAAGATCGACAGCAGGATGATCGCTACCGGAATAAATCCCTGGATCAACGCGCCTGCCGCCGCGGTAGTGTAATAGAGAGAGAGGTTAAAAAACAAATAAAAGAATGTAATGCCCGTCAATCCCATCATGACTACCTTTTTCCAGGGCAGCAGCGGGGCAGGAGGCCTGTTTTTCTTCCTGATAAAATAATAAAGCAACAGGCATACTGCGGCTACAACATTACGCAATAACGCAAATACATAAGGCGGGATGCTTTCTACGGCCAGCTTGGTAACTGCTGAGGCACTTCCCCAGATGGTTACAATGAGTATGATGCTGAGAAGAGCGCCGGTTTTCCTGCCGGGAGAAAATAATGACATGCCATAAAATAACAAAGAACTCAACAATTTAGCTATCGTTTAACTCAATTCATTACAATTCTTCCTTTCATGCCTGTCTTATTCTTTAATTTGCCGGTATGAATAAACTGCTGTCTATTGCCTTTATATTTTTCTTTATATCTGCTACAGCCCAGCCTCTCCGTATCGCCACGTATCAGTATGCAGATAATAACCGGATTGCCAATATCCAGCCATTTGCGGATGAGCTGAAATCAAAATATGGTTTGGATGCTGTAGTAAAAAGCTACCCTACTGTTCATGCGTTTATTGAAGGGATCCGGAAGGATGAGGCGGATATCGCACTGATCAACACTTTTGGCTATTTCCTGCTGCAGGCTTCCGGTAAATCTTACCCAATGCGTCCACTGCTGGCCCTCGAAGTAAGTGAAACAGCCAAAGACAACTATAAAACGGCTTTCCTGGTCTCGGCATCTTCTCCTATTCATACTTTAGAAGATATTAAAGCAGCAGCCGGCAAAACAAGATTAGCCCTGGTGGCGAAAGGCTCTACTTCGGGCAACCTGGTGCCCCGTCTCGCGCTGAGCTATGCCGGAATTCCCGACGCCGAAACCTCCTTTGCTACAGTGAGCTATGCCGGCACCCATGCTACAGCCGTTGACGCCATCTTAACTGGTAAAGCCGACCTGGCCACTATGGGTTTAACAGAATATGATCGCAGCCTGGCAAAAGACTCTTCCAATGCCACAAAACTGCGATTGGTTTGGAGCTCTCCTGAAATACCGCTTGGACCTGTATTGTTCAACAAAAAACTGAGCGGGAAAAAATTACGCCAGGTACAGGATGCCTTTACAACGCTTCATGTGCAAAACCCAACTGTTCTTGCTTCCATTAAAGCCGGATGGTCGGAAGCCAAGCAGGCAACCCGCTATATTGCTATCACTGATGCTTTTTATGATCCATTCAGAAAGGTATTGGGCAATAAAGAGGACCTTCAACGTATTCTTCAACAGTTTGCGGATTAATTAACCCAGTGTTTTCATTACTTCGTTCCGGAACAGTTTGCCGATAGGAATCTCCTTTTTTCCAATTTCAATGATCTCTGAAGTGAAGGATTTGATATGGGCAATGGATGCAATATAGGAACGGTGTACCCGTATAAATTCCCGCTCCGGCAACATGGCTTCTACTGAGCTGATGGATTGTTTGGTGATGATAGTGCTGGTGGTGGTGATCACTTTTATATAATCCTTCATGCTTTCAATGAAAAGTATATCGCGCAACATTACTTTGATCATTTTTCTCTCGGCACGGAAATAAACAAAGGATTCGTTTTTCTTTTCTTCAGGTAGAGGCTGTTCAATCTTCACCTGCGTAAGTTGATAAGCTTTGTTCACAGCCTTCAGGAACCGGTCAAATTGTACCGGCTTAAGCATGTAGTCCACTATATCCAGTTCATATCCTTCCAATGCATATTCAGCAAAAGCGGTTGTGAAGATCACTTTGGGAGGATGCTTCAGTGTTTTCAAAAAATCATTTCCGTTTAGCTGTGGCATCCGTATATCCAGGAAGATGAGGTCAACCGGCTGTTGTTGCAACAGGGCAAATGCCTGCAGGGCATTACCGCATTCCGCGGTTAGCAGCAGCCCCGGCACCTGCTCAATATAGCGACGGAGGATCTCTCTTGCAGGTGGTTCGTCATCCACAATCAGGCAACGTATGGTGGTTGGCTCATGCATGTGTCAGCGATAAAAGATTTGTTTTTAAAACAGGCAGGCTTGCCCGCTCCAGTTCTATTTTAAGGTTTACGATAAATATGTCTTCTTCATCTGTGATCGTCATCTCGTGTTTTCCCGCATACAGAAGTTCCAGCCTTTTTTCCACGTTGTAAATGCCAATACCCGAACCGTTTTCAGACTTTGTTGGCTGGGCTGATTTTCCATTCAGCAGTTTCATTTGCATTTGCCGGTCTTGCACATCAATATGCAGGCTTACCCAGGGTTGCTCCAATATCTGGCTGGTGCCATGTTTAAAACAGTTTTCTATCAATGGCAATAAGAGAAGCGGTGCAATGCAAAGGTCATTGGTTTCCGTAGGCAGATCGAGATGCAACTCCAGCTCATTGCCATAGCGAACTTTTTCCAGCTCTATATAATCGCGGATCATTTTTAATTCTTTGGATAGTGGTACCAGGGGCTGATTGCATTCATACAGGATAAAGCGGAGCAGGTCTGATAAGCCGGTCACCAGCTTGGATGCCTGCGGAGAGGTGTTCTGTGTAAAAGAGTAAATATTGTTGAGTGTATTAAAAAGAAAATGTGGATGGACCTGTGCTTTCAATAGCTGCAACTGGCTTTCAGCATTCTCTTTCTTCAACTGCATATTGCGTTGCTCTTTAAGGTAAAGAGATTTCATCAGTTTGATGGCTGCTGCCAATCCCCCGATGGTGATGCCACCGCGCAAGCCGGCCATAAAAGAGTAATGAATGGAAACAGTAGTAGGCACAACTCCTCCTGCGTGCCTGTATTCGGCCATGAATAAGAACTTATGTACAGGAGGTAGAACGATGATCGAAAGAAAGGTGGAAAAACCGGCAGTAACAATAAAAAGAGCGATCACCCAGGCAAATGCAACTATATACTTTTCTTTCAACACGTACTTCGGAATAACGAAATACATGAGGGAATAAGACAGAAAAATATGCGCAGTCAGGAATATCATCGAATCAACCATGGCTACCAGCAATCTTTCCCCATAGTCTTCCTGATTAATTATCAGGAATGAATACAAAAATGCCAGGAACAGCCACCAAACGATCCAGAAGATCAGGTGACGGCGGATCCGGTATTTCGGTTCGTCTGAAAATATGAAAGGATAACGGCCCATAGTCTGAAATAAATTTACGACCCTATCCGGTCCTGGCATGGAGAATATGGCTATTATCGCTGTACGGGGCTTTTCCGGCGACAAACGGTTTTAATAGAAAGGCCCTGTTCCGTTTTCGCAGAAACAGGGCCCTGACCGCTGAAGCGCCTCAACAGGAGCCATAGCTTTGCCCATCGAAAGTTGCTGAAGTTAACGAGGGCTCCCGCCTCGCTGAAGCTTCGGCGGATACCACAATCACGAGGTCTCTTTATAAGCTGTTTTTTACCAGTGCCGATTCTTCCATTTTTTCTTTCTTGTTTTCCCAGGCAATAATGGCTGTTTCCAGTGCTTGTTTCAATTTCATTTTCACCTTGCGTTTGTTCGTATTCAGCTTCACTCCTTTCAGATTTTCTGTATATATCAGCACATCATCATTGTTATAAAACCGGATAATGTTGTTGAGTGGGGTATGCACATTTCCTTCAACCACCCAGTATCCTTTTTCGGAAACCCATTTGGGAATGGGGCTTTCCTGTGCCGGAGCAATAAAATAAGCCAGCAAGAGCGCAGCTATGAATAAGCCTGTTTTGATTATCTTTTTCATGGTTTAATGTTTAATGGTTGTTGTTATAATTTCATCCTGAAACTACCTGGCTTTTCAGGAGTGAAAACAGCTTTTAGATAAAACAAAGCATAGCTTCTCCAAACAACCCTAAGAAGGAGACAAGGAGAGATCGTAAGCCGGGAAAGCCGTTTGTCAACAGAAAAAGCTTTTTTGTCGCCAAAATGACCTTTTAAGCCTTCTGATTGCCTTAAGCCCAGCTGTAAAGGGGTATTTGTATCACACATATGAGGGAAAACCAAGGGCTAAACGGTATTGTTATGCACATTTTAATTGTTTGGAACAGCATTTGCCAATAGCAGATCAAGGTTTGTTGCATGAGCCTTTTATAAAACAATTTTATGTGGAACGATGAAAGATATCAACCGGCAAAACAATCCAGCTATTTTATTACGCTGGAAACAGTCGACGGCGTGGATATTTTCATCCGCCCCGTGTATAAGCAGGTGATCGTTCATACCCTGAACCATTTCATAGAAAGCAAAGGGTTGATCGTTTATTCCTGGTGCCTTATGACCAACCATCTTCACCTGTTGGTACAGCCGCAAGCAGGATATTCAATGGACGAAATAGAGCAGCAATACAAGATATTTACTACGCAAAAGATTCTTGCAGCTATCGAAACCGAACCCGAAACAAGGCGGGAATGGTTGCTGAAGCGTTTTCAAAGCATTGAAGCATCTCCCAATTCACTACGTCAATACAATATCTGGCAAAACCGGAGCAGCCGCAGCATAATTGAAATGGACCAGCCTGCACGCCTGGTGGAATATTATGAATATATCCATGAAAATCCTGTGCGGGAAAGGTTTGTTGACCTGGCTCCTGATTTTCCTTACAGCTCTGCCCGCGATTATGCGGGGTACCGTGGTTTGGTGAACATTACCAAACTGCCGGCAATTGAGCAGTTGCTTGGTGCTTCAGAAAGTTTTAACGGAAGTTTTTTAGTAAGGCATATACGTAATTGATGGGAGTTGCCGGCAGCTCCCGGATACTGCTTATATTTGTTGCCTAGAACAAAGCGAAGTCTCCCGAATGCCCCCCCGCCGAAAAAAACAGCTTCTCCGTATAATTTTCCTGGGTTCAATTCTTGTGTTTCTGTCAGTGGCAGTATGGCTCATGTACAAATGGCTGATGTATCGCCAGGTAAAATTTACCCGCTATCCTGAATTTGGGATCACTATTCCCAACAACTACGGTATCCACGGTATTGATGTATCACGTTATCAGAATATTATTGCCTGGGAAGAAGTAAAGAAGATGAAAGTGGGCAAAGTGCAACTCGGTTTTGCATTTATTAAAGCCACAGAAGGCATCGGCAATATGGATCCTCAATTCCAGCGCAACTGGAAAAAGGCAAAAAGCAATGAAGTGATACGGGGAGCCTATCATTTTTTTATCGCCAGCAAGGATGGAAAAATGCAGGCAGAAAATTTTATCAAAAGAGTGGAATTAAAAAGAGGCGATCTTCCTCCTGTGCTTGATGTGGAACAGCGGTTTGGCGTTTCCAAAGCACAACTGCAAAGGGAAGTGAAGAAATGGCTGCAAACCGTGGAAGCTTACTATGGTGTTACGCCGGTGATCTATACCAATGTTGATTTTTACAAACAGAACCTGGGCAGCGATTTTGATGATTACCCTCTTTGGGTAGCACATTATTACCAGCAGGAGCAGCCAAGGATTGGACGAAGCTGGTCTTTCTGGCAACATAACGACCAGGGAAATGTGAATGGGATCACATCCAAAGTTGATTTCAATGTTTTTAGTGGGGATTCAACAACATTTAAAAGCTTGCTGGTACCATAACAACTTTGTATTTCAATTAAAACGGCTAACTGCTATGATCTGAAATGATCACCCATTCTCCTTTTATTTTCCGGAACACGAGCGTGTAATGACCCGAAAGGTCTCCGGCACTTCTCTGCAAATGCCATTTACCAATGATATGGTAATATTCCGGTGAAAGACGCTTCACAGAGAGGATATCAAAATGCAATTTTCCCATTGCGGCCGTGTCGGGATAACCACGTTTATAATTATCGAGAGTATTGTTCCATCCATAAGTGACCCCGCTTTTACCGATAAAACAAAGCGAATCATTTTTCCAATAGCCTTTCATGAAGTTTTCAAGATCACCACGGTTCCAGGCTTGGGTTTGCTCGTCGAGTATACGAAGTATAGTGGCTTTATCCTTGTCTTGGGAGATTCCAATAAGTGAAACGAATAAAAAACCGGTAAGTAAAAGATATTTCATACTGGTAAAAATAAGATCATTGAAGTTAAGCAAAATCTGTCTTGACCGACCTCTTCCCGCCTTACCGGTAAAAACTTACCGGTAAGGCGGGAAGAGGGGAAGGATTGTTGCTATTCGTAGTTATTTAATGATTACAGTCATCAACGTGTGCATGGTTGTGTACACGGCATTGTTTGTAGTTCATAAAATGTGCGCTGACGATCAATATTACAGCGGGTATCAGTAACCAGGTGTCGTAATGAACAAAGAAGAGTTTGAAAACCAGTAGCAGAATGCCGATAGTGAACAAGGCTATCGGCCATTTGTTATGATGGTGTCTGCGATAGCCATGATAAAGGGAATAAACGCCGATGCAGAAGGCCAGCAGCACCATTCCGGCTTCAAATACCAAATTGTGGATGATGTTGATCCCAAACAGCGGCAACGAAGAAAGGAATAGCGGCAGCACGGCACAATGAATGGCACAGGCTACAGAAGCGGTGATCCCCAGGGCGTCCCAATTGATTTTTCGGAGTTTTCCTTGCATAAGTAAAGGACCGCAAATATAAGCAGGAAAAGCAACAATGTTGCAAAATTTAGTTCATTTCTGGCAAAATCGCCGTCTTGGGGTAACTTTGCGGCACAAAACAGGCAGTATGTCAAAAAAATGGATCATCTACACGGGTTTTTTTGTGGTATTAGTGCTGGGCTTCTATCTGGTAGTAAAGAAATGGCTTGTCCGCAATGATACTATCTCGATGGTGCAGCCTTTTGCTTTTACCAACCAGGACGGCCAACAGGTGACGGATAAAGACGTGGCGGGAAAGGTGTATGTGGCAGAGTATTTTTTTACCACCTGTCCCGGCATCTGCCCTACGATGAACAATAACATGCGGAAAGTATATGAGAAATTCAAGGGCAGGAAAGATTTCCTGATCCTTTCCCATACCTGCGATCCTGAAACAGATTCTGCCCGCCAGCTGAAGCACTATGCTGATTCAATGGGCGTGGATACCAAACAGTGGATCTTTTTGACCGGCAGGAAAGACAGCTTATATACGATGGCAAGGATCAGTTATACAATTGATGACCCTGCCAATAACCTGAAAAATATTGAGGATGATTTCCTGCATACCCAGTTCTGGGCCCTCGTTAACCGTAAAGGTGAAGTGAAAAAAATATACGATGGATTAAAAGAAAGTGAGGTCCGCAACCTGGAGAAAGATATTGAGAAAATGCTGAGTGAATAAATGATTATGACTAACGATATCAAAGAAATATTGAAGAAAAACCAGTTGAGCGTAACAGCCAGCAGGGAAAAGATACTTCACTTGTTCCTTGAGCAGCCCGGTGCGCTGGCACATGGTGATATTGAGAAGAAGGCAGGTGAAAAGTTTGATCGCGTTACTGTTTACCGCACCTTACAAACCTTTGTAGAAAAAGGCATCATCCATACTATTCCCACAGCGGATAATTCTATCCGTTATGCATTGTGCAAGGACGATTGTGCTTCCGGCCATCATCACGATCATCATGTACATTTTGTATGCAGCTCCTGCAAAAACACTTTCTGCCTGGATGATGTGGTTACTCCCAATATAAAACTTCCGGCAGGCTATTCACAACAACATATTGAAGTGGTAGTGGAAGGGGTGTGTAAAAATTGCAAATAATAAGGGCAAAATAAAAGCCCCCGTATAGACATACGGGGACTTAGGTTAAGGCTCTGATTAGTAGCTATTTTAAAATACAGTCCGTTTAAAACCGGACATGTACAATTTGATAAACTCAATTCGAATCCAAAAATAACGAGCAAAAACGAGATTTCCGAATTTGTCTGATACCACTTTAGGGGTATTTTTATGCCCTTTTTTGCAAATTATCCAATTCCGTTT
>DATAJQ010000064.1:0-8668 GCA_036262095.1 Chitinophagaceae bacterium | reverse complement strand
GCATTATTTATTTCATCTATAAAACCAACAACGGTTTACCATGTCAAAAAAAGTTGTTTTGGGCTTTAGCGGCGGATTAGACACTTCCTTCTGTGTGAAATATCTGAGCGAAGACCAGGGTTACGAAGTCCATAGCATTATTGTAGACACAGGCGGCTTCACAGCCGAAGAGCTTCAGCAGATCGAAGCACATGCTTACTCCCTTGGCGTAAAATCACACAAAACCGTCAATGCCATTAAAAGCTATTACGACAGCATCATCAAATTCCTTATATATGGCAACGTTTTAAAGAATAATACTTATCCTTTAAGTGTTTCTGCAGAACGTTTAAGCCAGGCCCTTCATATTGCCGATCATGCCCGCGAACTGAATGCAGATGCCGTAGCTCATGGCAGCACTGGCGCCGGCAACGACCAGGTACGGTTCGATATGATCTTCCATATCATGATTCCCGGCGTGGAGATCATCACTCCCATCCGTGACCTTAAACTGAGCCGTGAAGCAGAAATTGAATACCTGAAGAAAAAAGGTGTGGAAATGAATTTCAGCAAAGCTGCTTACTCCATCAACAAAGGCTTGTGGGGCACCAGCGTAGGCGGCAAGGAAACACTTTCTTCCAAAGGCATCCTTCCCGAAGAAGCCTGGCCTACCCAGGTTACAAAGACCGGCAGTGAAGAAGTAAAGCTTAGCTTTGAAAAAGGTGAGCTGAAAAAAGTAAATGACCAGTCATTCAGCCACCCTTCTGAAGCGATACAATATTTACAGTCCATTGCAGGGGCTTATGGGCTTGGCCGCGATATCCACGTGGGCGATACCATTATCGGCATCAAAGGCCGTGTTGGTTTTGAAGCAGCCGCTCCCATGGTGATCCTGAAAGCACACCATGCACTGGAAAAACATGTGCTCACCAAATGGCAATTGAACTGGAAAGACCAGTTGGCACAATTTTACGGCAATTGGCTCCATGAAGGCCAGATACTCGATCCCGTGATGCGGGATATTGAAGCGTATCTTGAAACCAGCCAGCGCAATGTGACCGGCGACGTGTTTGTGCAATTACAACCATACCGCTTCCAGATCATCGGCATCGAAAGCCGCTATGATCTGATGAACAGTAAGTTCGGCAAGTATGGCGAAATGAATACCGGCTTTACCGGTGAAGATGTAAGAGGTTTCAGCCGGATATTCGGCAACCAGACAATGATGTATCATCTGGTAAAGACAGATAACGAAAACAAATAAATTAAAAACTCAAAAGTAAAAAATAAAAAAGGCCATTATAGAATAGTGGGGCGCTTTTTGAATTTTGACTTTTGAATTTTGACTTTTGAATTATAATGGCTACAAAAATCAAAGCAGGGATCATTGGAGGAGCAGGCTACACGGGTGGTGAATTGATCCGTTTATTGATCCACCATCCGGGTACCATTGTTTCTTTTATTCATAGCCGCAGCAATGCAGGCCAGCCAGTGCACAAGGTGCACCAGGACCTGCTGGGTGAAACTGACCTGCTTTTCACTGGTGAGCTGAATACGGATATTGATGTGTTGTTTCTCTGCCTCGGGCATGGCGAATCAAAAAAATTCCTGACGGAAAATACCATCCCTGCCCATGTAAAGATCATTGACCTTGCCAATGATTTCAGGTTGAAATCTCATTCAGGTATCGGAGACCGCCAGTTTATATATGGCTTGCCTGAGCTCAATAAGAAAGCTATCCAATCAGCAACGGCTATTGCCAACCCTGGTTGCTTTGCTACCGGTATACAATTAGGTCTTTTGCCTTTGGCAAAAGCAGGCTTGCTGAAAGAAGTGTATGCCACCGGCATCACAGGATCAACCGGCGCAGGACAAGCTTTATCACCTACTTCACACTTCAGCTGGAGAGCCAACAACATACAGGCTTATAAAACCCTCAGCCACCAGCATCTCGGTGAGATCGGCGAATCTCTTTTACAATTGCAACCCGGCGGTGTAATTGATCTGAATTTTGTTCCCTGGAGAGGAGATTTCACCAGGGGCATTTTTGTAAGTTCCACCCTTTCCTGTGATCTTAGCCTGGAAGAACTTTATACGCTCTTCACTGATTTTTATAAAGGGCAACCATTTACGCATATCAGCAAGGCCCCCATCTTCCTGAAGCAAGTGGTGAATACCAACAAAGCCGTGATACAACTGGAAAAAGCAGGCAGTAAACTGGTCGTGCATTCTGCAGTAGATAATCTGCTGAAAGGCGCCAGCGGTCAGGCCGTTCAAAATATGAACCTGGTTTTTGGTATTGAAGAAACCATGGGATTAAAATTAAAAGCTAATTACTTCTAAGTTATCTGTTATGAACCTGTTTGATGTATATCCGATCAACGATATCACTATCGTAAAAGCAAAAGGGTCCTATGTATGGGACGATAAGGGTGAACAATACCTTGATCTGTACGGCGGCCATGCCGTGATCAGCATAGGTCACACACATCCTCATTGGGTGAGCCGTATTGAAGATCAGTTGGAAAAACTGGCTTTTTATTCCAATTCCATCAGGATCCCGCTGCAGCAACAATTGGCAGAGAAGCTGGGCAAAGTGTCTGGCAAACCAGATTACCAGTTATTTCTTTGCAATAGCGGCGCTGAAGCCAATGAGAATGCTTTAAAACTGGCTTCTTTCCACAATGGCCGGAAAAAAGTGATCGCTTTCAGTAAATCATTTCATGGCCGCACTTCACTGGCCGTGTCTGTAACAGATAATAAAAACTTTGTCGCTCCTGTTAATGAAACGGAAAATGTGATCTTTCTTCCGTTCAATGACAGTGCAGCGCTGACAGATTGTTTCCGTAAAAACGGAAAAGAAATATCTTCTGTGATCGTGGAAGGCATCCAGGGTGTTGGTGGTATCAATGTGGCTGATGAAAGTTTCCTGAAAAAGATCCGCAGCCTTTGCGATGAATATGGTACAGTGTATATCGCCGACAGCGTGCAATGTGGTTATGGCAGAAGCGGCAAATTCTTCAGTCATGATTTTGCCGGTGTGAATGCAGATATTTATACTATGGCTAAAGGCATGGGCAATGGCTTCCCCGTAGCAGGCATTATTATCGCTCCACATATTAAACCCAAGCATTTTCAGTTGGGTACTACTTTCGGTGGCAATCATCTCGCTTGTGCAGCAGCATTGGCTGTGCTCGAAATAATTGAAGAGGAGAAACTGATGGGCAATGCAGTAATGATAGGAAAATATCTAAGAGATGAACTGAACAATATCCCCGAAATTGAGAATGTAAGAGGTCGCGGATTGATGATCGGTTTTGATGTGCCTGAAGAATTAAAAGACCTGAAGAAAAATCTGTTGTGGAACCAGCAGATATTTACAGGTGAAGCCAAACCCAACGTTATCCGTTTGCTCCCGTCCCTGGCCCTGAAAAAAAGAGATGCAGAACAATTCATTGATTCATTAAAAGAAGAAATACAAAAACTCATCCCCACCTCCACTTCTCTAGACCAAGCGTGAAATGAAGCATAATAAAATTTTTATTTTATGCGAAATTCCATGTGGCCGGGAAGAATAAATACGTGCACATGAAAAATTTTATTTCTGCCCATGACGCCGCTGACATTGATGGGCTCGTGAAAAAAGCACTGGTATATAAAGCTGATCCTTTTAAGGATAAAACATTGGGTGCAGGCAAGCGTATCGGTTGCCTTTTTCTGAATCCCAGTATGCGCACAAGGTTAAGCACACAGATAGCTGCACAAAATCTCGGAATGGACGCCATCGTGTTCAATGTTGGCAGTGAAGGCTGGGCGCTTGAGTTTGAAGAAGAAGCCATTATGAGCGGAAGTACGGTTGAGCATGTTAAAGATGCTGCTCCTATTTTCGGTAAGTATTTCGATGTTCTTGCTATAAGAACCTTTCCTTCTTTAAAAAACCGGGAAGACGATTATAGTGAACTGTACATAAAACAGTTCATCAAATATGCAGGCATCCCGGTAGTAAGTCTCGAAAGTGCTACCCTGCATCCGCTCCAATCATTAACAGATATCATCACGATACAGGAACACAGCCAGCTTCAAACAGCTACCCGCAAACCAAAGATCGTTCTTACCTGGGCGCCCCATGTGAAACCGCTTCCTCAATGCGTGGCCAATAGCTTCTCCCAATGGATCAATGCCTGGGGAAAAGCGGATTTCGTGATCACACATCCCGAAGATTATGAGCTGAGTGAAGAGTTTACACAAGGAGCGACTATCACCCATAACCAGGATGAAGCTTTAAAAGACGCAGATTATGTGTATGTAAAGAACTGGAGCACTTTCAAAGATTACGGCAAGATATATGAAAGCGATCCCAAGTGGATGCTCACCAATAAAAAACTGGAAATAACCAACCAGGCTAAAGTAATGCACTGCCTGCCTGTGAGAAGGAATGTAGAACTGAGTGATGAAGTGCTGGACGGGCCAAACAGCCTTGTGACACAGGAAGCAAGCAACCGCGTATGGGCTGCCCAGGTGGTGCTGAGTGAAATATTAAAGAATAAATGAACAGTTTATTAGTCATAAAGATCAGCGGCAATATCATTGATGATGAAGCAAAGCTGTTTTCTTTCCTGAAAGAGTTTGCCGGTATCAATATTCCCAAGATACTTGTACATGGTGGTGGTAAACTGGCTACCAAGTTGGCAGAAACAATGGGCGTTCGTCAGCAATTGGTAGATGGCCGCCGGATCACTGATGCGGAAACATTGAAGATCGTTACAATGGTGTATGCGGGCTATATCAACAAAAACATTGTTGCCCGTCTGCAATCGCACAACTGCAATGCACTTGGCCTTTGCGGTGCTGATGGTGATGCTATCCTTGCCCACAAACGCCGGCATCCTGTAGTGGATTATGGTTATGTCGGAGACGTGGATGCAATAAACACCGGGTTGTTGAAAAGCCTGCTCGATCAGCGTATAACTATCGTCTTTGCCCCTATCACACACGATCAGCAGGGACAGTTACTGAATACCAATGCAGACACCATTGCACAGGAACTTGCCAAAAGCCTGAGCAAAGATTTTGAAGTAAGCCTGGTGTATTCATTTGAAAAGTCAGGCGTATTACTGGATGCTGAAGATGACAGCACCGTGATACCGGAGCTTACCCCCACCTATTACAGGCAATTAAGAGAAAAAGAAAAGATATTTGCCGGTATGATCCCCAAGCTGGACAATGCTTTTACCGCATTGAACAATGGTGTAAAAAAAGTGATCATTGGAAAAGCGGAAAATCTCGGTAAGCTGATTGATGGAAGTTCCGGAACAACCATTATTAATGAATAGCAATAGTTTATACACCCTGCAGCAGGATGCAATCGCCCTGCTGAAAGAGCTGATCGCTACGCCTTCCTATAGCCGCGAAGAGGATCAGACTGCAGGTATACTTTGCCGGTTCCTGGGTATCAGGGATATTGAACATTCACGGGTAGGTAATAATGTGTTTGCCTTCAATCGCCATTTCGATAAAAACAAACCCACCATTTTGCTTAACTCCCATCATGACACAGTTAAGCCCAACCCACAATACACCAAAGACCCTTTCTCTCCTGTAGTGGAAGATGGCAAACTATTCGGTCTCGGCAGCAATGATGCCGGTGGCTGCCTGGTTTCCCTGCTCGCCGGCTTTCTTCATTTTTATGATCATACTTCTCTCCGTTACAATATTGCCATAGCGGCTACAGCCGAAGAAGAGATCTCCGGAGTCGGTGGTATTGAAAAAACACTTTCTTATTTACCGGCTATTGATTTCGCCATTGTTGGAGAGCCCACTCAAATGCAGATGGCCGTTGCTGAGAGAGGATTGATGGTGCTCGATTGTGTTAGCCATGGAAAAGCCGGGCATGCTGCACGCAATGAAGGCGATAACTCCATTTATAAAGCGGTAAAGGATATAGAATGGTTCAGGACCTATCAGCTTGAAAAAATATCTCCCCTGCTGGGCCCTTCCAAAATGAACGTCACTGTTATTGAAACAGAAAATAAAGCGCATAATGTGGTACCTGCTGTTTGCCGTTTTGTGGTAGACACCAGGATCAATGAACTGTACACCTTTGAAGAAGTGATTGATATCATTAAAAAGCATGTAAGCTGCGAAGTGAAACCAAGAAGCACGCGCCTCCGGTCCACTTCCATTTCACTGGAACATCCGATCGTCAAAGCGGGCATAGAACTGGGAAGAACTTATTATGGTTCACCCACCACTTCCGATAAAGCGCTGATGCCTTTCCCTGCATTAAAAATGGGGCCCGGCGACTCAGCAAGAAGTCATACAGCAGATGAATATATTTACCTTTCAGAGATCAATGAAGGCATAGAACTGTACATTCGTTTTCTTGAAAAGGTCGTATAGCAAAAACAGAAACCATGAAGCTCTGGCAAAAAAATACAGCATCACTCAAAGAAGTAGAAACCTTTACTGTCGGCAAAGACCGTGAAATGGACCTCTATCTCGCTCGTTTTGATGTGCTGGGTTCATTGGCGCATACCCAGATGCTTGAATCGGTGAATCTGCTGACCAAAACAGAATTAACCGTTCTCCAGGTTGAGCTGAAACGTATTTATTCCCTTATCGCCAACGGCGAATTCAAATTGCAGGATGATGTGGAAGACATCCACTCACAGGTTGAACTGCTGCTTACTCAAGCATTAGGCGATACCGGGAAGAAAATACACAGCGCCCGCAGCCGTAACGACCAGGTGTTGGTGGATGTAAAGCTTTTCCTCCGCAATGAACTGGAAGAACTGGTAAATAATATACAACCGCTGTTTGAACTGCTGCAAAGCCAGAGCGAAAAATATAAAGATCATTTGCTGCCCGGATATACCCATCTTCAACTGGCCATGCCTTCTTCCTTTGGTTTGTGGTTTGGCGCTTATGCAGAAGGCCTGGTAGATGATCTGATAACAGTGAAGGCAGCTTATGATGTAGTGAATAAGAACCCGTTGGGTTCAGCGGCCGGGTATGGCTCTTCTTTTCCTATCAACCGGACCCTGACCACCCGTTTATTAGGCTTTACAGATCTGAATTATAATGTGGTGTATGCGCAAATGGGGCGCGGCAAAGCAGAAAGGATAGTAGCACAAACTTTAGCGAATATTGCAGATACACTTGCCAAGCTGAGCATGGACGCCTGTTTATACCTTAACCAGAATTTCGATTTTATCAGCTTCCCTGTGGAGCTAACTACCGGCAGCAGCATTATGCCGCATAAGAAAAACCCGGATGTGTTTGAACTGATCCGTTCGCATTGCAACAGGATCAAAGCCCTGCCGAATGAGATCATGCTGATGACCACCAATCTTCCTTCCGGTTATCACCGCGATCTTCAATTGCTGAAAGAACATTTATTCCCCGCTTTCAAAACGCTGAAGGACTGTATCGAAATGGCGGGATTGATGCTGTCCAATATCGAGATCAAAAAAGATATCGTCAAAGACGGGAAATATAAATACCTGTTCAGTGTGGAAGAAGTGAACAAACTTGTGTTGCAGGGCGTTCCGTTCCGCGATGCTTACAAGCAGGTAGGTTTAAATATCGAAGCCGGTAAGTTTACATACGACACCAATATTCATCATACACATGAAGGAAGTATTGGGAATCTGGGCACAGAAAAAGTGAAGCAGCAAATGGATGCAGTGATCGGCTCCTTTGCTTTTGAAAAAGTGCATGCTGCTATCGACGCTTTGCTGAAACCCTGATCAGTACGTTTTCCGGTCCTGTCTGTGCATAAACCGGTGCCTCAGTTCTTCAGGTAGTTCCGTCCAGCCAAATTGTGCATACAATCCATGTGCATCGCGTGTTCCCAGCACCCATCTCCTCAGTCCCTGCAATTCCGGATGGGCATGAATGGATTCCATCATCCATTTGGATAAGCCTTTTCCGCGATAGCTTTCCAGCACAAATACGTCTGCGAGGTAGGCAAAAGTTGCCTGGTCAGTGACCAGTCTTCCGAAACCAACCTGTTGCTGTTGATGATATATCCCAAAGCAAAGTGAATGTTCAATCGATTTTTCCACCAGTTCTCGTGGGATATTCATTGCCCAGTATGATTCTTTGGAAAGATATCCGTGAATAATATCCAGGTTCAGCAAAGATTTGTCTGTACTGATCAGGAAATCATTTTTTCTTACTTCGTAAGGTCCCATTTTACAAACCGTATTTATCAACCAGGTAAATCAAGGCTGCCATATTCACAGCGCCCAGTTCAAGTTCGCGCTTATTCACGTTCTCAAACACATCATTGCGGGAATGGTGTATATCAAAATAACGTTGTGAGTCGGGGTTCAATTCTGCAACGGGTGTTCCGAACGTGCGGTTGAGCGGTCCTATATCTGCGCCGCCACCATCGCGTGTAAGATCGCTGGCACCATAAGGCTCCAGCAACGGCTTCCAGGAAAGGATTTTCTGAAACTGCGCATCTGATACAGTAAAGCCGAATCCGCGTGGTGTAAAACCACCGGCATCACTCTCGAGGGCGAAAACATGTTTCTCATTTTTAGCTTTGGCTTCTGCTGCATATTTCGTTCCGCCTCTCAAGCCGTTTTCTTCATTGGCAAACAATACAAAGCGGATCGTTCTTTTCGGTTGGTAGCCAAGCGCTACAAGGCTGCGCAGTATTTCCATCGTTTGTACGCAACCG
>DATAJQ010000063.1:0-6281 GCA_036262095.1 Chitinophagaceae bacterium | reverse complement strand
GTTTCATCCTACTGCTTTATATGAAGCCGGGTTGCGTGGGCAGGCTTTCCTGATCACGGAAGCGGTAAGAGGCGATGGAGGCATTCTCCGTAATAAGAACGGAGAAGCATTCATGGAGCAATACGATGAAAGAAAAGACCTTGCTCCACGCGATATTGTGGCAAGAGCCATAGATAGCGAAATGAAAAAAACAGGTACAGAGCATGTATGGCTCGACTGCCGGCATTTCAGCAAAGAAAAATTCATTGAGCACTTCCCGAATATCTACCAGAAATGTTTGTCTATCGGGATCGATATCACGCAGCAAATGATACCCGTAGCACCGGCCGCACATTACAGTTGCGGAGGCATTAAAACAGATGAGTGGGGACGTACGTCCATCCACAACCTGTATGCCTGTGGTGAATGCTCCAGCACCGGGCTGCATGGGGCCAACCGCCTGGCCAGTAACTCGCTGCTGGAAGCTATGGTGTTTGCTCATCGTTGTTTTATTGATGTAACTGAGAGGATAAATGCTTTATCGTTCAACGAAAACATTCCAGACTGGAATGCACAGGGCACCAGCGAGCCCAAAGAAATGATCCTTATCACGCAAAGCCTGAAAGAGCTTCAGCAGGTGATGAGTGATTATGTCGGCATTGTGCGCAATAATATCCGCTTGCAAAGGGCTTCAAGCCGGTTGGACCTTCTCTGGCATGAAACGGAACAATTATATCAGAGCTCCTCGCTTTCCCCTCAGTTGCTGGAGTTAAGGAATCTGATCACTATCGGCTACCTGATCGTGAAAGGTGCTGCTTTCCGCAAGGAAAGCCGCGGATTGCATTATAATACCGACTATCCGTCGAAAAGCGAGCTGGTGCAGAATATTGTGTTATAGGGCGCCAAATCCCGCTGCTGTTTTATCTTTGCCGGATTATGTATTATGTCGTTTACGGCCTGTTGTATGCCGTGTCACTACTGCCGTTGAGAGTGCTTTACCTGATATCTGATCTTGCTTATTTCATCATTTATCATATCATGGGCTACCGCAAAGAGGTGGTCATGAATAATCTTGCGATCGCTTTTCCTGAAAAAAGCCAGGAAGAACGGAAAAAAATAGCCAAAGAGTTTTACCTGAACTTTACGGATACATTTATCGAGACCATCAAGATGATCTCGATCGGCCCTAAAGAGCTGGCAAAGCGCGGCCTCTGCGATACGGATTACCTGAACAGTTTGATCGATCAGGGAAAGAATATACATATCATGGTAGGCCACCAGTTCAACTGGGAGTTTGCCAACCTGATGTATGCAAGAATGCTGAAGATCCCTTTTATCGGTGTTTATATGCCGGTGAATAATAAAATATTCGATCGCATATTCCTGAAATCGAGGAGCCGCTATGGGACTATCATGGTTTCTGCCCGGGAATTCTCTTCACGGATGCCACAGCTGTTCAGGCAGCAATACGTGTTGGCGCTGGCCGCTGATCAGAATCCCGGTATTCCGTCAAAAGGTTATTGGCTGAATTTTTTTGGCAAACCCGCCCCTTTTGTAACCGGTCCGGGTAAAGGAGCCGTAAAAAATAATACCGCCGTAGTGTATGTAGCCTTTCATAAGGTAAAACGGGGCTATTACTCCTTCAAAGCAATTCCCCTGGTGGAGAACGGTTCGGATTATACTCCGGAGCAACTGACTGTTCTGTACAGGAATGCGCTGGAAGAAACGATCCGCAACAACCCTTCTAATTATCTATGGAGCCATAGACGATGGAGACATGAGTGGAAAGAAGGATACCCGGAAATGATCGGGTGAACCACTGCATTTTCAAGCTTTTCGGCGGCTGGAGCTATTATGTTCCAGCCGCTTTTTTTGATTGCTGAAGCAAACCGTGAAAACACCTTTTTAATACGGTAAAAAAACCTGCTGGGAATTTGTTGCATAAAATAATCTTTAGGAGTAATTTTTATTCCTTCTTTCACCCAAAAAATATTGTTATGAAAAGTAATTTTCTATTTTTAGTCGTAGGAGCCATAGTTGGCGCTGCTGCCGTCTATTTTATACCCAAAAAGACTGACGACTCAGCATTGCTTAAAAAGATCGCGGACCTTGAGAATGCAGAAGCACAGAAAGGACCTGCGTTCTTTTCAACGCTGGATGCAAAAAAGCTCTTAAAAGATAAGTGGCAGGAACTTCCTTATGATGGAAACGATGGGCCAACTATGCTAAGGAGTTATGAAGATGAATCAAACGGACTGTGGTACCCGCTCAGGACCAGGGTTGGCAATGAGGAAAAAGTGCTTCGCGGGTTCTGGGTAGACAGGAGAATGCTGGATGCGATCTTTGCTCAGCCTGGCCAGTACGATGGAATCAGGATATACTTCGGGAAAAGAGCAAAGGCCAGCAAAAGAGAATACTCTTTGGTGTTTGTAGGTACAACACCCAGCACCACCAAGGATGCGGACAGTGATAATACCGGAAAGTATTACGATTATGTTGATCCCTGTCCTACAAACTGCGGCACCGGTAACAGATGATGCAAGCAATCATTCCGAATGACCATAAGATTTTTACTGTATCTCATTTTATTGGTTTACCTGTTTGTTCTTGGCCTTATCAGATTCAGGAAGCTGACATTGCCTTTTCAGATCCTGACTGTACTGATCGGATGTACTTTGGTAAGTGAAATCATAAGCAGGATTTTGATCAATATATTTAAGAACAGTTCGCCTGTTTATCACGTTTTCAATATTGTCAATTTCACCGGCTATGCTTTGATATATTATTTCCTGTTGCAAAGCAGGCTGAGTAGAAAGATCATTCTGTTGCTGATCGCAGGTGCTGTTTGCTTTTCCGTTTTCAATACTGTTTTTCTGCAGAGCTTATGGTCATTTCCTTCCAATTTCCTGTTGATCCTGTGCTTTTTGAATATCTACTGTTCCTTACTGCTTTTCAGGCAAATGCTTCATGACAATGAAGACATAGATATCTTAAGGCAAAGTGTTTTCTGGTTCAATTGTGCTGTGCTGTTGTTTTACACGGCGATATTCCTGAATTGGAGTTTTTATAATTACCTGGTGAGAAATAAATTAAATACCAGAACGATCTCAACGATCATGTACTATCTGAATATTGCGTATTATATCATTGTGGGTGTTTCAATACACATTAATAACCGAAAGGCCGTTCCTGTTAAGCGATGAACTCTTCTTCAGGTGAAATATATTTTTTTATTGTCGTTGGCAATGCAATACTGATCGGCCTGATCGGGTTCATTCTCTATTTCGTTTTTCAATACAGGAGAAGAAAAGCCGAGAGTATCAGGGAAAGCCAACGGATGGAAGAGAAGTTCAGGCAAACCCTGCTTCAAACGCAACTGGAGATACAGGAGCAGACATTGAAAACAATATCCCAGGAGATCCACGATAATATCGGGCAGGCGCTTACGCTCGCCAAACTCAATCTGAATACGATGCTGCCTGTGGTGGATGAGCAATTGCAGCAAAAAATACTTAATTCAAAAGAACTGGTAGGTAAAGCTATTGGCGACCTGCGGGACCTGAGCCACAGTCTTGATACAGACTATGTACAGGAAATGGGGCTGCAACGGGCAATTGAATATGAAATGGAAATGATCCGGAAAGCAGGCACCATGAAAGCCATTTTCCAGGTCCAGGGCACACCTTACCGGTTGAATAAGCAAAAGGAATTGATCCTTTTCCGGATCGTGCAGGAAGCATTCAACAATATTATCAAACATGCGGATGCTAAAATCCTAAAAGCAGTGATAACTTATTTTCCTGATACATTAAAATTGGAAGTATCTGATGATGGCAAAGGCGTTGACCTTTCTCCGTTGAATGAAACTGCTACAAACTTTGGCCTCGGTATCCGCAACATGCACAAGCGGGCCCAGCTTATCGGTGCTGAATTCAATATGAACAGTACTTTACAGGCGGGTACGGCGATAACTATTTTTTTACCTGTTGAAACTAATACAGATGACCTCAAACAATAAAATCAAAGTGGCGCTGGTAGATGATCATGTGTTGCTGCGCAAAGGACTGGCAGCCCTGGTCAACAGTTTTGATGATTTTACCGTGGTATTTGAAGCTGACAACGGGCAGGATATGCAACAGAAAATAAAGACTGATAATTTGCCCGACCTGGTGCTGCTTGATATCAATATGCCTAAAATGGATGGGTATGCTTCTGCCCAATGGCTGAAACAAACTTATCCGCTGGTCAAAATAATGGCGCTTTCGATGTATGATAATGAGAATGCCGTGATCCGTATGTTCAAAGCCGGGGCCAGGGGTTATATTCTTAAAGATTGCGAACCTCCGGAATTAAAAAAAGCTTTGCTGTCTGTAATGGAAAAAGGATATTTCTATTCAGAACTGGTAACCGGTAAATTGATCCATTCTATCAATAAGCTGGAAGACGAAGCGGATATCCGGAATATTGTTCAGTTGAACGATAAGGAGATACAATTCCTTAAATTGGCCTGCACTGAACTTACTTACAAAGAAATAGCGGAGCAGATGTATCTCAGTCCGCGTACTATTGATGGATACCGGGATGCTTTGTTTGAAAAGCTGCAGATCAAAACCAGGGTAGGCCTGGTAATGTATGCCATAAAAAATGGGTTCGTACAGGTTTAGGACCCGACGAACCCATTATCTGTGTATGATCTTAATTCAGGACGCTGGTTTCTTTTACGATCTCTGCTTTCTCCTGTTCTTTTATTTTTCCCCATCCGCCAACAACATTGCGGAGATTATGAATGCCCTGGCGTTTAAGCATCGAAGCTGCGATAACGCTGCGGTATCCTCCTGCACAATGCACATAGAGATTATGACGGTCTTCGATATTGGCCATACTGCCCGGGTCGGGAAGATCGCTTAATGGAATATTCAGCGCATCTTTCAAATGACCGTCTGCATATTCTGCAGGTTTGCGCACGTCAACAACAACAAGGTTATTGTCAAAGGGAATATCCATCATCAATTCGTCTGCTTCCACATCAATGATGAGATCGGATTTTTCGCCACTGTTCTTCCATGCTTCATAACCACCGTCGAGATAGCCCTGCACTTTATCCAGTCCCACACGGGCAAGGCGTACAATGCTTTCTTTTTCTTTACCGGGTTCGGCTACCAGCAGCATTGGTACATCAAAAGGAAGCAGGCTGCCGGCCCATTCTGCAAATCGGCCATCGAGCCCGATGCTGATAGAGCCGGGAACAAAGCCCTGCGTGAAAGTGCCGGAAGGGCGGGTATCGAGAATGATCGTATCTTCTGTTGTCAGCTCTTTGAATTGTGCAATGCTGAGGGGTTTTAATGCTTTTTGCATCACTTCGTCCAGGCTGTCGTAACCTTCTTTGTTGATGCGGGCATTGATAGGAAAATATTGAGGAGGTGGCGGAATGCCATCTGTTACAGCTTTGATGAACTCTTCTTTACTGGCTGCTTTCAATGCATAGTTGAATTGTTTTTCTTCACCTATGGTGCTGTGTGTGTCAGGACCCAGGTTCTTTCCGCAGGAGCTGCCGGGGCCATGGGCAGGATATACGATCACATCATCTGCCAGCGGAACGATCTTTTGCTGAAGGCTGTCATACAGCATTCCGGCGAGATCGTTGGTCGTGATCTCCGCACCTTTTTGGGCAAGATCGGGACGGCCTACATCTCCAACAAAAAGTGTGTCACCGGTGAAGATGCAATAGTCTTTTCCGGATTCATCCTGCAATAAATAGCAGGTTGATTCGAGTGTGTGGCCGGGAGTATGGAGCACTTTCAGGCTAAGCTGCCCGATCTTAAATACATCCCCGTCCTTAGCGATCTGAGCCTGGAAGCCGGTAACTGTTTGAGGGCCATAAACGATGGGGGCGCCTGTGGCTTTGCTGAGATCGAGGTGGCCGCTTACAAAATCTGCATGAAAATGTGTTTCAAAAATGTATTTGATGGTGGCTTTCCGTTCATTGGCCAGGTCGAGATAAACATCAATATCCCTGAGTGGATCAATTACAGCGGCCTCGCCATTGCTTTCAATATAATAAGCTGCCTCGCTGAGGCAGCCTGTATATAATTGTTTGATGAACATAAAAAGGATAAATTATAAATATAAAGGTACTTTATTCAACTAAAAAAGGAAGCCGTTGGCTTCCTTCCTAGCAGAGATACCAATAATTAGTTCAACAAGGATTCGACAAATTGGTTCAACTCCTCAATACGGTTGGTATTTATCGTGTAGTAGATAAATTTTCCATCCCGTTCGGTATTCACAAAACCGGCCTTGCG
>DATAJQ010000062.1:0-2615 GCA_036262095.1 Chitinophagaceae bacterium | reverse complement strand
CGACCGTCAGGCCGACCAGGATTGACCACTAAACTCTTTGTGCTATAGCTAACTGCCTCGTGGAGGTTCGACTCCTCCCCCTACAGCGATTTTTCTCATGTGATTGTGATTGTTTGCCTGTAAGTTCCCTTACAGGCTTTTATTTTTAGTTGTTTAGAATAACGTATGCAAATGAGCGTCTGAAAGGATGCTCATTTGCTCTTTTAGGAGTACTATAGCGATGCCCCTTCTTAATGGTTTTATCTCCGGGAAAATTGGAGCTGGCATTTCCGTAAGCCCGTGCCGGTTTATTTTCAGACGGCGGATCAATAAATCTGACTCCAACCGAATGTTTCCCACAAAGACAACGAAGACCAAAGAATATTTTACCCTCTATATCCAAAGTCTCGTGTAAACAAGACACCCGGCTGCAATTTCTTTGTGGTCTTCGTTGTCTTCGTGGGAAAAACCTGATTGCGGGAACTGAATCATTACTGATAATGGTAATTGCGGGAGGTGCTTTATTTTTGCGCAAAACCTATTTATGAGAAAAATACTTACCCTCTTGATGATTTGTTATGTGTCGTCGTATGCCATTGCACAGGACCAGACAGTTAAAGGCTTGAAATCGGATTCGGAAAGATCTATTGCCAAGGACCCGGCCGACACGACACAGAAAGTTTGGAAAAAAGGTGGTCAGTACGGCCTGAACATTGCACAGGGATCGCTGAGCAACTGGGCTGCCGGTGGCGATGATTTTTCTTTGTCCATTAATTCTGTTCTTAACTTATTTGCATTCTACAAGAAAGGGAAGCACAGTTGGGATAATACGCTCGACTTCAACCTTGGTTATGTAAAAACCACCACCCTTGGTTCCCGCAAGAATGACGACCGTATCGATATCCTTTCCAAATACGGTTATGCACTGGGGCCAAAATGGAATGCTTCCATGCTTTTCAATTTCCGTTCTCAACTATTTGATGGTTATACTTACACCGAAACATCCAGGACATTTGCTTCCACTCTTCTTTCTCCCGCTTATGTACTGTTTAGCCCCGGTTTTGACTATAAACCCAATGAGAACCTGTCATTTTTTATTTCACCCCTTACTGTCCGCTGGACGATTGTAATGGATGACACGCTTGCCAACCGTGGTGAATATGGTGTGGAGCCCGGCAAGCATTCCCGTAATGAGATCGGTGCTTTTGCTTCTGTCAATTACTTTAAGGATTTCAATAAGATCCTGACATACAAAGGCCGCCTTGATCTTTTCTCCAATTACAAAGGCAAAGCCAAGAACGTGGACCTTTATTTTACCAATGTGCTGAATGTAAAACTGAACAAGATATTATCTCTCACTTACAGTCTCGACATGATCTATGATGATGATGTACGTTTATTCGGCCCCACCAAAACAGGCGCCCGGATGCAGCTCAAATCCATGCTCGGGGCGGGGTTACTAGTGAAGTTTTAAGGATACACAAGCTGTCGTAACTTTGACGGCTCATGGGACAAAAAAAACTCGTTCGTTTTGAAGAATTGAAAAGCTTCTCCAATGTGCTGCAATTCCCTGAAGGAATAGCCGGCAAATGGGATACTGTTTTCAATAACACGCATGGCATCACGCTGGAGCTGGCCTGCGGCAAAGGGGAATATGCTGTTGGCCTCGGCCTTTTATATCCTCAAAGGAATTTTATCGGTGTTGACCTGAAAGGCAACCGCATTTGGGTAGGTGCAAAAAAGGCCCTGCAAAATAATCTCACCAATGTGGCTTTCCTGCGTACGCAGATCGACCAGGTAAATGAATATTTCGCACCGGGTGAAGTGCAGGAGATCTGGATCACTTTTCCTGATCCGCAACTGCGCTGGTCAAAAGTGAAAAAGCGCCTGACTCATCCTAAATTTTTGCGGTTGTATCAGCAAATACTGGTACCAGGGGGGCGCATTCATTTAAAAACAGACAGTCCTGAATTATACCAGTTCACCAAGCTGGTGATCGACATGTATGGCTGCACCACGCATACTGATTACAGCAACCTGTATCAGCAACCTTCATTGACTGAGGATCTGAAGATACAGACGCATTATGAATCGCTCGATATTGCAGGCAGCAACCGTATACATTATCTCAGTTTTTCTTTACCCGCTATTTTACCTGGTAAGGAAAAGGATGAGGAGTTAAAGCAAATTCTGAAAGATGCAACAGTGGGTTGAGGGGGTGCATTATTATATCAATGAGCAGGGGTTAGTGGTGCTTACTGCCAGGTATCACATGGACCGTGGATATTGCTGCGGGAATGGCTGCAAGCATTGTCCGTATGAGTATGAGAATGTGCCGGAGCCGAGGAAGTCGGAGTTGTTGAAAGGGAGGGAGGGAGAGAGTCGGAAGTCTTGAGTCAAGGAGTATTTAGATAGAACAAGCCGTCTTAAGCATCATTGCAGAAAATGGAACTATCATTATAAACCAAGCAAAAAACTTTATCATGGCCACTAAAAAGAAGGCGGGCACCAGGCTCAAAACAGTAAAACCCTCCGGTAAGCGGGAGGAGAGTTTTTTTGAATTGGTGTTTGAAGTGGCGAGGCAGATACCGAAAGGAAGGGTAACTTCTTATGGCGCGATTGCGAATTGCCTGGGA
>DATAJQ010000061.1:0-2308 GCA_036262095.1 Chitinophagaceae bacterium | reverse complement strand
TAGCTTTGCATGACCTCCCGGAAATTTTCTTGCATTATCTCTTTCCGATGGTCAAATGGGGCGGGACAAATTTCAATAAGTTTTATTTAAATCGGTTCTCATAGTAAAATAAACAGTAATGTTTAGGCAAGCTGTTATTGGGCCTCTTTTTTTGTAAAAAAAGTAGAAAAAAAATGACCATTTATGGCTAAATATATTTTTGTTACAGGAGGTGTTACATCGTCATTAGGTAAGGGCATTATAGCGGCTTCATTAGCCAAACTTTTACAAGCCAGGGGCTTGCGGGTCACTATCCAGAAATTCGACCCCTATATCAACGTGGACCCCGGAACGCTCAATCCCTATGAACATGGAGAATGCTATGTGACTGAAGACGGTGCTGAAACTGACCTCGACCTGGGTCACTATGAACGCTTTCTGAATATTTTCACTTCCCAGGCCAATAACGTAACCACCGGCCGCATTTACCAGACCGTAATCAATAAAGAAAGAGAAGGAGCTTACCTGGGAAAAACGGTGCAGGTAGTGCCGCATATCACAGATGAGATCAAGCGCCGTATGATGGTGCTTGGCCAGGGCGATAAATACGATGTGGTGATCACTGAAATAGGAGGTACCGTGGGCGATATCGAAAGTCTTCCGTTTGTGGAAGCTGTTCGCCAGTTGCAATGGGAATTGCCGGAAGAAGATACGGTAGTGATCCATCTCACCCTGATACCCTACCTGAAAGCTGCAAAGGAATTAAAGACCAAGCCCACCCAGCACAGTGTGCGTATGCTGAGCCAGGAAGGTGTGCATCCCGATATTATTGTATGCAGAACAGAAAGATCACTTACTCCTGAGCTTCGCCGGAAGATCGCTCTTTTCTGCAATGTGAAGCCGGAAGCTGTGATAGAAGCCGCAGATGCTTCTACTATTTATGAGGTTCCCCTGATCATGATGCGGGAAAAACTGGATGTGATCTGTTTGAAAAAATTCAATATCACACCTGCTCATGAACCTGAACTGGTGAAATGGAAAGAATTCCTCGATAAGCTGAAATATCCCAAAAGCAAAGTAACTATCGGATTGATCGGTAAATACCTCGAATTGCAGGACGCTTATAAATCAATCCTGGAAGCATTTGTACATGCAGGCGCTATTAATGAATGTGAAGTACAGATTGTGAACGTGCACAGCGAGTACATTACCGACACCAATGTGAAAGAGAAACTGGGAGGATTGGACGGCTTGCTTGTAGCTCCGGGTTTTGGAATGCGTGGTGTGGAAGGAAAGATCATTGCTGTTAAATATGCAAGAGAGAAAAACCTGCCTTTCTTCGGAATTTGTCTTGGTATGCAGATGGCTGTGATCGAATATGCCAGAAATGTGCTGGGACTGAAAGACGCCCATTCAACAGAAATGGACCCACAGACCAAAGAACCGGTAATAGATCTGATGGAAGAGCAAAAAGAGATCACGGCCAAAGGAGGCACAATGCGATTGGGCGCTTATCCCTGCGATGTCAAGGAAGGTACACTGGCCTATACCATCTATGGCAAAACCAATGTAAGCGAGCGCCATCGCCACCGCTGGGAATTCAACAATTCTTATCTCGAGCGTTTTGAAAAAGCGGGTATGGTTGCGAGCGGAAAAAATCCTGGTACAGGGCTGGTGGAGATCGTGGAACTGCCAAGCCACCCCTTCTTTATCGGTGTGCAATACCACCCTGAACTGAAGAGTACAGTAGAAAATCCTCAACCTATTTTCGTTCATTTTATCAAGGCAGCGAAAGAGTATGCTGAGAAGCAGGCAAATGTCAAAAATCCGCTGCTGCAGAGTGAAGTGATCTGATCGATTGATCGTTGGCCGTTGACCGAATTCCTACGGAACAGTAGTTCCTTTTCCATTGTCACCCCGGCCCTGATTCAGGACTCATTCTAATTTAATGTATATAAGAGCCGGGGTCTCCTCACCGTTGAGGAGACCCCGGCTCTTAGTGTATTATACTTGTTATCTCACGAAACCAGGGCCAGGGTGACAACAGAAAAGTATTATTGATCATTGCGGAGAAATACTACAGAAATATGTGTTATGGATTTTCGGTAGATAACCTTAAAAGCGATCATGTGATCCTCTCGATTTTTTCTCTGATTTTCTGACTTTCAGCGTATTTTACCCGCAATTTCCTGCTATTGACCGGCTCCTGGATCCCGGCTAACGACTCCAGTGCCAAACTGGCTCCATACTCGGGCAGAACTCCTATCTTTGCCGTCTTTAAATTTTACCCCCTGATGAAGTTTGATCGTAATACCGTCATTGGCTTTGT
>DATAJQ010000060.1:0-21945 GCA_036262095.1 Chitinophagaceae bacterium | reverse complement strand
TTCATTGCATTCCGTGATAAAAAGATCATAGGCCAATGCTGCTTGTTTTTTTCAACAGGGCCTTATGGTGTTGCTGGCATGTACAATGTTGGCGTTATCCCTGAAGAACAGGGAAAAGGTATTGCCAAAGCCATTGTGCTTACCGCTTGCGATCATGCATATAAAAAAGGTTACCGGTATGTGATGCTGAATGCCAATGGACAGGGACGGCCGGTATATGAAAAAGCAGGATTTAAATTCATCAGTTACGGCATTACCTGGTGGCTGATGGGTGATGGTTATATCCTGAATGCTCCTTCCCCTCTGCTGATACGTTTGGCCGAAGCTATTGGTATGGGTGATATTACAACATTGAACGAAATAGCGCCTCAACTCACTACAAAAGATCTTAGCACTCCAATGGCCAATAAGATGACATGGATGCAACTGGCCGGGCATTACCGCCAGATAGCCGCTGCAGAATGGCTGATCACACATGGAGTGAATTGTACTGCACTTGATGCATGGGATTTTGGCTGGAAAGAAAAAGCAGCAACTTTACTGGCAGCTGATCCCAATGAAATAAATCGCCGCTATTATGATTGGGGTGCTTCACTTCTTCATGTAGCTGCCGAAAGAGGAGATACGGACCTTTTACGCCTGGCGCTGGCAGCCGGGCCGGATCTCTCATTAAAAGATCTTCAACATGATGGCACACCGATGGACTGGGCTATGTTCTTTAAACGAACAGATCAAATAAATCTGTTAAGAAACTACATGAAAGATTAATGTTTAGATTTGCCCAGTTATGACCCGCTATCTTTCTCATATCATCGCCGGACAACATCTCATCATGAGCGGCGAAAGAGCTTTATTCTGGGAAAGCGAAAACACCCTGATCATTGCCGATCTGCATATAGGCAAAACAGGACATTTCCGGAAAGAAGGAATCGGTGTTCCTGCTGCTATTTATAAAGATGACCTGCATCGCCTGCTTTCACAGGTACTGTTCTTTAAAGCAGAAAGACTGATCATTGTAGGTGATCTCAGTCATAGTGTTGCAAACAGGGAGCTGGATCTGTTCCGCAAATGGAGAAAAGATTTTCCTTCCCTTGAAGTGCATCTGGCAAAAGGCAATCATGATATACTGGACAACCGGTGGTATGAAGAAGCAGACATAATGGTGCATAATGCACCGTTGCCTTTATATCCTTTTTTGTTTGCACATGATATTGCGCAGGTAACAGCCACTGCCCAGGACCTTTATGCATTCGCCGGCCATATCCATCCCAGCGTTACTATCCGCGGCAAAGGAAGGCAATCAATGCGCCTGCCCTGTTTCTATTTCACCAGAACGCATTGCATATTACCCGCTTTCAGCCGATTTACCGGTTCTTACCAGGTAAGGCCTGAAGCCGGAGAAAATGTATTCGGGATCGTAGAAAAGGAAGTATTGCCCTTGCAGGGAAAAATAGTGATGTGATCTTATTTCCTCAATTGGTTATAGTCCAGGAAATAAATAAACCTTACGGTCAACTCATTCCCGTGTCGTAATCCAAAGGTTTGCCCGAGGTTGGGCATATATCTTTTGTAACGTGTACCGTCCACAGCTTCATCAGGCCCCAACCAGTTCTTATACCCCAATATCAGGCGGCTGCCATATTGAAAGTCCCAGGTAAAGAATGCATCCGTATTAAAATAATTGACATTATCTGTTCCGGAATAAGGTGTCTGGGAAACAGGCATTCCTTTATCATCTACATAAGCAAGCCGTTTGACATCAACATTGCTCCAGTAATGGCGGACCCTCAAGGTAAGATTGATCCGCGGAGTGAAATTGTAGATACCGGAAAGGACAGATGTCACATCTTTAAAATCCACAAAAGCGATCCTGGGCCTGTTCGCGATATCACGCCCGCCCGAAATGATATAATCGGTTTCTGTTTCATACCGGTGCGAAACTTCCATGGTCAGCTTATTATTGAACCGGTAACGTAAACCTCCTTCCAGGATATAATATTTTTTCTCCGGGTTCTTAAAGAAATCAGACAACATAAGGTCATAATTAAAGAAAAGGCGTTTGCGGCTGTCTGAGCTTCCTGAAAGGCCTACGTATCCGTACTGAGGCCGGCGGGCATACTGGTCAACAGGACGACCCAGTATAAAATAATCGTGCTGGTCAGGAAGATAACCAGCTCTTAAAGTAATGTCCCAGAAGTTTCTCAAATACCAGAAACCACTGGCTTCAACAGTAAGGTCAGTGAATGCACCCGGCTTGTATAAGCCGCCTTGCGTAACATTCAGTGTATAAGTATAATTCAGGAATTTTTTGGTCGGGTTGTATTGATTATAACTGATCGACCCTGAATTGACAACCTGGTTTGGAGTTTGCAGATAACCCAGATCAGTAGGATCATAATTCACGGAACGGATAATGTTTTGCGCAGCAAAACGCAGTTTCCCGCTTACTTTACCGACCCGCAGCATGGAATTAAAACCGTCATAAGAGTTATTGCTAAACACTTTGCTGTAATGACCGTATCCACGGATATTGAAATTATTTTTCCTGTCATAGAAACTGAAATCAAGTCCCGTCACATTCGCATCACGTTCAGCACCATCCCTCAGCACGTTCGTGTTGGTAAAAGTAATATAGGACCTACCTTTCAATGCCTGGTCCAGTACCACGATATTATAATTGGTAAGTGATTCAGTTTTAATTTCTGTTTTATCACCTGTTGTTTTATCACGGATGGTTGCATACATCGGTGCACCGATAGCATTAAAAAAGCCAACACCCAGTTTATTCTTGGTACGGCCTGATAATTTGATCGCATTATATAATTGTGTGCGGCCCGGATTTTTGACGATCTCAATATTGGGATCATTGGCAGCCATGTCAGCAACACCCTGGTAGCCCCCCGGAGTAGCCCCTACCCTGCGGGAATAGAAAAGACCTGATTTATTGAATATCTCAGTCCCTTCTGTAAAAAAAGGACGGTATTCATCAAACCGCACTTCATAAGGCGTAAGGTTATTGACCACATTATCAGAAATGACCTGGCCAAAATCCGGTATCAGCGTAGCATCCAGAGTAAAGCTTTCATTGATCCCGTATTTTACATCCATGCCGCCGCTTTTCAGCCATTCGGCACGGTAACCATCCCGCTCCGGCGTATTGCGGACGCCAGTGGAGAGATAAGGAGAAAAACTAAGCCGCAGAGGTGGCTTGATATTTTTTATCCCTTCCAGCAGGCCAAACTGGTTTACAAAACCATTGACCTGCGGGTCTACAAAATTCCAGAATGTGGTCTCATTGCTTCTTCTTACGGAACGGAGGAATTGCAATCCCCAGTTCTGTATTTCATCCTTGCTGAACCGGAGAGAGAGATAGGGTATTTTCATCTCTACAACCCATCCATCATTTTGAATAGTGACTTTACTTTCCCAAACAGCATCCCAGGTCTTATCACCATACTCACCATAACCGGTTGTAATGTTGGGCGCAAGGCGGGCGTCGGTCTGCACATTGGAAGAGGTAACGAGAAACTGGAACCCGTTCTGCTGATCGTGGTAAGTATCAAAAAATACAGAGAAATAGTCTAAGTCTTTAAGCTGTTCCTCATCGCGGGCTGTGATCTGGCGGCGGATCAGTGCCGGATCATCATAAAGGCGGGCGCCAATATAGATGGCGTTATTATCATAGAGGACCTTTACTTCAGTTCTTTGTGAAGCAGGCTTGCCCACATTGGGAAAATTCTGTATAAAATCTGTTGCAAAAACCACTCCCTGCCAGGCAATATCATCCAGCTTCCCATCTATTACAGGATGGTGATCAGTTTTGGTTGCGTGCAATGCTTTTCTCTGGGAGAATACAGTCAAATGGCCCAACAACAACAAGCTCAGGAAGACAATTCTTCGTCTATGCATACAGTTAGTTCCCTAACAAATATAAAAGTCTGTATTGAAGGAGAAAAACCGCCTTGCAAAAAAACGCAGTTATATAGGATTTTTTCTATAAAACAGGGCTAATTCATCCTTTTTTTAAGGGTAATCACTTGCTCCTGGAGGTCATTGACGATAGTTGCCAATTGTCCCATATCCCAGCGTTGCTGCTGGCTGGCTTTTGAGATCACCATTTGAGCCTGCCACATTTCCAGTACATCCTCTGTATTCATGGTATAAGGATGGTAGATAGGATTGTCGCTGACCAGGGTCAGTTTGTTTTTGGTACGGGTTGTTTTCTGCACGCGTTTATACACGATGCCTTCGTTGCGCGACACCACGATACAGGCCACATCATTCTTAACATCGTCCAGGTTATCCACTTTCTCTCCTACTATCACTGAACCGCTGGGTGTAGGCAGCATGGAGTCCCCAATGATCTCAAAGGCGCGGTAGTTACCACCAGCGAGCATGGGAAGGGTGAAAGTGTTCAACTCATCAATAAACTCAGGGTCAGCATAGCCTGCGAGATAGCCTGCCGCTGCTTTTACCGGCACAAAAGGAATATCGGTACGGCCGGAGGCCAGTTTCATAGCCCGGCGTTTTGCCAGGTAATTACTTTTATTGTCACTAAGGTCCTTCCTTAAAATATCGTCCAGCGTCAACTTAAAAATATCGCATACCGCTTCCAGCACATCGATACGGGGCTCGGCTCTCTCTTCCTCATAAGCTCCAAGCAGGGAGCGTTTGATACGGAGTTTATTCGCGAATTCTTCCTGGGTCCAACCGCGCAATTTACGGAGGTATTTCAGGTTCTGATTGGATATTGCCATAACAAACTAACTTATTTAGTGCAAAATACTAATTTTTTTAACATTCCAAAAAAATTACTTAGACTTTTTACAGCTTCGCTTACAAACCTCTCTTCCCGTCTTCCCGCCTTACCGGTAAGTTTTTACCGGTAAGGCGGGAAGACGGGAAGAGAGGTTGACCGCAGACATTGTATGAACGGTAAGAAGCCTCTGATATAAAATCCATTGACACTTCAAAAAATAGTATCAATTTTGCACCTTCTATGGCTACAAAGAAAAAAACCACAGCTGCTAAAAAAACCAGCGCACCCAAAGTAACAGGGAAGCAAAAGCCTGTAATACTGATCACGAATGATGATGGCGTAACTGCTCCGGGGATCATGAACCTCGTGGAAGCTGTAAAGGACATGGGAAAAATCGTGGTGGTGGCGCCAGACAAACCACAGTCGGGTATGGGCCATGCCATTACCATCGGCCAGCCGATCCGCTTGCAGAAGGTGAATACATTTGGTGATATTGAAGCTTATTCCTGCACCGGCACACCGGTGGATTGTGTAAAGCTTGCAGTGGACAAAGTTCTCCATCGCAAACCGGACCTTTGCCTCAGTGGGGTAAACCATGGCGCCAACCATAGTATCAATGTGATCTACTCCGGTACCATGTCCGCAGCAGTGGAAGCGGCAATAGAAAGTATTCCGTCAGCAGGATTTTCCCTCCTGGACTATAGTATTGAAGCAGATTTTAGCGGAGCAAGAAAGTATGCGAGGCTGGTAGTAGAAAAAATGCTGCAGACCAAGCTGGACAAGCATACTGTCTTTAACGTGAACATCCCTGCCCTGCCGGTCAATCTCCTGAAAGGATTGAAGATCTGCAAGCAGGCCTATGCCAAGTATGAAGAGGATTTCATCCAGCGTGAAGACCCGCACGGGCGCAGGTATTACTGGCTGACCGGTGAGTTTGTGAACTTTGACAAAGGAAAAGATACAGATGTATGGGCCCTGGCCAATGGCTATGTTAGTGTAGTGCCTGTACAATTTGACCTGACAAACTACGTTTTAAAGTCCAAACTGGAAAAACTCTGGAAATGATGTTATTTAAAAGAGATAATCTTCAACTGGGACTGATCCTGGGACTGATAGGTCCCATACTCGGATTGGTCGTCATTTATTTTTTGAAATTCTCCTCCGTCACCTTCAGCGATTTCCTGGACGAGTTTTTCAACAATAATAAGCTCATCACTTCCATAGGGTCACTATCACTGCTGGCCAACGTGATCCTGTTCACCATCTTTGTCAACACACGCAGAGACAAAACAGCCAGGGGAATATTTTTGGTTACACTTGTATTCGGCATTGCCATACTGATATTAAAAATCCTGAACTAACTGCTTACCAGGTACAGTATCAGCCGCAACCGGAAGATTAACTTACCGGAAGCATTCTTCTACTATCTTTGGCCTAATCATCATGAAGTATTACATCATCGCAGGTGAAGCATCAGGCGATCTGCATGGCAGCAACCTGATCAAAGAAATCAGGAAGATCGACACATCCGCACAGATCCGTTGCTGGGGTGGCGATAAAATGCAGGCTGCCGGAGGTGAGCTCGTCAAGCACTACCGCGACCTTGCCTTTATGGGTTTCACTGAAGTGCTGATGAATCTCCGGACCATTTTCCGCAACCTGAAATTTTGCAAAGAAGATATTACGGCTTATCAACCCGATACACTGATCCTGATCGATTATCCCGGCTTCAACCTCCGCATCGCCAAATGGGCCCGGGAGCAGGGATTGAAAGTGATCTACTACATCAGTCCGCAGGTTTGGGCCTGGAAAGAAGGAAGGGTACGGATGATGAAACAATGCATTGATAAAATGCTGGTCATTCTTCCCTTTGAAAAAGGTTATTTCAAAAACAAGTGGAACTGGGATGTGGAATATGTTGGCCACCCGCTGGTGGAAGTAATTGAAGCGAAGCAGGCAGACAAACCCGAAAAACCTTTTGCCGATAAGCCTATCATTGCCCTGCTGCCGGGCAGCCGCAAACAGGAGATATTGAAAAAGCTTCCCATCATGCTTGCACTCAGCCCACGCTTTCCCGATCACCAGTTTATCGTAGCTAAAGCACCCGGGGTGGAAGAAAGTTTTTATGATGAGCTGATGAAGAGCTATACCAATGTGTCCTATGTTTCCAATCAAACTTATTCGCTGCTGCAACAGGCACAGGCCGCATTGGTCACTTCAGGCACCGCCACTCTCGAAACTGCTTTATTCGGTGTGCCGGAAGTAGTTTGCTATAAAGGATCGCCCATCTCTTACGAGATCGCTAAAAGAGTGATAAAGGTTAAATACATTTCACTGGTCAATCTTATTATGGACAAGCTGGTAGTAAAAGAACTGATCCAGCATGAACTCACCGTCGATAACCTGTACAGGGAATTGAATGAGCTGCTGAACAGCGAAACAAGAAAAGCCCAGTTAGCTAAAGATTACAGCGAGTTGAAAAGAATATTAAGTGAAGGGGGGCATGCTTCTCATAAAGCAGCTTTATCCATTGTCCATTACCTCCAGGGCAAATAAATCTATCCTATTTCCGTATTAATTTTATAGCCAGGATAATCAGGCAGATAATAAATACAAACAGGCTGATGCGGTTAATGCTATGCATATAGCCGATCCATTTGCTTTTGGGGCGGGAAGGGTCTTTCTTTTTGATAAATAGATATTCTGCCAGTTGTCTTAACACTCCCATAGAGCAAAGTTAGGACAATACATTCTTTTTCTCCAGCAATCTTTCCAGCAACACAGATTGATTCTTTGCCCGTACCAGGTTCTGGCCCGCATACACCGGCACATAATACCTGTCATTATTCAAATAATCCGTCAAAAAACGCAATGCCTGCATATAGGTCATAAAAAGAGCGGCATAAAAGAAATGATCTTTTTCTGAAGGCCTCAGTTCATCTTTCATTTCTTCATGGTAGCCCTCTACAATAGCGTGGTAAAAATTTTCCCGGATAAAAATATCGCCGGTATTCTTTCCTTCTTCATTCACAGGAGATAAATAAGTACGCATCATGTCGCCGATATCACTGATAAAATAACCGGGCATTAAAGTGTCCAGATCGATTATACATAATCCTTTACCGCTGGTATCGAACAATACATTGCTGATCTTGGTATCATGATGGGTCACTCTCAACTTGAATGAAGGGTCAGCTTTTATCCTTTTATATTCCCTCACTATGTCTGCGTGTTGAATAAGCATTTGCGCAAGCTCCTTTGTCTCTTTTATCCTTGCGGGGTCACCCAGATCCAGCACAGCTAAAAATTCTTCATACCGGTATTCCAGGTCATGGAAAGAAGGAATGGTAATACGCAGCCGGCTTATATCCATTCCTGACAGCAATCGTGTAAACCGGCCAAACTGCCTGGCAGCTTCATAGGCCTGGTCAGGGGTCTCAACCGTATCCTTGGAGTGTGAGCCATTCACAAAAGGGAATAAACGGAAATATCCCTCTCCTTCCCGGTATATCAATGACCGGCCCTGCAGGCTGGAGAGCGGTGCAATAAAATTGTATTCCGGATGATGCAATTGCAAATAATCCGATATCAGCTTCACATTGTAAGCAATATCCGCCGGTGAAGAGAACACATCCTGGTTTATCCTTTGCAGGATATATGCCTTGTCGTGCACAGAAACCTTCCATGTGTGGTTAATAAGGCCAGAGCCGATCTTTTCCACTTTCATTTCACCACCCTGCAGCCCATACTCTGCTAAAACAGATTCACTCATCACGCTTCAGTTTAAATAGGTCGTTTAGTACTCATCATTCAGTGCAAACACAGGCTTTCTGTACATCCATTGCCCTCCTGTAAAATCAGGGAACTCCACGGTCTGATTACCCAATCCGATGGATTGCTCACTAAGCGGAGTGATAGCGCTCCATGCTGCTGCATCATACACATCCATTGGTGTAGGTTGGTTGCGTTTGATGGATTCAATAAAGGAATGTATCACAAAGAAATCCATTCCGCCATGTGCAGCACCTGCAGTTTCCTTGCTCCATTTTTGCCAGAGCGGGTGATCATATTTAGTCAGCCAGTCTGCTGCATTATCCCATTGGTGTGGCTTGGCTGATTTATCCTGTATGTAAATGCCTTTATTCACATCCATCCAAAGCCCTTCGGTGCCCTGCACCCTGAAGCCTAAAGAATAAGGCCTTGGCAGATTGGTATCGTGTTGAAGCAGGATAGTTTCACCATTTGCACACAACAATTGCGTAGTAACTATATCCCCCAGCTTAAATTCCACTTTGGCATTGGGGTGATCTGCTCCGCCTTTTTTAACGATATACTGGTGCAGTCCCCGGCTCTTGGTTGAAAAAGAATTGAGGCTTACAAAACGATTGCCGCGGTTGATGTTCACATAATGAGCGATAGGCCCTATTCCATGAGTAGGGTACAGATCGCCGTTGCGGTGAACAGAGTGATCAGTTCTCCATTTTGCTTCAGAGAATCCTTTTTCACCAAACTCTACACCGTATCCATAAGGGTGAGTACCATCATTGAATTTTACTTCACGCAGATCATGCTGATATCCCCCTTGCAGGTGGATCAGTTCTCCAAACAATCCCTGTCTTACCATATTCAATACAGCCATCACATCACGGCGATAGCAAACATTTTCCATCATCATCACATTCGCCTGGTAGCGTTCTGCAGCTTTCACCACATCCCAATGGTCCTGCAGCGTAATACCCAGTATCACTTCAGTGCCTACATAGCGGATGCCTGCTTCCAGTGCTCCAATGATCATAGGTTTATGCCATTCCCAGGGCGTTGCAATGATCACGGCATCGAGTCCTTTGGTAGCCACCAGTTTTTTCCAGGCATCTGTACTACCGGTATAAACCTGCGGCATTTTTTTCCCGCTTTTCGTGATCATATCGCTGGCACTCTTCAGCATCCTGTCATCAATATCGCAGATAGCTACAAGCTCAGTATCAGCCCTGCGCAATACAAGGTCAAGATGGTTTTGTCCACGGAGCCCTACTCCTATTATTCCGATCTTTACTTTGGTATCTGCTTTGGCTGCACCCCATATATCAGCAGGAAGAAAGGCCAATGAAGCGGCTGCAAGCCCTCCGGTTCTGACAAATTCTTTTCGATTCATGTATATGTTTTTAATTGACTGGGCGTGAATATAGAGGATAATAACACAGGAAGCGCATGCAAACGGTTGTGCAAAATGTGGGGTGAGGATGCCCGTTGTCTGTTGACCGTTGACCGATGCGATCCTTATGGCGCAGCTGTCAACATTAACGTACAAAGCTATCCCTGTCATCGAACATCGGTCAACGGTCAACAGACAACGGGCAACGAATACCCCCACAAATAAGTGTACAATTGACAAGTTTTACTTAGATTTATTTTTTTAAACTATTCCCCGTGAAATACAAGGCTTTCCTGTTTGACATGAATGGAACGATGATCGACGACATGCAATATCATATCAAGGCATGGCATCATTTGCTGAATGAGCTTGGAGCAGGCATTTCGATGGAGCGGATGAAAGAAGAATGCTACGGGAAAAACAATGAATTGCTGGAGAGGATATTTCCCGGCCGGTTTTCGGAAGAAGAAAAACATACCATGAGCTGGGAAAAAGAAAGGCAATACCAGGAATCCTTCCGCCCCTACCTGAAACTGCTGAATGGATTGCCGGAATTACTGGAAAAAGCCAGGCAGCAAGGTATTAAAATGGCCATTGGTTCGGCTGCCATTATGTTCAATATCGATTTTGTACTGGATGAACTGCATATCCGTCCTTATTTCGATGCCCTGATCAGCGCAGATGAAGTAAAACGAAGTAAACCGGACCCGGAAACTTTCCTGGCATGTGCAGCCAGCCTGGATATCGATCCGGCCGGTTGCCTGGTGTTTGAAGATTCACCAAAAGGCGTTGAAGCTGCAGCCAATGCAGGGATGGATTGCATGGTGATCACTACACTGCATGATCCGGTCGATTTTGCAGCACAGAAGAATATCATTGGGTTTATGAAGGATTATACTTCCTTTGCCTGGTGAAATCATTGACCTAAACGGCCTGATGAATTTGCGGCCACGCTTGTTGTATGACAAAATACCAAAATCAAACGCGTCTCTTAGCTGCAGTGGATTGTATCATTTTCGGTTTCGACGGGAATGCGCTCAAACTATTACTGGTACAAAGGGCCATTCAACCTGAAAAAGGCCGTTGGAGCCTGATGGGTGGCTTTATACAGCCGGCTGAAGATGCGGATACTGCTGCCCTGCGCATTCTCAAAAAGCTGACAGGACTGGAGGGCGTATATCTCGAACAACTCCATACCTTTTCAGGCCCGCACAGAGATCCCATAGAACGGACCCTGTCCGTTACCTATTTTGCCCTTATCGATATTCATCAATACGAAAAGCAACTGAGTGATGAGTACCATGCAGAATGGTTCCCACTCACAGAAATACCTTCACTCATCTTTGATCATTCAGAAATGGTGAAAATGGCCAGGGAAAAGCTAAGATATAAAGCTGCCTTGCATCCATTGCTGTTTGAGTTGCTGCCCAAAAAATTCACGCTGCCCCAATTGCAGAATCTTTATGAATGCGTGTACGACACCTCATTCGATAAGCGGAACTTTACCCGCAAGGTGCTGTCGACCCGGCTGCTGGTAAAGCAGAAAGACAAAGACAAAGGCAGTTCAAAAAAAGGGGCATTCTTCTACAAACTGGACAACAGGCATTATAAAGCCCATTTTCACTCCTTCCTGAATATTATCCCCAATCCGCCAATCAAATAAGAGGGATTTTTTTATTTAGGCAACAAGTGTTAATTTGACACGAATTATAGCTATATGAAATATATGAAAAAACATCTGGCACCACTCCTTGCAGCACCTGTATTACTACTGGCAGCCTGCAACAATGAAACCAAAAACGAAACCGGCTCAGCCTCCAAAACCGATACCATGCAGTTCTCCATTACCGAAAAGCCTTATGGCAGTTATAACAACGAAGCAGTGACTCAATATACACTGACCAACCCGGGCGGTATGCAGGTCAGCATCATCAACTATGGAGGAACCGTAACGGATATCATTACACCCGACAAACAAGGCAATAAAGGAAATGTAGTGCTTGGATACAGTTCCCTTGAAGGATTCCTTCAAAAAGGCAATCCTTATTTCAATGCCCTCATCGGGCGATATGGCAACCGTATTGATAAAGGGAAATTCAAACTGGACGGAAAGGAATATACCCTTGCGGGCAATGATCATGGCAACAGCCTGCATGGCGGCAATAAAGGATATGATAAAGTGCTGTGGAAAGCCGCCAAACTTCCCGGCGACAGCAGTCTTGAACTGACTTACCTGAGCAAGGATGGTGAAGAAGGCTATCCCGGCAATCTTAACGTTAAAGTGATCTATACGCTTACAGCAGCTAATGAATTGAAGATCGATTACAGCGCTACTACTGATAAAGCAACACCGGTGAACCTTACCAATCACTGCTATTTCAATTTATCAGCCGGCAAGGATTCAACCATCCTAGGACATGAGTTGCAGATACTGGCCGATCGCTTTACTGAAGTAAATGATAACCTGATTCCTACCGGCAAACTTCCTGATGTAAAAGGAGGACCAATGGACTTTACTTCCTTTAAAGTAATTGGAAAAGACCTTCCTCAAGTGAAAGGTGGTTATGATCACAACTGGGTGCTGAACAAAAAAGAAGGCAGCTTTGAAAAAATTGCCAGCCTGCGCGATGCAGCCAGTGGCCGCCAGATGGATGTTTGGACCAGTGAACCCGGCCTGCAATTCTATTCTGGTAATTTCCTGGATGGTAGTTTAACACAAACACGCGACGGAGCAAAATATGTAAAACATGCAGGGCTTTGCCTGGAAACACAGCATTTTCCTGATTCTCCCAATCAACCCTCTTTCCCCAATACTATACTGAAACCAGGAGAAACGTATAAGCAAACAACTGTGTACGCGTTTTCTGTAATAAAATAACAACCCGTTCTCACTATCATCGGATACCAGTTAATTAAAACTGGTATCCGATATACAATTGAAGCAATCCATTCTTCAGTTTTTTTCCATCAGTAGGAATAAAAGAAGGCAGGCCCGGTATTGAGCCGGAAGAAGATTGTTCATTCAGGCTTCCGAAAAAAGCATTGTAACGGCCACCAATAATAAGTCCTGCAACGGGTTTGATCTCTACTCCTCCAGCCACACCATAGTTGAACTTGTTATAATAATCCATCGCATTCTTTGGTGCTGCAGGTGCAGAACTGTTGCTCACACTATCAGCCTTGGCCCTGATCAGGAAAGAAACCTGACCACCTGCCTGCAGTTGAAAGAACTTTGTGATGTTGAAGGTCATTAATTGCGGAAGCATGATATAATCCATCATCATTTCCCCGGTGGCAGAAGTAGTTTTGAAATCATAACCCTGTCGGGAAAATATAAGTTCAGAACGATATCCCATCACTCCTCTTCCGGAAGGAGCCCAGTATGCTCCGGCCATAAAACCGGTCTTACTGGTAGAATTTGCATCACTGATGGATCTTACATTTTTTACATTGATAAAATTCAGCCCTGCTTTCAAACCGATCCCCCTTTTCGGTTGGTCCTGGGCTTTTGTAACCAGGGAAAGTGTACAACAAAATATGCAGGCGGCGATAGCAAGATAGCGGTTCATGATTAAAATTTTACACAAGCTACATTGCTGTATCACCGATGAAAAGAAAGAGGGTATTCAACTGATAAAAAAAGCAACTTAATTGTAGTAAAAAGCATTTCAACCGGCAACCCTTAAAAAAACAGGAGGAAGTAAAAACTTCCTCCTTCACCAAAACTAATCGCTTATGAAGGTAGAGCTCCCTTCTGTGCTTAACTCTACCCTGCTGCAATATTATAATTGAAATACCGGTGCTTCTATTGAATGATGAGTGAATTGCTGATTTCAGGCAATAAACTGTGCAGTTCTAACTATGCAATCCCAATCTTCTTCCTATATCTGATGTAAACACATTTTGTGGATCGTATTTTCTTTTGATCGCGAGCCATTGATCATATTGCGGGTACATGGCCTGGAATGTCTCTTTATCCAGCATGGAATCCTTGCCAAGATAGATCCGCCCTCCGGCTTTTAATACTTCTGCATCCATCTTTTTGGTGAACGCCCGCAGGTTTTTGGTAACAGGAAAATCAATCGCCAGTGTATACCCTTCAAATGGAAAGGATAAGATACCCTGCCCATGTCCCATTTTTTTAAACACATTGAGGAATGGAGTGCAACCACTGGAAGCGATCATTTCAATGATCTTTTTTACATTCTCTGCTCCTTCCTTACCGGGAGGGATCACAAACTGGTATTGAATGAATCCTCTTTTACCATACCCCTTGTTCCAGTTGTTGATCATATCGAGTGGGAAAAAGAATTTTTCATAATGAATAAATTCTTTTGGGGAATTCTGTACAAACGCGATCACACGGTTCAGCATTTTTACCGTTATGGTATTCAGCAAAAAGCCGGGAAGAAAGAATGGCACAGTGAGCTTTGATTTCTTATGCAATTTAAGTGGCTCTTTGCGTAACGAAGGCGGAAGATCATCCAAACCGGCTGCATTCCCGACCGTTAATACACCACTACCCAGTTTACTACCCTTTGCAAGCGGATCAACCCAGGCAACAGAATAATTGAAATGAGCATACTCTTCCAGTGCATCCAGCATCTCGTCCAGGTTTTTTACTTTGATGGATTTCTGCTTGAAATAAGTGGTCTCAACTTTGCGCAGGCGGATTTTTGCGGAAAGGATCACTCCTAAAAGACCGAGCCCGCCGAAATTGGCCTCAAACAGATCTGCATTTTCTGTTCTCGAAGCAGCAACCACTTCACCGCTTGCCAGCATGATGGTAAATGAAACAACACAATTGAAGAAAGAGCCATCCACGTGGTGGGCCTTGCCATGTATATCATTAGCGATAGCGCCGCCGATGGTCACGAATTTAGTGCCGGGACAGATCATCGGCAACCAGCCTTTGGGGCCAAATACATTGATGATCTCTTCAAGGCTCACACCGGCTTCACATTCCAGTATCCCTTCCTTTTCATCCCATCCGAGAAAGTGATTAAGATGGGTGCAGATAACCACCTGGCCGTTTTCATTGATCGCCTGGTCGCCATAGCTGCGTCCCAACCCGCGGGGCACCAGGTTGCCCTGCCTAACGGTTTTCAGTACTTCCGGTTCAGAGGATGGGGAAAAATTATAGGATGCGGTTACGGGGAAATTACCCCAGCCGGCCAGTTTCTTTTTTTGTTTTACTGCCATGGTGTAAACTTATTATATACAGCAGGATATTCATAGCTTTTTAGATTAAAAAATTGCGCGCCCTCAGGAGCTCAGCTTTTTCAATTTTGTTTTATTCAGCAGGAATATCTTTTTGCCATTTACGTTTATGATCTTCTCCTTGATCAGTTCATTCATCACACGAAACAGGGTCTCATAAGTTGTGCCAGTGAAAGAAGCTATATCCTGCTTGCTCAGGAGGATATCAATATATCCTTCTTTTGATTCTCCAAACCGTTTATGCAATAACAGCAATGTTTCGGAAAGCCGGCCTTTTACCTCCATATGTGCCAGGTTCCTCATTCTTTTTTCCGCATCCTGCAATTCATTCGCAAAAAATTTCATGAGCTGGTAAGTAAGCTGATGATTGGCTTCCAGGCTTGTTTCAAAAAAGCCAAGATCAATAAAGCAGACAGTGGAAGGCGTCAGGGCTGTAGCGGTAACAGGATAAACCTTGTCGCTGCCCAGGCCACGATAACCGAGAATGTCACCCTGCTGGGCAAAATTAATGACCAGTTCTTTCTCGCCCCATTGTTTATGAACTTTTATAATTCCATCGTACAGAAAATAAATACCCTGTACATTTTCATTTTCCTTAAAAAGGACCTCTCCTTTATTTAACCGGTAATTTTTTTTATGCACAGCCACGGCAGGAAGCCAGCTAGTCAGGCTGTTCCGGCAGAGAAAGCAACTCGCTAGATCGCAACTATTTGTATCCTTTTTCATTGGCCCAAAAATAAAACATCTGGTCTCCTTTTTAAAATATTACATATTTAGGTAAAATCATGTTATTCTTCCAGTTTTCTTTAATGAAATATGATTTATATCATATTTTTGCAGAAAATTAGGTTATGAATAAAGAAGATGACTTTGAATATCCCCATGCCTACAAGCCCATTATGGCGGGATTATTCGCCGGTATTGTTGCTTCACTGCTGAATATCTTTTATGACGCGATCTTCAGAGGAGCTACAGGTTATAGCTTACCTGAACTCATCAATGTATCCACTATTATTTTCGGGACCCTTTTTATCCTTTTTGTTGCAGGAACGGTGTTTGCCATTATGGACAGGTACATGAAGCATGCTACTGTCCCTTATATTATCCTGTTTGTCGTACTTACCCTGCTTTGTGTTCAACTCGCTTTGCATGTAAACCGGACAGACAACCTGGTGCAGAAGCTGGAATTCCGTCAGCTCCTGGTGGGTGTTGTAATCATTTCCGGCGCTTCTGCAGCTTTCCTTGTTCCCTTCCTGGTTAAGCGATCAACGGGAATAGTTTGATTTTTCATTTTATCATCATCATTCGTTAATGAGCAAACATCAACTCTTTAAGAACGGGATCCCCATCTCCGTAGCCCTCACTGATAGCCTGGAAGTCGAAAATGTAAAGCCCGGCAATATCAACAACAGGATACGCATATTGCTGATATCACTTTATGCTTTCCTGATCGCCATTTGTGTCAGCCTTATAGCCAAGGGGCTGGTTTTATTGATCAGCCTTCTCACTAATATTTTCTTTTATGGGCGTTTTTCATTGGCCGCTTCCAGTCCTGCAGGCCATTCACTCGGCTGGTTCGTGATCCTTATACCTGCTATCGGCGGCATCATTGTAGGGTTGATGGCTAAATACGGGTCAAAAGCCATTCGCGGGCATGGTATCCCTGAAGCAATGGAACAGGTGCTGGTAAATCAAAGCCGCATAAAGCCTGCGATCACTTATCTCAAACCGCTTTCTTCCGCTATTGCGATCGGGAGCGGCGGCCCTTTTGGTGCAGAAGGGCCGATCATTGCCACAGGCGGCGCTTTGGGCTCTACAGTTGGTCAGTTGTTGAAGATCACTCATAATGAAAGAAAAATATTATTGGCAGCAGGCGCTACTGCAGGTATGTCCGCTATTTTTGGAAGCCCTATTGCTGCGATCTTTCTTGCAATAGAATTACTGTTGTTTGAATTCTCTCCCCGCTCCATAATACCGGTTGCGCTGGCCTGCATCACTGGTGCAGCAGGGCATCATTTCCTTTTTGAGCAAGGGCCCGTGTTCGGATTACCCGGTGTCATAGAAGCTCCATCCAACAGTGCACTGTTTGGCTACAGTGTTATCGGGCTTATCATCGGTGTTTTATCCGTACTTGTTACCCGCTGTGTCTATTTTATCGAAGACTGTTTTGAAAAGCTCCCCGTGCATTGGATGTGGTGGCCATCGATCGGAGGATTATGCGTAGGTATCGTGGGATATTTCTTCCCACGGACAATGGGTGTGGGATATGAAAACATCAGCGAATTGCTGACCGGCAGTCTGCCAATGCAGCTGATATTCTCACTTTGCATCATGAAATTTATTTCATGGTCAGTTGCACTCGGCAGCGGCACTTCAGGAGGTACGCTGGCGCCCTTGCTTACTATCGGTGGCGCAACAGGTATCTTGCTTGGAATAAGCCTTTCCTATTTTTTTCCCAATATTGGCATAAGCCTTCCGCTTGCTGCACTGGTGGGCATGTCGGCCATGTTTGCAGGAGCATCAAGAGCTTTGCTCACCTCCATCCTGTTCGCTATAGAAACCACATCCCAATCCAATGCCCTGCTTCCTTTGCTGGCAGCCTGCACTGCATCCTATTTCATTTCCTTCTTCCTGATGGAAAATACCATTATGACGGAAAAGATCGTGCGCCGGGGAATAAAAACGCCTTTTTCTTATGAGCCTGACCTGTTAAGAAAAATAACCGTCAGCCAGGTTTTTCAGAAAAACAAATTGCTGTTGAATGAAGAAACACCGATTGACGAGGCCAAAGATTCGCTCAACAAAATGAATGACCATAAGGATAATCATTTTATTGTCGTAAACGATAATGGAGAGTGCCGCGGATTGGTCCCGACATTTGAGCTTTTCAATACTGAAATGCCGGTGTCACAACCAGTAAGCACTATTTCTACCAATGATTTTGAATCTATTCTGCCTGAGGCAACACTGAGTGAAGCATTGGAAAAAATGGCTTCCGCAAATACGGATACGCTGCCGGTTGTCAATAATCTTCAAACCCAGCATGTGGTTGGTGTGCTTTCCTGGGAAGATATTGCCAATGCTTATCAACACAATTCCGGTAACCAGGAGATCAAAAGGCATATTTCTTTGAAGAGAACAGGCCTGAGAATGCTGGTCAGAGGGAAGAAGATCATCAGCCTCAAACCAGCACTTCAGGCAAAAAGGAAATAGGTTATTCGCTGCGCAATGCTTTCACCGGATTGGCTACTGCAGCTTTTATAGCATGGAAGCCAACGGTGAGCAGTGCAATACAAACCGCTCCAAAACCGGCTGCTGCGAACATCCACCATTTGATATCGATGCGGTAAGCATAATCCTGCAGCCATTTACTCATCACCCACCAGGCAATAGGTGAGGCGATCACCAGGGCGATCAGTACCAGCTTTACAAAATCAGAGGATAATATCCGGACAATGCCCGTTACTGATGCACCCAGCACTTTCCGGATACCGATCTCTTTTGTACGTTGGAAAGAAGTGATAATAGCCAGTCCAAACAATCCCAGGCAACTGATGATGATAGCAATCACTGTGGCCATATTGATCAGCCGGGAAAGATTACGCTCCTGTTTATACATTGTTTCCAATTCCTGGTCGTAAAATTTGTATTTGAACGTGCCGACAGGATAAAAAGCATTCCATTTTTTCTCAATGTTCTTAAGCGTTTGCTGCCATTTACCCGGGTCCTTATCATTCAGCTTGATGTTGAGAGTGCTGAGATTTGATTTGTTCGCCATAAGCGCCATCGGATCGATGGTGTTGTGAAAATCCTGCATGTGAAAATCTTTTACTACCCCTACGATCGGATATTTTCCACCCGGCTGTCCTATCATCTTGCCAATTGCATCCTGAGGTGAAGAAAATCCAAACGCACGTACAGCAGTTTCATTGATCACAAATTCACGTGTAGTATCAGATGGCAGCAGGTTTCTGCCGGCCAGTAGTTTTATTTCATAAAGAGGTATATAAGAAGTATCCACCTCTTTCCTAAACACCTGGCGCTTCACCGGCTCCTTTGTTGCGTCACCGTCACTGTATTCATACATGCTGGAAGAATAACCGGACATCATCGGTTTTTGCCCCAGTGATATCATATTAATACCCGATTCCTTTTTCAGTTCATCCGTCAGGGCAAAATGTTTATCCTCATACTCTTTTTTCCAGAGCAGCTTCCAGGGAACATCTACCAGCACCACTGCATCCTTATCAAATCCCATATCCTTCTTAACTGCATAGCTCAACTGCGCTCCCATGATCATTGCACCGACAATAAATGCCTGGGCAATTACAAACTGGAATACGATCAGTACTTTACGCAATGCCAAACGGTTATTACCAACCGTCCACACTCCCTGCCCACGCATGATACTTACAGGTTGCACTTTTGCAATGAGCCAGGCTGGATACCAGCCAGAAAGAAGGGTAACGCATAATACCAGCGGGATAATGAACAATAACAGCTTAAAAGTATTCGAATGCTCCAGCAAGCCATCAGGCAGGAGATCACTGAGCAGAAAAAATCCCAGTTTGGCCAAAAAGAAGGCAAGCACAACAGCCATTATCACGGTTGCCAGGGTTTCTGCGAGTATCTGACCAATAAGTGCTTTTCGTCCGCTACCCAATACTTTACGTACACCAATCTCTTTACTGCGTTGAGGCACCAGCGCCGTGCTCAGGTTGATATAGTTGATGCAAGCCAGTATTAAAAGAAATCCACCAAGGCCGATCAATCCATAAATAACAGGCTTGCTGGCTTTTCTTTGGTCATATTCCTTGATATAACTGGAAAAATGTGAGTCGGACATAGATAGCAATTCATACCAGCGCTTCACTTTGAATGGCATCTTTTTATCCTGTTCAAATTCATTCCATTTCCGTGTAGCTAATGCAGATATTTGTGATAATACTTTTGCTGTGTCTGCACTTTTTTCCAGTTGAAGATATACCCTGTCGCTGCCATTGGTATTTGTCCAGACATTGAGCTCATACACTTTTGGTTTCAGGTACCAGAATTCCTGTGCGGCAAATTCAGTAGGATAATCCAGGTCTTTTACAATACCAGAGATCGTTTTCTGTATGGTATCGTTGTAGGCAATCGTTTTGCCTATAAGCTGTGACGGTTGCTGGTCGCCAAAATAAGATTTGGCCCGGCTTTGCGTCAGCACCACATTCTCCGGGGCATTGAAAGCAGTGGTTTTATTACCAGCCAGCCAGGTATAGGGTACCATACCAAAATAGGAAGAATCAGTGGCAACTATATTTTTAGGATCATCCACCACCAGGGGTTCAGTGCCTGGTCTTTCAATTTTTATGGTGTTCACCCATTTTCCATACACAGGCACTACACGGTTCAATCCATTCACTTGCTCCCGGATACCCTGGTAAAGAGGAGCAGAAACACCGCCGTTATACGATTCCTTTTCATCAAAAATGAATCCTGTCACCAACCTGTACGTACGTTCCCTATCCGGCAATTTCTTATCGAAACTGAATTCATAACTAACAATGCTGTAAATGATCCAACAGGCACTGATGCCAATAGCCAGACCAAGTACGTTAAGCACAGTGAACAAACGATAACGACCCAGGCGGCGGAAAAGGGTTTTGAGCGAAGGAGGCATGCTATTAGTTTTTGATGAAGGTATGGTGTCACCAGGTACCAGGAATTAGGATAAGATATTTTCGTTCCAATTTTGCAAACAACTATAAATCAACATGATCAGTAAAAAAACAGGGAGAAGAGTGTTCGTTAACGGACAGTTGGTGTCCGGTTGCGGACGTAACACAATAAGCTATAAAATATGTTTAATACTCTTCCGGGCCCGTCATCTTTTTTTCCATTTTCAAAAGCAAAAAGCTTACTAGCAGAAGTGAAGCAAAGAATATATATGTCACATTCCTGTGGCCAGGTACATAATAATTATTACCAGAAGAGATCCAGGAACCATTCATTTCACCGGTAGCATAAAACAGCAACAGGAGCCCGGCCGATAGCAAAAGCCCTATAATAAAAATAAGGATTGGCCTGCGCTGTATTGCTATGCTGGTCCGGGTCGCTTCCCGGCTATAGACTGTGAAGAAGAATCCGGCCAGGCAGCCGGCTGTTATCCAGACAACATAATAAAGCGCTGTGCTTCCAAAGCCGGCATTGCCATTCAATCGGCGGCTATCAGGACCAGGCAAAATCGTAACAAGCAAAACACCGGCAATATCAATCACTATTGCCGGGATAAGGTAACACAAAATGATTATGCAGATCGTTTTTAAAAAACTCATGTATATGTTTTACTGTTTATCCCTGTACACTTCAAATACAAAACAGGGCCAGGTCACTTTAGTATTATATAACCCTTTCCGGTACCAGGGCTCATAAGTGGATGTCACGTACAGGCTTTTACCTGGATAAGCAGACGAAACATACCGATATTGCTTATTCCTGATGCCGAGATAATAATCCGAATCAACTAACTGAAAACCCAGTTGTTTAAATTCCTCCAAAAGTTTATCTCCCAATTCTTTTTGGTGAATGGTATGTGCTGCCCGCCAGTTGGCCTGCGGGCTGATATCAATATAAAAAGTGGAAAGTGGCATTACCAGTTCATTACCGGCAGTATCGGTTACAGCTGACCGGCGTTGCGCAGCAAACTCTCCTTTACTGGCATGTACAAAATCGGGAGAACGGTCTTTCATATATAATTGAACACATTGCAGGCTGCTACAGTCTGCCAGTTCAATCAGTTCTGTTGCCGTAAGTGCATCCCTTGTTGCTGTAG
>DATAJQ010000059.1:0-26413 GCA_036262095.1 Chitinophagaceae bacterium | reverse complement strand
ATTCAAAACCTTCAGTTCCGTGCAAGCGGCTTTTTCTTATAAAGTGGAAGATGCAAAAGGTAAAGTACAATCCAATAAGACGGGCACAATTACCATGAAGGGTACAAAATACAGGGTGAACTTTGGCAGCCAGGAGATCTTCTGTGACGGGAAAACTGTTTGGAGTTATGATAAAAGTGCCAAAGAAGTAACGATCAATAATCTCGATGCATCCGGCAGTACACTCACCCCTCAAAAATTATTTACCAATTTTTACGATAAAGACTTCTTATATCTTTTGAATGGTGAAAAGAAAATGGGTGCTAAAACATTGCAGGAAATTGAAATGACCCCGACTGATAAAGGCAAGGCATTCCATAAAGTATACCTGCAGGTGGATAAAGCTGCTAAAACAATTTACAGCACCAAAGTGTTGGAGAATGGCGGCAACCGTTACACTTATACTGTTACCAGTATGAAAACGAATTTGCCTGCAGCAGACAATATGTTTGCGTTTGATAAGAGCAAGTACCCGGGCGTGGAAGAAGTTGATCTGCGCTGATACAACGGTCGTCAAAGTAAAAGAGGCTGTCTCCACAAAGGGGCAGCCTCTTTTACTTTTTGTTGGGCGGTATGGATATCGCGCTTATCTTTACTTCATCATATCATCTGATGATTATGGAGCAAAATATTGTCCGCCGCTCGCTTGCCAATGAAGTGGCGGCCCGGCTGCAGCAAAAGATCATCTCTGGCCAGTATAAGGTTGGGGATCAGTTACCAGTAGAACCAGCATTGATGCAGCAGTTTGGGGTAGGGCGTTCTTCCATCCGTGAAGCCATTAAATTATTGGTCAACTCTGGTCTGCTGCGTGTGCAGCAGGGGGTGGGCACTTTTGTGGAAGACAATTCAGGTGTGGGTGAGCCCCTGGCGCAACGGTTGAAACGGTGGGATGTAAAAGAGATCAATGAGGTGAGGCAACTGCTGGAAATGAAGATCGCTGAGAAAGCCGCGTTGAACAGGACGGCAAAAGACGTGAAGAAAATGCAGCGGTATTTCGATGCAAGGGAAAAAGCGGCAGGGGAGCAGGATGTGGCGGGTTGTGTGGATGCGGATATTAATTTTCACAATGCTATTGCGGAAGCTTCGGGAAATGATGTGCTGGCTGATCTGTATAAATCGTTTTCCACGCGCATGAAGAATGATTTTCTGAGCCGGTTCCCCGATACAGCTCCGTTTATTGAAACGATGCAACTGCATAGTAAGTTATTAAAAAGTATTATCGATAAAGATCCAAAGAGTGCCTGGCATTTTGCTGCGCGCATTAATGGACATATTTCTGCCTGAAATATTGAAGAACACACTAATCACTTTGTATGAACCCGACAACAAGTACTACCTCCTCGAGGGAAGTAGTCAATACTACCGTTTTCCCTATCCTGTTTACGATCAGTTTTGCTCATTTGCTGAATGATATGTTGCAGTCGGTGATCCCCTCGATCTATCCGCTGATCAAGAGCAATCTGCATCTGACATTTTCACAGGTCGGGTTGATCACCTTCACTTTTCAGATCACGGCTTCCTTATTACAACCTTTTGTAGGACAATACACCGACAAATATCCCAGGCCCTATTCACTGGCGATTGGTATGGGCTTTACGCTTGCAGGCCTTGTAACGCTTTCACTGGCCACCAGTTTTATCGCGATACTGGCGGCAGTGGCGCTGATAGGGATCGGTTCATCTATTTTTCATCCGGAAGCATCACGGGTAGCACATCTGGCATCGGGTGGTAAGCGAGGGCTGGCGCAATCTATTTTTCAACTTGGTGGAAATGCAGGCAGTGCTATCGGCCCTTTGCTGGCGGCTATCATCATTGTGCCGCATGGGCAAACGAATGTTATCTGGTTTGGTATTGCTGCTGTGCTGGGTATTATCGTTTTGTCGAAAATAGCGGTATGGTATAAGGAGCATCTTATTTTACGTGCAGCTAAAAAAGGCAGCAGAGAAATTATTGACAATGGGCTATCTAAGTCCAGGGTGGTTGTATCAATCGGTATCCTGCTGGTATTGATCTTCTCCAAGTATTTTTATATGGCCAGCATGAGCAGTTATTTCACTTTTTATCTCATCGATAAGTTTCACCTGACTGTGCAGCAATCACAATTGTACCTGTTCATCTTCCTGGGTTCTGTTGCAGCAGGCACTTTACTTGGTGGGCCGCTTGGAGATCGGTTTGGCCGGAAATATATTATCTGGATATCTATCCTTGGTGTAGCTCCATTTACCTTATTGCTCCCGCATGCAAACCTGTTCTGGACCGGTGTATTATCTGCAATCATTGGTGTAGTGCTTGCATCAGCCTTTTCTGCCATCCTGGTGTATGCGCAGGAACTGGTGCCGGGTAAAGTAGGTATGATCGCAGGCCTGTTCTTTGGCTTTGCATTCGGTATGGGAGGGCTCGGCTCCGCATTGCTGGGAAAACTGGCCGATATGACCAGCATTGGCTATGTATTTAAAGTGTGTGCTTATCTGCCGTTGATAGGTATTATCACTGGTTTTTTACCTGGAATGAAAGGGAAGAGGTCTTAAACAAGCGCTTTTTTCAGTTTCACTAGTTGTTCCAGTAATCCTTCCAGCAAATCCAGCCTCAACATTGTTGCTCCATCGCTTAATGCTTTCGCGGGATCTGGATGGGTTTCAATAAAGAGTCCATTTGCACCTGCAGCTATCGCAGCTTTTGCAATAGTAGCGATCAACTGCGGGTTGCCTTCTGTAATACCGCTTGTTTGATTGGGTTGCTGCAGGGAATGGGTAACATCCATTACAACGGGTGTTTTATGCTCCTGCATCCAGGGAATATTACGGTAATCCACTACCAGGTCCTGGTAGCCGAATGTGGTCCCCCTTTCAGTGAGAATGATCTTTTGATTGCCTGTTTGCCTGATCTTTTCGACAGCAAATTTCATGGCAGGGCCGCTGAGAAATTGTCCTTTTTTTACATTCACGACCTTGCCTGTTTCACCCGCAGCATGCAACAGGTCTGTTTGCCGGCAAAGAAAAGCAGGGATCTGCAGGATATCTACATATTGGGCAGCTATGGCTGCTTCTTCATGTGCATGTATGTCCGAAGTGGTAGGCAATTTATATTTTTCCCCTGTCTTTTTTACAAGGGCAAGCGCTGCTTCATCACCGATACCGGTAAATGAGTTAGCGCTGGTACGGTTAGCCTTGCGGTAAGAGGACTTGAAAATATAGGGAATGCCCAGGTTGCGGCACCAGCCTGACACTTTATCTGCTACTTCCATCACCAGTTCCTCACTTTCCACCACACAAGGGCCTGCTATCAGAAAAAAATTGTTTTCATCATACGATTGACCCTTCACCAGGTCCTTTAAAAAGTTTTCCATCGGGCAAAGGTAGCGAGTTAGTTCCGACAAAGATGGAAAGCTGTACGACAAATTCCATTTGGAATTTGACGCGGGGCTTTCCATCTTTGTCCCAAATTCGCTCAATGCAAAAAGAAAAGATCCTTGTCATAGGCGCCAGCGGACAGATTGGCGTTGAACTTACACTTGCTCTTCGTAAAATTTATGGAAACAACAACGTGATCGCCTCCGATCTGAGAGAGCAAAACCCTTTGCTGGAAGGAACTGGTCCTTATGTGAGTATGGATGTGATGAATAAGGAAATGCTTCATGTGCAGGTGATCCGCCAGAATATTACACAGATCTATTTACTGGCAGCCATTCTTTCTGCTACGGGTGAAAAGAACCCTAATCTTGCCTGGCACCTGAATATGCAAGGCTTGCTGAATGTACTGGACATTGCCCGGGAAGAGAATATACATAAAGTGTACTGGCCTTCTTCCATTGCAGTGTTTGGGCCAACATCCCCCAAGCAAAACTGTCCTCAGCAAACCATTATTGAACCAACTACGGTGTATGGTATCAGTAAATATGCAGGTGAGTTCTGGTGCAATTACTATTTCCAGCGTTTTGGGGTGGATGTAAGAAGCCTCCGTTACCCCGGTCTTATCTCTTATAAATCCGCCCCGGGTGGCGGCACCACCGATTATGCGGTGGAGATATTTCATGAAGCGCTGGAAGAGAAAAAGTATAAATGCTTTTTGAAAGAAGATACTTATTTGCCGATGATGTATATGCCTGATGCGATCCGGGCAACAATTGAACTGATGGAAGCACCGGCAAATAAGATAACTGTGCGGACTTCATACAATCTTTCTTCCATGAGTTTTTCTCCCAAAGAAATAGCGGCGGGGATAAAAAAACATATTCCTGAATTTACGATCAGCTACGAGCCTGATTACCGCCAGGCTATTGCTGATAGCTGGCCGCAAAGCATTGATGATTCTACAGCCCGGAAAGACTGGGGTTGGAGAGAAGAATATGATCTTGATGCGATGATAAAGGACATGCTGGAAAATCTGAAGCAAGCGTAAGGATTATCGTACAATATCGAAACCCCTGAATTCCTGCAAGGGAAGGTTTTCCACGTGCACGCTGATGACTTTTGCTCTGGCAGGACCTTCCTGGCACCATTGGGCCAGGGCATCCAATTGGTCAGGCAGACCGGTAGCGATAATGGATACTGAACCATCATCCTTGTTTTTTACCTCACCGGTAAGTCCGAGTTCTGTTGCTTTTTCTTTGGTCGATTGCCGGAAAAAAACTCCCTGTACTTTTCCTTTTACCAGTATGGAAATGGTTTCGGGCATATATCAAAAGGAAATAAAATCAACGATCTCTTCGAGGTAGCGCTGATCCGTTTCGTCAAACTGATCCGTTTCCACACTATCGACATCCAGTACGCCGATCACTTCACCATTGCGGATCACGGGTATTACTATCTCTGAGCGGGAATGGCTGCTGCAGGCAATATGACCGGGGAATTTTTCTACATCGGGAACGATGAGTGTTTTAGCCTGAGCCCAACTGGTACCACATACACCACGGCCTTTGCTGATGCGCGTACAGGCCACTGGTCCCTGGAAGGGGGCCAATACTAATTCACCCTGTTTCACTAAATAAAACCCTACCCATAACCAGCCGAATTGTTCTTTCAATGCAGCTACTGTATTAGCCAGGTTAGCTACTAAATCCGGTTCGCCTTCCAGCAAACCCTTGATCTGGGGAATCAGGGATTGATATTGTTCTTCTTTGGTGCCTGTGTGGATGGATAAATCTTCTGCCATACTGTAAAGATACGAATATGGCGTGCTAAAATTTCTTTGAAGGGTCTTTAATGCCGTTGCCCTGATTATACTGGTCAGACTGGCCAGGGGGAATAGACAGGCTTTTCCATGTTTCTTTCCTTATCATTCTTCCAATGTAGACGATCTGTCCTACATGATAAGGATAATGCGCCAATTGCCTGTTGATCGCATCTATTACTGATAAAGCTTCCTTTCGGATATAGATCGTTTTCAGAAGATCATCTTCTTTTAATGATCCAAGTGTATCCAGTAAGCAATCCCAGCCTTTTTCCCAGATATCTATCAACTGTTGCTTTGAATATGATATATGGTTATTGAATTCCTCATCCCGTTGTCTCCAGGTTTTTTCACCATCTTCCGTTAAGAAATTGGTCCATCGGCTCAGCATATTACCTGACAAATGCTGAATGATCACTGCAATGCTATTGGATTCATTGCCTGTATGATAATGAAAGTCTGCATCATTCAACTGAGCAAAAGTCTTATCTCCAAGCTCTTTATATTGCCTGAACCTTCTGATGGCTGTACTGAGATATTCTTTGCCTATGGAGTTCATGGTTTCTTTTTACATCACAAAACTAAATACAATCTCTAATATCAGGACTATCGACTGCCGACTATCGACTCACGGCTCAACTCAGAACCCCTCCGCGGAATCATCCCCCCGTCTGTCTGCCACTGCCTCCAGTTTGCCTCCCGGCAATACCCTGATCACTTCCGTTCTTCCAATAGCCCCGATGGACTTTAGTTTGTACCCCATTTTTCTTAATGCTTCTGCAGTGGGCTCAGGAAATCCTTTTTCGATGCTGACTTCATCGGGTAACCATTGATGATGGAATTTGGGTTTGTCAACAGCATCTGTGGTGTTCAATCCAAACTCAATCACATTGACGAGGGTCTGGAATACGGAAGTGGGAATGGTGGTACCACCAGGTGTGCCTAATACCATAAAGGGTTGATCGTTCTTTAATACGATAGTCGGCGTCATGGAGCTGAGCATTCTTTTTCCGGGAGCAATGGCATTGGCTTCACCGCCAATAGCTCCATACATATTGGGTACTCCTGGCTTGATGCTGAAATCATCCATTTCATCGTTCATGAAAAAACCTGCATCACCCACTACAGTGCGGCTGCCGTATGAGTTGTTAAGTGTGGTGGTTACGGCTACTGCATTGCCATCTTTATCCAGTATGCTCAGGTGAGTGGTTTCCGGGCTTTCATACCCTGGGATCGTTCCTGGTGAAATAGCTGTGCTTACTCCGGCTTTATCAGGGGAATAATCTTTCATTCTATCCTGCAGGTATTTATCGGAGGTGAGTTGAGCTACCGGTATTTTATAAAAATCTGCATCACCCATGAATTTTGCACGATCGGCATAAGCTCTGCGTTCTGCTTCTACCATCAGTTGCACGGCTTGCGGCGATTGAAAGCCCATAGATGCGATATTTCTGTTTTCAATCATTTTCATCATCTGGTGCACCAGTAAGCCACCGCTGCTGGGCATGGGCATGCCTACAATTTTATATCCTTTATAATCGAATACATGCGGTTCTCTCTTCCTGGCCTTATAATTCTTCAGGTCTTCATACGTAATGATACCATGGCCGCGTTGCATTTCTTTTACGATCAGGCTGGCTGTACGGCCCTCATAAAAACCGGCAGCGCCATTGTCGCGGATGCGTTTCAGTGTATTGGCAAGGTCTTTTTGTATCAGTATATCGCCTTCTTTCCAGGGGATGTGTTTTACAAAAACAGGCATTTTTGTATTATATTTTTTCAGATCATCCTGCAGGCGGTTGAGTCCTGCCGCTTCTTTTGCTGTTATTTTAAATCCTTTTTCAGCAAGAAGGATAGCGGGAGTGATCAGTTTTTCAAAGGGAAGTTTGGCATAGGCTGCTGCTTCAAACAAACCGGCTACAGTTCCGGGTACGCCGCTTGATAAATGGCCATCCTGGCTTTTATCTGTTCTGGCATTGCCGGCAGAATCAATATACATATCGCGGTGTGCATTTTTAGGAGCTGTTTCGCGGTAATCCAATGTTATCAGTTGTCCGTCTGATAACCGGGCTACCATAAAGCCACCGCCACCAAGATTGCCTGCCTGTGGGTACACAACGGCAAGGGCGAGTTGTACTGCAATAGCTGCATCTACAGCATTACCGCCTTGTTTTAATATTTCAAGGCCGGCTTTGCTGGCAAGAGGATGGGCTGATACTACAGCGCCATTACTGGTTTCCGTTCTTTTAGTAACGGAATAATTATAGGCATCGAAAGGGAGCCGGGTAGTTTTATTGGTCGTTTGACAGGAAACTACTAAGCAGGCTGCAAAGAAGAGTGATAGTAGAGTTCTCATATGTTTTTTTCTCTTTATTTTCTGTTTTTTCCCCAAGGTTTTGGTTTCGGGACAAAAGATATTTGATTTCTGATTAATCGGTGTTTTTGTATGATTGAAAAATCATGCGGGTTGGATTAGCTACAGCTATTAGTTGTTGCCGCGGGCATAGGGGCTTCGGTGTGCAAGATATTGTATTACCCGAAAGTAAAACAACATGCAAAATGGTAGGCTGGAGGCGGGGGAGGGAGGGTCCCGCAGGGAGACTTCAGACTCCCGCTTCAAAGAGCTATATTCGCTGAATATTTTTACCAGATGAAAAAAATACTGGCACTGATTATCGCTCTCCCCCTGCTTGCCGCAACCTCCCATGCCCAAGCTTACCCATCCTGGACATCCGCAGAAATGTATCAGGCACTTCGTAAACTCAATACACTCGGCTCTGTACTCTATATCGCCGCACACCCCGATGATGAAAATACTCGCCTCATCACTTTTCTTTCAAAAGACCGCCTCTACCGCACCGGCTATCTCTCCATGACAAGAGGAGACGGTGGGCAAAACCTCATTGGTGATGAACAGGGTATTGAACTGGGGCTGATCCGGACACAGGAACTACTGGCCGCACGCCGCGTGGATGGCGGCGAACAATTTTTCACCCGCGCCTACGATTTTGGCTACTCCAAAAACCCTGAAGAAACATTTACCAAATGGGACAAGGAAAAAATACTGAGCGATGTGGTTTGGGTGATCCGGAAATTCCAGCCCGATGTGCTTATCACTCGTTTCCCCACTACCGGTGAAGGAGGACATGGCCATCATACCGCTTCCGCTATTCTCGCCAATGAAGCTTTTTCTGCCGCCGCAGATCCATCACGCTTTCCTGAGCAACTGAAATATGTAAAACCCTGGCAAGCCCGCCGTATTTTATTCAACAGCTTCAATTTCGGTGGAAATAATACCATTACCAGCGATCAATTGAAACTGGATGTGGGAGGATATAATCCTTTGCTGGGTAAAAGCTATGGGGAGATCGCTGCTGAAAGCCGCAGCCAGCATAAAAGCCAGGGCTTTGGTGTGCCGGCTTCAAGAGGAGAGTCGTTTGAAAGCTTTAAAACCACAGGAGGTAAAGCGCCCGTAAACGATATAATGGATGATATAGATCTTACCTGGAAAAGAGTGCCGGGAGGAGAAAAGATCACTGCTGCTATCGATTCCATTACCCGCAATTTTGATCTGCTTTATCCTCAGAGATCAGTGCCTGCCCTGGTAAAACTGTACCAGGCCATCAACAGACTTGAGGATGGTTACTGGAAAACACAAAAGCTGAAAGAAACACAAGAGCTGATCGCGCAATGTGGTGGCCTTTTTCTGGAAGCTACTACCACGGAACAATTTGCAGTGCAAACTGATTCTGTAAAGGTCAGTTTCAATTTCAACAACCGCCAGGGAATAAATGCAGTGCTGCAGGATGTACACATTGACCGGTTTGATTCCAGCTTTTCACAATCATTGCCAAAGAACCGGAATATCAGTTTTACGAAAAACTTTTATGTGCCTGCTTCCAAGCCATTGACACAGCCGTACTGGCTGGCCAAAAAAATGGAAGAAGGCTATTTTAATGTCAGCGACCAACTGCTGATCGGCCGGCCTGATGTGGAGCCATCTTATATTATGCAGGTGCAATTGAAGATAATGGATCAGCTTTTTAGCTTTGAACGGCCAGTGAAATACAAATTCACTGACCCTGTAAAAGGAGAATTGTACGAACCGCTGGTGGTAGTGCCTCCTGTACTGGTATCGGTTGATCCGGCTACCGTGATCAGAACAACAAAAGAATCTCCTCCTTTTACTGTTACCTTAAAAGCCAACAAAGACTTTACAGCCACTAATGCTTCATTACAGCTCGAAGGAAACTCCAGTTCTCCTTTGCTTAAAATGCCGCTGCCCTCTATCGGAAAGGACAAAATAGTAAGTTACGAAGCCCGGATTCAGGATACCATCCGCCATCCTTACCGTGATATTTACCTGCAAAACGGAAAAGAAATATTCAACCAGGGTTTGCGCAGCATTCATTATGATCATATACCGTACATAGCTTATTATAAAACTTCGGTACTGCAAACCAGCTTTGTTGATCTGAAAACTTATAACAAACGGATCGGGTATATCACCGGTGCTGGCGATAAAGTGCCGGCCAGCCTGGAGCAAATGGGATATGAAGTGGTGTTACTGGGTGATAAAGAACTTGCCCGCAACAACCTGCAGCAATATGATGCTATAATTACTGGTGTAAGAGCTTATAATACCAATGAATGGATGAATGCTCATTACGATAAGCTGATGAAATATGTGCAGGATGGAGGCAATCTCATCGTTCAGTACAATACCAGCAGCAATATCGGGCCGGTAAAGGCCAGGATCGGGCCTTATCCCTTTAATATTTCCCGTACCAGGGTCACGGATGAGAAAGCAGAAGTGAGTTTCCTGAAGCCCGAACATCCGGTATTGAATTTCCCTAATAAGATCACCCAGGACGATTTTAAAGGATGGATCCAGGAGCGCAGTATTTACCATGGGGCAGACTGGGACAAAAATTTTGAAACTATTTTAACAATGCATGATCCCGGAGAAGCCGCAGATGCCGGAAGTTTGCTGATCGCTAAATACGGGAAGGGGTATTTTACCTACACCGGTCTTGTCTTTTTCAGGGAGCTGCCAGCAGGTGTGCCAGGAGCTTACAGGCTACTGGCAAATATTATTGCATTGAATAAAAAGAAGGCTTTCTGAAAATAAATAACATGGCAACTGAAAAGAAACCGGATGCAAGAAGGGGAGAAATGGCTTTTATTTTTGCCATTGTGTTGGGTTTATTACTGGGATTTTTTATTAAACGGATAAGGATAGGATTGATGATCGGGTTGGTGCTGGGTCTGCTGATCGTGTTTACCGGCCTCCTTCGTTCAACAAGAAGATAACCATGGAGAAACCAAACGACGAAAGACCGCCATTATTTAAGAAATGGAGTTACTGGTATCTGCTGGTGCTGGTGTTTCTTGTTGTCCTGATCCTTTTATTCACTTTGTTCACCAAACGATTTGCATGAGCCAGCTTGATTGGATAGTACTGGTCATCACACTGCTTGCCATTATTGTTTACGGTTTATCAAAAAGCCGGACTCCGCGCAACCTGGACGGCTATTTTCTTAGCAACCGGAGTCTGCCCTGGGGAATAGTGCTGCTCAGTATTATGAGCACCCAGGCAAGCGCTGTAACATTTATTTCCGCTCCTGGCCAGGCTTACACCGAAGGCATGGGCTTTGTTCAATACTACTTCGGCATCCCATTAGCCACTGTGGTGATCTGTATTTTCTTTGTTCCCATTTTCAGGAAACTGAAAGTATATACAGCGTATGAATACCTCGAAGGCAGGTTTGATGGCAAAACAAGAACACTTACCGCCTTCCTTTTTCTTTTACAACGCGGGCTTTCCACAGGCATAAGCGTTTTCGCACCTTCTATCATTTTATCTTCCCTGCTGGATTGGAATATTTATTGGACCAACCTTTTTATGGGTGGCCTGCTGATCATTTATACCATGACTGGTGGAGCAAAAGCGGTGGCTCATACACAAAAACTCCAACTGATCATCATTTTCACCGGGATGTTCCTTGCTGCATACATGGTGGTGAAGATGCTACCGGAAAATGTCGGCTTCACCGATGCGCTCGAAGTGAGCGGCAAATTGGGCAAACTGAATGTGATCTCCAGTGGCATCACGGATGGTAAGATCGATTGGAGCGGGCGTTATAATCTGCTGAGCGGATTGATCGGTGGCTTCTTCCTGGTGCTTTCTTATTTCGGAACGGACCAGAGCCAGGTTGGCCGCTATCTCACTGCAAAATCAGACAGGGAAAGCAAGATGGGGCTGATCATGAATGCGTTTGTGAAAGTGCCTATGCAATTCCTGATCCTGCTGGTAGGGGCCATGGTATTCACTTTTTACCAGTTCAATAAGGCACCCGTGTTCTTTAATGAAAAACAGGTGGAAAAGATCCAGCAATCCCCTTTGAAGGATTCTTTCAATCTCGCTAATACCCGCTATGCAGAACTTGCGGTGCAAAAGCAATCTGCTGTAACCAATTTCACCAATGCGCTGGATACTAAGGATGAAAAAGAGATTGCTATAAGAACGTCTGAACTGAAGGCGCTGGATAAACAATCTGATAGTTTACGCGCTAAAGTAAAATCCTGGATCAATTCCAAAGAAGTGGGAGGGGATGGAAATGATACAAACTATATCTTTCTCCGTTTTGTGCTGGATTATCTTCCTGCCGGTCTGGTGGGCTTACTGATCGCGATCATCTTTCTGGCTTCCTGGGGAAGCATTGCCGCCGCTATCAATTCGCTGGCATCTGCTACCATGATCGATTTTCATAAGCGCTTTTCCAAAACACAGCAAAGCTGTGAAGATGAATACCGGCTTTCAAAAAAATATACGCTGATCTGGGGCGTATTCTGCATTGTGGTGGCAATGTTTACTTATAATATCGGCAATAGCCTTATCGAGGCCGTGAATATCCTGGGCTCACTTTTTTATGGTGTGATACTGGGCGTGTTCCTGGTGGCTTTCTTCTTTAAGAATATTAAAAACGGTAATGCAGTGTTTTGGGGAGCTGTACTGGCAGAACTGCTGGTGCTGGTAGTTTTTATTCTTACAAAACTGGAAACACCTGTATTGAAGATGGGTTTTCTCTGGCTGAACCCGATAGGAGCGCTGGGCGTGATATTCTTTACATTACTGCTGAATCCTTTGGTAAAAAAGACAGGAGCTAAGGCACCGGTCCTTAACTCCTGATCAATAAAATACTTATTGCTTATTTCTTTTTCAACTCAGCCAGCAGTTTATCATTCATCCGCACATAATCTTCATTTTTTGCTTTTGCTGCCAGTTCTTTTGAGCGTTCAGCCGCTGCTGCAGCCTCGCTTTTTTTGCCAAGTTTAGCCAGGCAGTTTGCCCATTGGTGTTGCAGCCAGTAAGCATCGGGTTGCTGCTCTACCGCTTTATTGTACCATGCAAGGGCCTGATTAAGGTCTTTGCCATTGTCCATATAATATTGCGCAGCCTGTGCATAAGGGGGCTTATCTGTTTTCATAGCTGCATCAATAGAAGCCATGATCTTGGAATCAATATCTGTGGATATCGGCAAGTTAACCACGGAGTTTCCCCACATCAGCATGAGGTCACAGGTATTCGGTTTTACGTTGGCGAATTCAATAGTGAATGTTTCCACCGCTTTTTTCAATTTGGTAACCGGGGCAGTCACACGCACTACGTCGCTTTCCTGTTTGTAAGCAGCTGGGCTGGTTACATTGGTCTGTTTACTGATGATCAGCGTCCATTCCTTTTTGCCGGGAATACTGAGCAATCCATATTTTCCGGCAGGCACTTTCGTATCGCCGATAATTACTTCATCGCCGAAAGTGAGGGTAGTGGCATTATTGGCTCCTGTACGCCATACTTCTCCTGCAGGAGCAATGTCGGTGTACAGTTTCCGGTTTTTAATGCCGGGACGGGAATAAGATAGTTCAATTGCTGAAATACCAAAGTCCTGTTTTACCGTTTGAGTGGGGCTGGGTGCAGGTGTTTTAACCTGTGCATTCCCGCTGATCAGCAGAAATGCTGCAATAGCTGAAAGTAATAGCCTTTTCATTGAGATGGGTTTTGGTTAGAGTATTGCGCCAAAGATACTAAACCTGTTTTAGTTTACTGTTGGAGGCGCTGGGTTTAAAAAGCTTAAACATCTAAAGGCTTAAAAAGTTTGATTTTATACTGACTTTCGGGCTTTAAACAGCAAAGCCCCAAAATGAGCTGCGACTCTCTTCTTAAATGAAATGATGTGAAAATGTAAGGTACTGTGCTGTCAGAATGGAATTGTCACCGTTGTCCGTTTCCCATTTTTTACCTTCCGTTTCCATTTCGGGCCTTCTTTAAGCAGGCGGATGGCTTCTTTGTCGCAAACCTCGCAAAGTGACCGTACCACTTTGATATTGACGGGTTCACCCAGTTGATTCACTTCAAAAGAAAGCTCTACTTCACCTCCTTCAGCCCGTCTGTTTTTGTAGGTCTCCGGTATATTGAGGTTATTGGCGAGATAAGTATCATAATTGCTCCAGCCATCTGCTGGTTCTGGCTCTTCCAACACCATATTGCCGTCACGCAAACGGGTATTTACTTTCTTATTACTAAGCACTATTTCAGTAAGACTGCGATCATCTTTCAGTGTCACTTTGTTAAGGGCCACTCCATTTTGCAGCTGGGTAGTATTGTTCTCAAATCCAAGTGAGCGTACCTGCACATCCATTACAGAGTCAGGGGAGATAAGCACGAAATTGCCCTGTGCATCGCTGTAAGTGCCTACATTGTCGCGGCTATTGGTGATATTGGCAAACGGCAGCGGATTGTTCTGCTCATCCGTTACTTTCCCACGGAAAATATTGCTTTGAATGAAAGCCTGGGCACGGCGCGATTTGGCTGCTGAAGATACATTCCTTGCAACGTCTTCTTTTGGTAATACGCTGTAATTGTATTGAGCCTGTGACCTGTTTTGCTGCAAGGCTACAAGGCTTTCAGCATTCCTGGTTGAATCGGCTTTTATCTTTGCAGCCATCTCATCATTCAGAGCAGCAATCTCTGCAGCTTTTTCTTCCAGCTTCGCCTGTGGCGCTGCCTGCACCGGGGCGGGAGTTGGAGGTGCTGATTGTTTCGCGGTTTGACCGGTTGTGTTATGCTGAACGGTACCGGCAGGTGAATCTTTTGCTATCTCTGGTTTCACTTCTGCAGCGGCTGCTGTAGTTGTTCTTGTATTGCTGTCGTTTGAAACAGTGGCGGCAGTAGTATCCTGGTTTCTTTCCTGTGCTGTTGTTTGGGCAATATTTTTTTCTTTCCTGTCAAAACCAAGTTTGTAGATCAGCAAACCTGCACCTGCTATAGCCACGATCATTGCGGCAGCTCTTAACCAGCCAAAAGATTTGGAAGGAGCCGCCAGGGGTATCACTTTTTTATCCTTTTCTTCCAGTCTTCCCGCCAATCTTCTTTTCAACTCATCGGTATCTGCAGGCAGGTTCACCCCCTCAGCAGCATAGCCTTCCAGTGCGTCTGCAAGAAAAGGATCTTCAAGGGCTGCTTTTTCCAGCGCATGCATTTCTGCAGGCGTCAGCTTCCCTTCATGATATTTCCTGATATCATCGGCGGTGAATGAAATATGGTTATAGTCTCCCTGCACTATCGATTATTGATTGGTTGTATTTATAATGCTCTCATTTTTTTCCATACATATCTTCAGGTTCCTTCTGCCATTCTGGATAAAGCTGCGCACCTGGTTCCAGTCCCTGCCGGTTGTACTGGCAATTTCATGATAGGATTTCCCTTCCAGGTAAAACAGCCGGATGGCCTGACTTTGCTCTTCCATCAGGGTGCCGATACAGTATTCCAGCTTGCGGAAATTCTCTTCTTTTTCCAGTACGCCATTCAGATGCACATTTTCCTCATTTTGCACAAGCTCTGTTTTGAACTCTACCGTTTTCAGGTTCCTGGGTGTCCTTAACTGCATCAGGCAGTGATTCTTAGCCAATTGGTGCAGCCAGCCTTTAAAATTATCCACTTCATGCTTGCGCAGTTTGGATACCAGCTCTTCAAATATATGCATCACGCCATCCTTGGCTATTTCCGGCTCTTTGAAATATTTAAGGCAAACACCATATACCAGCTCCATATATCGCTGGTACAATTGGCCAAGCACGGCCAGGTCGCCCGTGTCCTTGTAGCGGGATACGAGATCTTTATCACTCAGCGAGTTGTCCTGTATGTTCTTAATAAAAGACACCGGCTAAAATTAATAAATAACTGCCGAAATCACATAGTGATAATTTATAGAAGCCTTTCAGGGTTGAATCTCTTTAACAGATTTTTTTAAACAGGGCTGTGTAATTTTTTTGAATCACTCATCCATTTAAAAACAAATCTTATGCAACGGATAATCTTTATGTTGGTACCCCTCGTGATTTGCTTGCTTGCATTCCGCCCTCTGAATTTTCAAACGGTGTATGGTAAAATAACAGACGAGAATGGTAATCCTCTTGTAGGAGTAACAATAGCTGTAAAAGGAACAAAAACGGCTACCTCTTCTAATGCACAAGGCATTTACCAGATCAATGTGAGTAATGAAAAAGCCACCCTTGTATTTTCAGCAGTTGGTTTTAAATCGAAGGAAGTAAAGGTCAAAGGGAAGACTGAAATAAATGTTTCATTGGCCTTTCGCACTGAGAACCTGGAGGAAGTAGTGGTTGTAGGTTATGGACAGAAGGATGAAACGGCCAACTATGAGATACAGATATCGCCTGCCAGCGGGTACCTGCAACAAAGCCAGCAAAAGGCTTTGCGGGGAAAAATTGCCGGAGTTGCACTCAACGGTAATGCTGGCTATAGTCGTAATGGTGGATACAGGGACCAGGCACCGGTTCATTTCAATACAGAAGACTATGATGCGATCAATGAGACCCGTTTCCTGAAAACATCAGATAATCCGCTTTCCACTTTTTCTATTGATGTGGATGCTGCATCCTACAGCAATGTACGCCGCTTTTTAAACCAGGGGCAGTTGCCTCCTTCCGGTGCCGTTCGTATAGAGGAAATGATCAATTATTTCAAGTATGATTATCCTCAACCCGCCGGCGAACATCCTTTTTCCATTAACACAGAAATATCCGATGCTCCCTGGAATAAGGATCATAAGCTGGTGCTGATCGGCTTGCAGGGAAAAAAGATAGCGGCAGATAACCTGCCTGCATCCAACCTGGTGTTTTTGATCGATGTATCGGGCTCAATGGATGATCCAAATAAACTTCCGCTGGTAAAGGCTTCGATGAAAATGCTGGTTGATCAGTTGAGAGAACAGGACAAAGTAGCTATTGTGGTATATGCAGGTGCAGCAGGCCTGGTGTTGAAGCCAACTTCCGGCAGTGAAAAGATCAAAATAAAAGATGCGATAGATAACCTCAATGCAGGCGGCTCCACAGCAGGTGGTGAAGGCATCCGCCTGGCTTATAAAACAGCCAATGAATTTCTGGTGAAAGGCGGCAACAACCGCGTGATACTTTGCACCGATGGAGATTTTAACATAGGTGAAAGCAGTGATGCTGCAATGGAGAAGCTGATAGAGGAAGAACGTAAAACAGGTGTATTCCTGACAGTATTGGGTTATGGTATGGGTAATTATAAAGACAATAAGATGCAGAAGCTGGCAGATAAAGGGAATGGCAACCATGCTTATATCGATGGCCTTAGCGAAGCAAAAAAAGTGCTGGTCAATGAATTCGGCGGCACTTTGTTCACCATTGCCAAAGATGTGAAACTGCAGGTAGAATTCAATCCTGCTATTGTGCAAGGTTATCGCCTCATCGGTTATGAAAACAGGATGCTCGCCAAAGAAGATTTCAACGATGATAAGAAAGATGCCGGTGAATTGGGCAGTGGGCATACTGTGACTGCATTGTATGAAATCATACCAACAGGAGTGAAGAGCGATTTCCTGGCTACAGTGGACCCGCTGAAATATCAGAAAGGAAAGGATCAACCTTCAGCAACTTCATCGGGCGACGAAATGTTTACAGTGAAATTCCGCTACAAAGCACCGGATGGCAATACCAGCCGGTTGCTGGAAAAAGCTGTAAAGAATGAAACATTGTCATTGAACAAGACTTCTGATAATTTCCGCTTTGCAGCTTCAGTGGCGGAGATGGGATTGTTGCTGCGCCAATCAGAATTCAAAGGAAATGCTTCGTTTGACCAGGTGATCAGTTTGGCCAGGGGCGCCAGCGGAGTGGATGAAGAAGGTTATAGAAGTGAATTTATCCGGCTGGTAGACAATGCAAAGCTGCTGGCAAAAGAAAAGCCTGTTGTTTCTTCGGAAGAAGTTGGAAAAAGATAAACCTGATTTATGTTAATGTCATTGTGTGTTGAAGGCCTCCTATTGAAAATAATCATCTAACAGCCGGTTAGTGATACGGGGCCGGTATTTACCGGCCCCTTTTTATACAAAAACAAGTCCATCATCTAATAACTTTTTATGGCTAAACATATTCAATTAACCATTTCCGAACCTTGTCATGAAAGCTGGAACAAAATGAGCACGGTGGAGCAAGGCAGGTTCTGTGATTCCTGTCAAAAAAAAGTAATGGATTTTACAGGGATGAGTGATGAAAAGCTGGGAGCTTTTTTCCGGAAACCAGACATATCTGTTTGCGGAAGATTCCGAAAAGAACAATTGGAGGCTGACCTGGCTATTCCTCAGAAGCGGATACCCTGGGTTAAATATTTATTCCAGATTGCCCTGCCGGCTATTTTGTTTTCGTATAAAGGGTATGCACAACAGGTTAAAGGGAAAGTGTCTGCGAAGGCCGGTACTTTATTGATAGAACAGGAAAATAAACCAACAAAAAAGAGTACACAAACACAGGAGCTTTCTAAAAAAGTGCTGGAAGGTAGGGTAGTGGATGCTGAAGGGAATGGCATTGGCTATGCCAGTATATGGCGTGAAAATTCTTCACAGGGCACAGCAGCTGACAGTGCTGGATATTTCAGGCTTACGATAAATGAAGGAGAACCGCTGATCCTGCTTAAGGTCTCCTATATCGGTTATGAAACCGCCAGCATCCAGGTTGATCTTAAAAAGGGAACTACTATCCCGGTCATACGTCTTGAATATGCTGATATGATACTTGGGGATGTTACTGTTGTTGCTGTAAAAAAAAGAGCGCCTGCGATCATACTAAAAAAAACTCATATGCTCATCCCTGCAATCATGGATTCTGCATCCGGTCATTTTAAAATGTTTCCTAATCCTCTTGCTCCGGGAAGCAGTTTGAATATTGAACTGATCAATAAATTAAAGGAAGGGTATTATGATATGCTGGTGACCAGACTTGACGGCAAACAGGCTTTTCAGAAAAAGATATGGATCGATGCGGAAGCTAAAGTGATGAACATAGAACTTCCTTTTATGGCTGCCGGTAATTATATCGTTAGTTTGAAGAACAAGAAAAGTGGAAAGGCGTTTGGAGAGAAACTGGTGATCCGGTAGCAGCTTCAGGGGTTGTTTGTATCGCAACGGCCGCAAAGGATACACAAAAGATATAACGTAATAATCTTTGCGTTCTTAGCGGCCATTATGATACTTCTACGCCGGTCGGCTATTGTTAAATGCGGGATGGAAATTCTCCAGTGTTTTCCTCAAAAACTCCCTGTCCAGGTGAGTATATATTTCTGTTGTAGTAATGCTCTCATGCCCCAGCATTTCCTGCACAGCGCGAAGATCAGCACCACCTTCCACCAGGTGGGTAGCAAAAGAATGCCGGAATGTATGCGGTGACACGGTTTTATGAATGCCTGCTTTTTTCACCAGTTCCTTAATGATAAGAAAGATCATTACCCTTGATAATTTGCTGCCCCGGTTATTCAGGAACGCGATGTCTTCATTCCCTGGTTTAGGTTGCGTGTGCACCCTTATCTGTTTTATATAAAGTGTGAGATATTTGATGGCACTGCTGCCTATAGGTACCAGTCTTTCCTTATCGCCTTTACCCAGCACACGGATAAAGCCTACATCAAGATAGAGCTGTGAAAGTTTCAGGTTTACGACCTCACTCACCCGCAATCCGCAACTGTACATGGTTTCCAGGATGGCTTTATTTCTTCCCCCTTCAGGCTTGCTGAGGTCCAGTTGCGAAATAATAGTTTCTATTTCGTCATAGCTTAAAACATCCGGTAAAGCCCTTTTCAGTTTGGGTGCTTCCAGCAGGATGGTGGGATCAATGCGTGCAATGTTTTCCAGCAGGCAATATTTATAAAAGGATTTGATGCCGGAAATGATCCTGGCCTGTGAAGCAGGTGTCATTCCAAGTTCCGTGATCCATTTAAGGAACTGCTGCAGTTCTTTCAGCTCGATATCGCCGGGATTCTTTAAGGAAGAAGCCTCCTGCAGGTATTGCGTTAGCTTGTCAATATCCCGCAGGTAGGCTTCAATGGAATTATCAGCCAGGGATTTTTCCAGTTGCAGATAGGCTTTGAATCCTTTTTTGTAAGCCTCCCACATAATAAGCGTTTATAGGTGCACTTTATTTCAGCTCAATGTTTTTTGATTTGACCTGCCATTCATCACCGATCTTTACTTTGGCCCAGATACTGGTGGGTGTAATATTTACTGAATCAATAAATTCATGTATTGCATCATAATCAATATCCAGCTTTTGTCCGAAGGTCATCATAGCCTGTTTACCGGTAGTCATTTCTTCTACAAAGAGATTGCCGCGATCTGAATAGGCGATGAGCCCTTTGGCTACGGCAAATTTGGGATCAAAGGAATTAATAGCGCTGGTTTTGCGGCCAAGCGGATCGCGTCCGTTGAAAGGGATTTTCAGGAGATAGCCACGGCCATTGCTGCAATCATTAAAAGCCACCCAGGCATAGCTGGTATCTTTAATAAAGCAACTAACGGCCTGGGGATTCAGTTTTACAGGGGCGCCAACAAGATCAGGTATACCCAGTTTACGGTTATCCCCCATGCCACTGTAGCTCCAGGCGATAGTATCGGCATTGCAATTTGCAGCGCTGATATACACATAAGGTTTCAGGGGATGCGCGTCATCAACAAATTTAAGACTGTCTTTCAGGCAAATGGTATCGCAGAAAGAAGGCGGGCCGCCAGCAGATTTGCAGGAACTAAAAGCCCATGCGATGGATACGGTGACAACGAGCAAAAGAACTATTCTCATATTTTATTGGTTTAGTGAGGGAAACAAAAATAACCAATGAGCCGCTTCGGGGATAAAATAATTTTTTGAACGGCACTACATCAATTTATGATAGGCGGTCTGCAAAAAATAATTGCTCTTCCCGGTTTAAGTAAGCCTTCCCGTCTTACCGGTAAATTTTTACCGGTAAGGCGGGAAGGACAGGAAGGATGTACTATTGTTGTGAATTGTGTTATCCTTTTAGTAGTATCTTCGGCAGTATGAGCGAAATGAAACCCATTAATCTCCGTGCATTTAAAAAGACAGCCCTGAAAAACAAAGGGCGTTTCAGGCGTTTTCTGTCAAAACTGGAAAAGCAACCACCGCGTGGGCTTGAAAAATTGACTGTTGCAGTTGAGAAGGAAGTATGGCAGGAAGTGGATTGCCTTTCCTGTGCCAACTGCTGCAAGACCATGACGCCTACTTTTAATAAGGCCGATCTGAAAAGGATCTCCAAACATTTTGGTCAAACCCCGGAAGAGTTTGCGAAGCAATGGTTAAAAAAGGAGAGGGGTGGCGACAGGGATTGGATCAATAAGACCGAACCCTGCCAGTTTCTCAATCTCAAGGATAATAAATGCAGTATTTATGCTATCCGCCCTGCTGATTGTGCAGGATTCCCACATCTGCCGAAGAAAATGAAAGACTATGTGCATGTACATAAGCAGAACGTCGAATATTGCCCGGCAACATATAAGCTGGTAGAGAAAATGATGACGCGTATACAATAGTCATAGAAATACATCCTGTAACAAAAAATATTCTGCTGCTTTATCCCTGTGTACTGTAATAGCCAGGATATCATATTGGATCCATTTATACCCGGGGTAAAGTGATAAGAATCTGCTGGCAGCCCGCTGAAGATATTTGAATTTTTTACGGGTAACTTTTTCTTCCGGGCAAACCCCAGGAAAAAATCTCCTGCATTTTACTTCGATAATATGAAGAATGCCCTCTTTTCTGGCTATAATATCGATCTCATAATGGGAATACCGCCAATTGATATGTAAAATTTCGTAGCCTTTTCCCCTTAGCCAGGCCACAGCCATTTTTTCTCCTTCTTCTCCTAACTCATTATGTAATGCCATAGTGTATCTTTACCTTTTATATCAGAAAGGTAAAAGCTTCAATATGCAGGACATTGGGAAATTAACAGGAACTGTAAAGCATTATGACTGGGGTGGCAACGTTTTTATACCGGCGTTGCTTGATGTTTTGAACGAAAAAGGAAAACCTTATGCAGAATACTGGCTGGGTGTTCATCCGCAAGCTGATTGTAAAGTGATTTTTCCGGACAATACGGCTCTTTTGCTGCGCGATTATATTGCACAGGAAGGAGATAGGGCTTTAGGCAGCTACGTAAGTCAGCGGTTTGGCAATATGCCTTACCTGCTGAAAGCGCTTGATGTACGGGACATGCTTTCTATCCAGGTGCATCCTTCCAAAGCGGAAGCTGAAAAAGATTTTGCTGCAGAAAATGCGCTTGGCGTGCCGCTTGATTCTCCACAACGCAATTATAAAGATAACAACCATAAGCCCGAACTGATGGTGGCCATGGGTGAATTCTGGCTATTGCATGGTTTCCGTCCGCCTGATAGCATGAAGCAAGTGCTGACGCAGACTCCTGAATTAACTTTTCTGCTTCCTGTTTTTGAGAAGGATGGTTACGCCGGCTTATATAAACTGGTAATGGAAATGCCGCAGGAAGAGGTGAATGACCGGCTCAATCCTTTACTTAGCCGTATCCTTCCGTTATATAAGGCCGGTAAACTGGAAAAATCCAGTCCCGATTACTGGGCTGCAAAAGGAACACTTACTTTTTCCCAACCTGGTAAAACTGATAGGGGAATATTTTCGGTATACCTGTTCAATCTTGTGCAGGTAGAAAAAGGTCAGGCTGTTTTCCAGGATGCAGGCGTGCCTCATGCCTACCTGGAAGGGCAAAATATCGAGATCATGGCAAGTTCAGATAATGTATTGCGCGGAGGACTTACCAATAAACATATTGATGTAAAGGAATTGCTGAAGCACGTGAAATCCGAAGCCACCTATCCGGCCATACTGAATGGAGATAAGAAAGGGCCGGAAATTGTTTATAAAACCCCTGCCCCTGATTTTGAACTCAGTTCCTTTGAGCTTAAAAAAGGCGATACTGCATCGCTGGATATTCTTACCACAGATATATTACTGCTCGTAAAAGGAGCTGTGCAGGTAAGCAGCCAGCATGGAACCGTAGAGGTCAGGCCAGGGAACCCATCGGCGGTGCTTTTCCCTGCTAAAAATACACAGTTGCAGGCGTTGGAAGATAGCCTTGTCTTTAAAGCTACAGTGCCACAGCCATAGAGTCGGTCAGTAACCCACCAATCAAGATTTTCCCGCTAAGACGACAAAGAGCACAAAGGAATAATAGACCATTTGTGCTCTTTGTCGTCTTAGCGGGAAAACACTTAAAAAAAGCACTGAAATCCTATATCGTGAGATTAGCGTAATTGTTTTATTTTTGTGTACCCTGGGACCCAGGAAAAAATACTTGACCATGAAACTGAATAAATCAACAATCTGGGCATTTGTAATATTACTGGTTACAGCTTCTCTCTACCGCAGTTGGGACAGCCGTCCTTTTGGTTTTGCACCACAGATGGCCATGGCTCTTTTCGGAGGTGCTGTGATCCGTGACAAACGTTTTGCTGTATTGCTGCCCCTGCTTTCCCTGCTGATCTCTGATACACTGTATGAGATATTATATGCAAATGGCTTAAGCTCTATCAAAGGTTTTTATGATGGCCAGCTCTTTACTTATATGCTGTTTGTCGGCATCACTTTCTTTGGCATGCTGATGAAAAAGATCAACTTCAAAAATGTAGTGGGCTTTACAGTCAGCGGATCACTGATCTTTTTCGTGGTTTCGAATTTCGGTGTTTGGGTTGCTGGTGCAGGTTTGCAGAGACCTAAAACATTTGATGGGCTGATGCTTTGCTACGGTGATGCCCTTGCTTTCTACAGGGATTATGGCCTGATCAATGGATTTTATGGCAACCAGTTGTTGGGCGACCTGTTCTTCAGCGGATTGCTTTTCGGAGCTTTCGTTCTTGTCAGGAATTATTTCTTCAAACCGGTTGTTTTGAAGTCTGAAGCTTAAGAATCATCTTATTTTAAAAAGAGGGTGTCTCATACTTTTGAGACACCCTCTTTTTTGTCTGTTGTATCTGCACAGTTTATCCAAGCATCCCGAACCAGTACTTGTCATGCAACACTTTTTCTTTTACGGTTGCATTGATCCTTTTTTGGAACAAAGGGCAATTCAGTACCAGTGTATGGAACTCTCCATTCTCACCGCAGGCATCGATGCCTATTGATTCCAGTTCGTCCACTAATGCAGGAGTAAGGGTCTGCCCGATAAAGCGTTCGCCCATTATCTCATTACAGCTTACGATCATGGTTTCAATACCGGCATCCAGCATTTGCAGCACCAGTTCTTTCCGGTTTTGCAGCCAGAGTGGTAATACTGCCTCCAATCCCGCTGCCGCACACACTTTCTCTTCCCAATCGCGGTGCGCTTGCAGGTCTATGTCTCCAAATACAGCATGACTGAGCTGATATTCTTCTTTCAGGGATTTTAAGGCGGCAATGAAATTCTTTTCATAATCATTCCATGAGCTGCTGATCAGCTTCACCGGCAAGCCTGCCCTGGCAGCCTGTTGCTGCAATATGGCAGAGGGTATGCCATGCGAGCGGGAGATCTTTCCTTCTTCATTCAATACATTCAGCAGCACTTTAGGCGAATAGCCTGCCGCTTTTGCTTTCATTAAAGCAAAACAACTGTCTTTTCCTCCGCTCCATGAGCAAAGCGCGTTTTTAAAGTCCATGCTGTTTAATTAAAATTTCAGGCTTCAGGAAAAAAGGGAATCTTTTTCATTCTCATATCCTGTATCCGGCAACAGGTTCTTTCCATCGGCTGCCGTGGTGGCAAGTACATCGCAGCGATTATTATAAGGGTTGTCGGCATGGCCTTTTACCCAGATAAACCTGATCTGGTGCTTTTGTGAAAGGCGGTAAAAGATCGTCCACAGGTCTTTGTTCTTTTTTCCACCTTTGAAATTGGTAGTTATCCAATTTTTCAGCCAGCCCTGTTCCACTGCTTTTACAACATACTGGCTGTCGGAGTAAACAGTGACCTTCATGCCTTCTTTCTTCAATGCCTGCAAACCGGCTATCACAGCCATCAATTCCATCCGGTTGTTGGTAGTGAGCCGGTAGCCCTGGGATAATTCCTTCCGGTGTTGACCTGCCATTAATATAGTGCCGTATCCGCCGGGACCAGGATTGCCACGGGAAGATCCGTCGGTGTATATAGTGATATCGCTCATTTAATGATTACTGTTTCTGTGCAATGATAAGACCTGTCTCAAACCTGGAACACCCCTGTTTTCAATTCTCCCATAAATGGATTATGGTCTGCTGCTTTTATTCCTTCTGAAATTAATTTTCTTGTATCAACGGGATCGATGATATCATCAACCCATAAGCGGGCAGCGGCATAATAAGGAGAGGTTTGTTTTTCATAACGTCCTTTTATTTCATCCAGCAGCTGCTGCTCCTGTGCTGCTGTTACTTCTTTTCCTTTTGCTTTCATACCGGCCACCTGTATCTGCAAAAGTGTTTTCGCGGCCTGGTCGCCACCCATCACCGCAATTTTGGCCGAAGGCCAGGCGTAAATAAAGCGTGGATCATAAGCTTTGCCACACATGGCATAGTTGCCGGCGCCATAAGAATTGCCAATGATGATGGTGATTTTCGGAACAACAGAATTAGCTACAGCATTCACCAGTTTGGCACCGTCTTTTATGATGCCTGCATGCTCACTGCGGCTGCCGACCATAAAGCCGGTCACATCCTGCAGGAAAACAAGCGGTATTTTTTTCTGGTTGCAGTTCAGGATAAAACGGGCTGCCTTATCGGCGCTGTCATTATAGATCACGCCACCCATCTGCATTTCCCCTTTTTTGCTTTTGACGATCTTACGCTGGTTGGCTACAATGCCAACGGCCCATCCATCGATGCGGGCATAGCCGCACACGATCGTTTTGCCATAATCCTGTTTGAATTGTTCAAAGGCAGAATTGTCTACTATGCGTTCAATGATATCCACTATATCATAAGGCTTTCCATCAGTCGGAAAAAGTCCATACAGGTTCTGCGGATCTTTTTGGGGTGGGGTAGCCGCAATGCGGTCAAACCCTGCTTTTTCTTTTTCACCAAGCATGGACATGATCTTTTTAACCTGATCAAGACATTCCTGCTCGGTCTTGAATTTATAATCGGCGATGCCTGATATTTCTGTGTGCGTTATGGCGCCGCCAAGTGTTTCCGTATCGATATCCTCCCCGATCGCTGCTTTCACGAGATATGGCCCTGCCAGGAATATAGAGCCGTTATTTTCCACCATCAGTGTTTCATCGCTCATGATGGGGAGATAAGCGCCGCCAGCCACACAGGCGCCCATCACTGCAGCGATCTGCGTAATGCCCATGCCGCTCATCCTGGCATTGTTACGGAATATGCGGCCGAAATGTTCTTTGTCGGGGAATATTTCATCCTGCATGGGAAGATATACCCCGGCACTGTCTACGAGGTAAATGACCGGCAAATGATTTTCCATCGCTATTTCCTGGAGGCGCAGGTTTTTTTTGCCGGTGATGGGAAACCATGCCCCGGCTTTTACTGTCTGATCGTTGGCCAGTATCACACATTGCCGGCCGCTCACATAACCGATCCCTGCTACTGTGCCACCCGCAGCGCAACCACCCTGTTCTTCATACATGCCATAGCCTGCAAAAGCACCGATCTCAATAAAAGGGGCGTCTCTATCCACGAGGTATGCGATCCTTTCCCGTGGTGTAAGCTTATTCTTTTCCTGCTGCTTTGCCTGTGCTTTTTTGCCGCCTCCTTCATAGATCTTATCCAGCTTTTGCTGCCGGTGGCTGAGCGACAGCTTCATGCTGTCTTCATTGCGGTTGAATTC